>NZ_JAIWYK010000218.1:0-256 GCF_022030075.1 Anoxybacillus sp. LAT27
TCGTCAAAAGCCACTCTGGCTTTGCATTTTTCCGGATTGACAGATGACACAATACCAACCCTGACGATATCCATTAATATCCCTCCAAGCATTTTCTTAGTTCTATAGATGTCGCTGTCCCAGATGAAGAACCCGAAAACCTTGTTCGTGTGATGATGTACTTCCCGTCAAAATTTCCGAATCCCTTCACATTGACCGTCATACCTGAATAATAGTTTTTTATCCCAGAAAAAATAAAAGACGCTGTATTTGCGTC
>NZ_JAIWYK010000219.1:0-256 GCF_022030075.1 Anoxybacillus sp. LAT27
TGATGATTCGCGGGACGAAGGCCATTCAGCTGTTAAAAGGCATTTTTTTAATTATTTTGGTTCGTTTCGTGAGCAATTATCTCGGTTTGACAACGCTGCAATGGCTGATGGATCAGGCGATCATTTGGGGATTTCTCGCGATCATCATCATTTTTCAACCAGAATTGCGGCGCGCCCTTGAGCAGCTCGGCCGCGGACGGCTGTTCACCCGCAATACGGTCAATGAAGATGAAGAGCGGATGCGAATGGTGGAGGC
>NZ_JAIWYK010000220.1:0-256 GCF_022030075.1 Anoxybacillus sp. LAT27
GTTGATATGGCCACTAGCAAGCCGAAAACGCGACGCAGAATGGCCACGCAGGCGGATATAGACGCCTTTTTCGGATAGGGAGGTGAGAACATGGCGGAGTCTGTTCGTGGAATCAACGTGGTCATAGGAGCGGACACGACAAAGCTCGGAAAGGCTTTATCAAATGTAGAAGAAAAGAGCAAAAGTATTCAGGATGAGTTAAAACAAGTTGATAAGCTTTTGAAGTTTAATCCTGGAAATACGGAAGCACTTGCTC
>NZ_JAIWYK010000221.1:0-256 GCF_022030075.1 Anoxybacillus sp. LAT27
TGCCGGAGACGGCTGGCAAATGCTCTTTGCACGCCCGGACGACTTTTTCGTCGATTTCCACCATATCGATGGCTTCAAGATGAGCGTATTTCGCCGTCTCACGAGCTGCGCCGCAGTCGCCGCCGCCGATGATGAGCACCCGCTTCGCTTCCGGATGAAACTGCAGCGGCACGTGCGAAATCATTTCGTTATAAATATGGCCGTCAATCGAGGTCGTTTGCACGACGCCATCGAGTACGAGCATGCGGCCAAAATC
>NZ_JAIWYK010000222.1:0-255 GCF_022030075.1 Anoxybacillus sp. LAT27
GAGGCTGAATTCCTTCTCGAGGTTAGTCTGTTGCGAGGCCTGTCTCAAGCAAGTGGTGTTGACGTCTGGGTCCCGCGCAATGGGATTCCGTGAACCCTGTCAGGTCCGGAAGGAAGCAGCAGTAAGCGGATGCTCCCATGTGCCGCGGGGACGCCTGGGCTGAGCTAACTGCTTGAGCAACGCTCGGGGCAGCTAATCGACAGAAGGTGCACGGCCTTACATAGCAATTAGGGAACAAAACCCACTCATGGCGAG
>NZ_JAIWYK010000223.1:0-255 GCF_022030075.1 Anoxybacillus sp. LAT27
TGACGACATCGTTGGCAAACTGGTTCAGGCCTGGAACGAGTCGCAGATCATCCGGGCGGAAGAGCTGCAAAAAGTAGTGGACGAAGGCCTCAAGCAAAACCTGATCACCGGCTACAACCTGAAGGACACGCGGTTTGATCCCCATTTTGATCCGGAGCGGACTATCACCTACGGCCACAGCGACATCGTTCACGCCATCCAGCTCATCGGCCTCCTGCGCAGCGAGGGCATTCAGGCCAAGGTCCAGCTGGAGCC
>NZ_JAIWYK010000224.1:0-255 GCF_022030075.1 Anoxybacillus sp. LAT27
TATATCCTGTGATCAGTTTGGATACACTACAAATGGCCAAAAAAGACAACAGGAAAGCAGAGGTGCCTTATTTTTAGGCATCTCGTATATTCTGTATTCATTTTGGCTATACTAACTTACTTGTGGTCCCCAAAACGGTTCTTTTCGGGAAAGCATGCAGTAAATGGTGACAAGCATTCGGTGCGCGATCGCAACGAGTGCTTTTTTCTTTCCCCGGCGAGCCGCCAATGACCAAAATTTCGCCGCCAACGGTTG
>NZ_JAIWYK010000225.1:0-255 GCF_022030075.1 Anoxybacillus sp. LAT27
CGAACATTGGGACGCTCTTTGCCTTTATTACCGTTTCAATTGGCGTTCTTGTGCTGCGCAAAACGCAGCCGAACTTAAAGCGGGCGTTCCGCGTCCCGTTCGTTCCGGTCATCCCGATTTTAGCCGTCTTGTTCTGCGGCTACTTAGTTCTTCAGCTCCCGATGACGACATGGATCGGTTTTATCTCGTGGCTGCTGATCGGCTTGGCCATTTATTTCGTCTACGGACGGAGGCATAGCAAGCTCAACGAAACGG
>NZ_JAIWYK010000226.1:0-255 GCF_022030075.1 Anoxybacillus sp. LAT27
CGAGGTGGATGTGGTCTCGCGGACGATGAAGCCGGGCGACCTGCTGATCATGATGTCCGACGGCATCTACGAGGCGCCCCGCCACATCGAAAACAGGCAGGCCTGGATGAAGCGGTTGATTTCCGAACTGCAGACGGACGACCCGCAGGAAGTGGCCGACCTGCTGCTCGAGCGGGTGATCCGGCAGCACTCCGGCAGCATCGTCGACGACATGACTGTGCTGGTGGCCCGCCTCGACCGCTTCGTGCCGCAGTG
>NZ_JAIWYK010000227.1:0-255 GCF_022030075.1 Anoxybacillus sp. LAT27
GAAATCTCCACCGCGTTGAAACCGAGGTCGAGCAGCCGGGCCATGTACGTCTCCGGCGGCGAATGCCGGATGGCGATTTCAAACAGCGTGCCGCCCGGCATGATGTGCAGGTCCAGTGCCTTGGCGAGCGCCACTTTTTGGTACAGGACGCCGGCGGGATAGAGCGTCGAGGTGCCAAACCCCAGTTTGTAAATGTCGATATGCGGCGCGGCCAGTTCCATCAGGTCATGAAAGGTGTTCAGCCCAAGCCCTTTG
>NZ_JAIWYK010000228.1:0-254 GCF_022030075.1 Anoxybacillus sp. LAT27
GGAGGGAATTGCCAACTTCGCCGGGTCGTTCGGACTGTCCATCGGCCAAAACGGCTGCGCGGGGATTTATCCGGCGATGCTGGCCGTGATGGCGGCTCCGGCTGCTGGCGTCGACCCGCTGACGCCGTCGTTCATTCTGACGCTCATTCTCGTCGTTGCCCTCAGTTCGTTCGGAGTGGCGGGAGTGGGCGGCGGTGCGACATTTGCCGCTCTGATGGTGCTGTCGACGATGAATCTGCCGGTGGCGATCGTCG
>NZ_JAIWYK010000229.1:0-254 GCF_022030075.1 Anoxybacillus sp. LAT27
GGGATTGATTGCGCAATATTCCATATCGCCGCCTTCGGTCGCGATCCAGTCGCGCGCGGCGCGTTCGGCAATGGTCTTGGACTTGGCATAGGCATGGACGTCGGGGCCGTTGATGTTGGTCCAGTCCGCCTCGCTATATTTCGCGATCTTCTTGCCGTGACCATAAGCGATCGCGGCGACCGACGAGGTCATCACCACGCGCTTCACGCCCGCTGCCTTGGCGAATTTGAGCGCACGCAGCGCCCCGTCGCGCG
>NZ_JAIWYK010000230.1:0-254 GCF_022030075.1 Anoxybacillus sp. LAT27
TGACGGCGGCTATCTCCAGCGCGTGCCGCTCGTCCTGTACAAATCGGCGGACCAGGGCAGCTTCGCGCTGACCGACAAGAAAGGCACCACGCCGCTGACCTTTGGCACCGATTACGTGCCCAGCGCCAACCCCGCCGCGCGTGAGACCAAGATCACCGCGCCGGTCGTCTTTGTCGGCCAGGGCATCGTCGCCCCCGAAATCGGTCGCGACGATTATGCCGGGGTCGATGCGCGCGGCAAGATCGTCGTCCTGT
>NZ_JAIWYK010000231.1:0-254 GCF_022030075.1 Anoxybacillus sp. LAT27
TCCCGCAACGCCACGGTGCCCTGCCCGGCCACCGTCGGGATCAGGATCGTGCTGCCCGCTTGCGCGATGCGGACTGCGGGTTCCGCCGGTGCCTGACGCGACGCAACCGGCTGCGCGGCGGGCTTGCTGCACGCCGCGAGCGCCAATCCCAGCGCCACTGAAGCCCGGTGGCGGATCAATTCTTGATCTTCCAGCCGGAACGCAGCAGCGCATAACAGGCCACTGCCAGCACCACGTCGATTACCAGGACCACC
>NZ_JAIWYK010000232.1:0-253 GCF_022030075.1 Anoxybacillus sp. LAT27
CTTGCACTTCTCTGCATTTTTTGCTTGCAAAAAACACCTAGGGAAAGTCCACGTGTGAGTAAAATATTTGTGGGTGGCATTCCGGAATGATTCCCCGACGAGGGTTGCGAACTTTTGTTCGCGACGCTCGTCGGGGCCACCAAGCGAAGCGCGGTAGAAAAAGCAAATGTCATGCAAAAAGGACTCTCTCCCTGCTATGATGGTGATGACCAACATCCATAAAACAGGAGGGAGAGAGTCCATGAAACATCTT
>NZ_JAIWYK010000233.1:0-252 GCF_022030075.1 Anoxybacillus sp. LAT27
GCCACGATTCATAGGCGATCGTGTCCGTGTGGCCAAGTTTTTGCCACAATTCTTCGCCGATGTGCGGGCAGACCGGCGACAAGAGCTTGACGAAGCCTTCCATGTATTCTTTTTTCATTTGCTCCGCTTTGTACGCTTCGTTGATGAACACCATCAGCTGCGAAATGGCGGTGTTAAAGCGGAGCGCTTCATAGTCTTCCGTCACTTTTTTCACCGTTTGGTGATAGACGCGTTCGAGCGTATCGTTCCCCG
>NZ_JAIWYK010000234.1:0-252 GCF_022030075.1 Anoxybacillus sp. LAT27
GAAGACGATATGACCGTCGTTGTCGCCAAAGTTCGGCACAATACGCCGAAATGGGCGACGATTCCGGCATACATGTATATGAAAAAGGCGCAATAGCTAGCGTATAAAAACGTTCCCCTGCGGCGATGATGGTAATACATTCGCCAAGGAGGGGAACGAACGTGCGAAAGGTAACGTTGCGGCAAATTTTGCTCATTACCGATGGCTGCTCCAACCATGGTGAGGACCCAGCCGCCATGGCGGCGCTAGCCC
>NZ_JAIWYK010000235.1:0-250 GCF_022030075.1 Anoxybacillus sp. LAT27
CGTGCTCAGCTTCAGGCTGTTGACCAGCGCGGCGAAGTACCCCGTGCCTTCAAACAGCGACGAGTACGCGTCCAGCGACAGGTGAGAGAGCTTCTTCAGCGTGGACGACAAAATTTTCTGACTGGTCAGGCTGCCAAACAGGTTGACCGGCTCTCCCGTCAGGCTGACGAGCAGGATGGAAAACAGCGGGACCAGCAAAAACACAAGGAAAAAGAGATAAATCAACCATTTCAGCACGGTAAAGCCGTTG
>NZ_JAIWYK010000236.1:0-250 GCF_022030075.1 Anoxybacillus sp. LAT27
CTGATCTTTGCGGCGATTGCCGTGATCCTGTCCATTCTGCTGAACAAGACGGCGTGGGGCCGCAGCGTCTACATGTTCGGCAACAACCCGACGGCGACGCTGTTTTCCGGGATCAACACGACCCGGGTCGTCCTGTGGGTCTACCTGTTCGCCGCGTTGATGGCGGCGGTGGCGGCCATCATCATGACCAGCCGCTACAATTCGGCCAAGGTGGACATCGGCAGCTCGTACCTGCTGCAAAGCATCGCCG
>NZ_JAIWYK010000073.1:0-35704 GCF_022030075.1 Anoxybacillus sp. LAT27
AGTTGTTTGATTTCGTGACGCAAATGTTCATTTTCTTGAACGAGTTGATGAATGAGCTGTTTTTGTTGTTGAACTTTGCCGATTAAGCTCTCAACTGTAAATACAGCTTGTTGTACCGTCAACATGCGATTCACCTCCTTGTCTATCAGTATTCACATCATAGACAAGGAAAGAAGAAAATATTCAGCTCACTTTATGATGTGACTGAATAGTTACGACTCCGTTATCTTAAATCTCCAACGAGCATGTGAAGCAAGCATCGACCTGGCGATGCACATGGTCGCACAGAAAAAGCTAGGCCTCCCCCAAAACAGTCGAGACGCTTTTTCTCTTTTAGAACAGCATGGCATCATCACTCCTTTTGTTTCACAAAAAATGAAAGCGATGGTCGGATTTAGAAACATCGCCGTTCACGACTACCAGGAAATTAATTTGACAATTTTACAAAAAATACTTGATCACCATCTAACCGACTTTACCGAGTTCACGAAAGCGATTCTTTTTTATGAGCAGTAAAGCGGGCGGTGCAGATACGCGCCGTCCGAGCATGTTATTTAAGCAAAGACATAATTCAAGATAGAGACTTCTCATAAATCATTATTCCATCGCGCTCAATTTGCCGTTAGATTTCCTCATTCAGCGAATCGAAAGACAGCACATCACACGAATAAATGCCGACAATGTTGTCAATCTCATTCATGATTTTCCCTTTTTGTTTCCCGTATAATTAATGTACAAATCAATACTGTCTCTTTTGGAAGCTCGGTGTTTTCATATTGCACATTGACAATCCGATCGCGACCCGTGTGGTTTAAAATCCCGTTCAAAAACGCGATCGTAATTCTCTTTCGGCTTGGGTGGCCGAACAATTGCTTAAACATAAAATCCATTTTCAAATCGAGGTATTCTTCTGTCATTGGAGACCATCCTTTCGTGGAAATTTTTGAGAGGAGATAGGTGGATACGATTTTATTAAAGCATTAAAGCGGAATGAAGGAGAAAAAACCAAGAATTAAAACAGAATTTTCTGAATAAAGACAAGAAGAGAGCCGAGTGATTTTTTGGAATTACGGACTCTCTTTTTCTGATATTCTAACAATCTTCGACACACTTCGGGGCGTGCCAGGCACGCAAACTACGGCCATCATGGCGATTAAAATGATAAAAACCGTAGAGAAGCCGGCGTATAATTTTTTTCGTACCGTCCATTTCATTGGCATCCCTCCCGATTTTTGATATCGTAATTTTACCAAATAACGCACATAAGAGAAAGAAACATGCAAAAAAAGATCTCTCTATAAAAGAGAGATCACGATTGCAATAAGTAAAATAATGATCATGATTAATTTTAGCGAAAGCGGAAGGCGTTCGCTCCCTTTCATGTTGATTCGGCATTCCTCCGCTTCGACATGTTCGCGATAGCGATGATTGCAGCAACCCATCTACGCCACCCGATCTAATCCATCATCTACTGAGGTTAGCTCTTTTTCTTTTTTCCGTGCTGCTGCATAGAAGGCCGCAATGATGCCAACAGTGCCAATGACTGCCATCACATAAGAAATGCCCATTGGAAGATTAAATCCGATTTTGGCATTGAAAATATACGTCAATGTTACCGTCGTCATAAAGATCGCCGGAATCATCGCAATAAAATAATTTTTCTTTGATAAAATCAGATACATCGCTCCGATCCAAAGGGCAATCGCTGCTGTTGATTGGTTTGCCCAAGAGAAATAGCGCCATAAGATGCTGAAGTCCATTTTCGTAAGTGCATAAGAGAGAGCGAATAAAGGAATCGCAATCCATAAGCGACTTCGAAGTTTCTTTTGTGCCACGTTAAAGTAATCGGCAATAATCATTCGGCAGCTGCGAAAAGCTGTATCACCTGAAGTGATCGGCAAAATGATCACACCGAGAACCGCAAGCGTACCGCCAATGGCTCCAAGCATACGCACCGCTACTTCATTGACAACGGCAGCTGGTCCCCCTGTTTGAATGATTTCGTTTAATTCGTTTCCGCTAAATAAGCTCATCGCTGCAGCCGCCCAAATCATCGCAATAATTCCTTCTGCAATCATCATTCCGTAGAAAATGAGGCGGCCTTGCTTTTCATTTTGTGTTGTTCGCGAAATGATTGGCGATTGTGTCGCATGGAATCCTGATAACGCCCCGCAAGAAATCGTTAAAAATAAAAGCGGGAAAATCGGCAAGTTATCTGGATGCATATTCGTTAATTGCAGCTCTGGAATCGGCGCACCTTGGATGACAAGACCTCCGCCAACACCGATTGCACTGATTAAAAGCAACAAGCCAAAAATCGGATAAATCCGACCGATCACTTTATCGATTGGTAAAAGTGTCGCGATGATATAGTAGAAAAAAATCGCACCAACGATAATGGATAACGCTACCTTTTGTTCCATAAGGTTATGAATAAGAGAAGCTGGCGCTTGTACGAAAACGGTTCCTACAAGCAACAACAATAAAACTGTAAAAGCGTTTACAACATGCTTCATGCCTTTTCCTAAAAATTTTCCTGCCAACTCAGGAACGTGAGCCCCGCGATTGCGCAGAGAAATCATCCCTGTTAAATAATCATGCACCGCCCCGGCGAAAATCGAGCCGAGAACAATCCAAAGGAAAGCAACTGGACCGTATAATGCCCCTAAAATCGGACCAAAAATCGGACCAACCCCGGCGATGTTCAATAACTGAATAAGCGAATTTCGTTTCGTGTCCATCGGAACATAGTCTACACCATCTTGAAGTGTATAAGCTGGCGTTGGGCGCTTTTCTTTGATCCCAAACACTTTTTCAACGAACTTTCCATACGTAAAATATCCAATAATTAATAATAAGACCGAAACAATAAAGGTAATCATGTGAACCTCCCCCTATTTGTATGCGTTTTCATTCACATCTTATAAAATCGGAACTTGATTTTGGGAGGTTTTCGTTTATCATGCAAAAAAGCAGAGGTAAGATGTTTGATTTTCTGATTGACGTGTCACAAATTTGTCACAATTCTAAATGCTGACGTAACGTTTTGACGTAGTTGCGGCTCACAGGAATTTTTTCATCGCTTCCCGACAATGTCAGTTCGTACGCCCCATTGAACCATGGAATGAGCTGTTCCACTTTTTCGAGATTAACTAAATAACTTTTATGCGTTCGAAAAAAGAAACCGTCTTTTAGTTTTTGTTCCAAATCTTTTAACGTCAATTTTGTGTAATACGTTTTGTCAGCTGTCACAATAGCCGTGTCCCGTTCTTTGCGGAAACAAAACAAAATATCGGCTGGAGATACATACACAATTCCATCATTGGCTTCAATGGCTAGCTTCCGCGTTGCGGTTTTCACCTCTGTTTTTTCTGCAAATTTTCGAATCAGCCGTTCAACCGTTTCACCTACTTGCTGTTCATCAAACGGTTTTAATAAGTAGTCCACCGCCTCATACCGAAACGCTTCCGCCGCATAATTCGGATACGCGGTTGCAAAAACAATGCTTGGCGGCTTTTTCATTTGTTGCAGTATTTTCGCTAGCTGCAATCCAGACAGCTCCCCCATTTCAATATCCAAAAAAACAACGTCTGGCTGAATGGCGATCATTTTTTCTAACGCTCGTTCACCGCTATCAGCCTCTGCCACGATTTCCAGCATGGAATACTGACTCAGCAAATGCTTCAATTCTTCGCGACTTAACATTTCATCATCGATAATCATGACACGGATGTTCAACGGAATCCTCCCTTCTTTTTTTCTTTGAATATGGGATTTTGATTTGAACGGTTGTTCCTTTTCCTTCCATTGATTGAATCGAAAGTTGGACATGTTCGCCCAACAACGATTTTAGACGCTCGTTCACGTTGTATAAACCAATTCCCGCCCCTTGCTGCGACGAAACCGGTTTTTTTAGCAATTCCGCTAATCGTGCTTGCTCGATTCCTTTTCCATTGTCAGACACAGAAATATGCACTTCATTGCCGCTTGATTGAACAGAAATGACGATTTCGCTTCCTTGTTTCATGTGGCGAAGCCCATGCTTGATCGCGTTTTCAACGAGCGGCTGAAGCGTCATCGTTGGCAGCATCAGCTGTTCGAATCCATGTTCAATGTTATATATGACATGCAATTTATCTTGAAAACGTGCTTCCTCAATCGTTAAATACGCTCGAACATGTTTTAACTCTTCTTCTAACGTGGACAACATTTGCGTTGAACTGGCTAAATTTCGCCGCAAATAATGAGCAAGGGACAACAAAAGCTCTCGCGCTTTATTCGGGTTGATGCGAATGTACGAAATGATCGTATTTAAAGCATTGAACAAAAAGTGAGGATGTACTTGCGCATGAAGCGCCTTAATTTCTGCTTCTTTCATCAGTTGATAGTATTTTTCTGCTTCGGCGATTTCAAGCTGTAAACTTAAGAGGGAAGACAGCCCTTTTACAAATTCAAGTGTAATGGATGATAGATCGTCCTCGGATCGAAAGTAAAATTTCAATGTTCCGATCGTTTCATCTTTTCGTTTGAGCGGAGCAATAATCGCTTTTTGTAACGGACATTGTTCATGATCGCAAATCACTCGATCATAAACCACCATCATTTCCCCTGTTTCAATGACTTTTCGCGTCGTTTCTGTTTGAATCGGTTCACCTACGAAATGATGATCCGCCCCTACCCCAACATGGGCGAGGATATGACTGCGATTCGTTACCGCCACCGCAATCGATGGCACTTCACGAATAAAAAGTTCACAAATGGCTTGTGCTGAATGAGCTGTGAGGCCGTTGCGCAAATGTTGAACAGTAGCCTCAGCTAGCCGCATCGCTTTCTCAGCTTGTAAGGCACCTGCTTTTTCTTCTTCTTGAAACAAATGGCGAATGACGAGCACAAAAATCGCACTTCCAATCCCGTTGGCGACAATCATTGGAACGCCGATCGCTTCAACAAGCGCTTCCGCTCGTTCAAACGGCTTCGCTGTTAATAAAATGACCAACATTTGAAGCGCTTCCGCTCCCATTCCGACAACAAGAGCGGCCAATGGGGACAATGCCGCTCTGTTTCTGGCACGATATACAAGCCCTGCGATTAATCCAGCCACCATCGTCGAAATTCCGCAAGCTGCAGCGGTGAACCCGCCAAGCAATAAGCGATGACCGCCCGCAATCAACCCTGCGCCTAATCCAACTCTCCATCCTCCAAGCAAACCCGCGATCACCACACCGATGACGCGAGAGTTCGCAATCGCTTCTTCTTCCTTCAAATGGAACGCCCACTTTGAAATTTCCGTTGTCTCTACGTGAACAGTTAAGCCGGTGTATGTACCAATAATTCCAAACATGCCAAAAATAAGCATAATCGTCCATCGTTGTGTTCGTCCGATTTCTTGATGCTCAATTAATTTACGAAAGTATGATAATCTCGTCAATAAAAAAGCCATCATCACAATCATGCTCAGCCGTTCAAACATCGATAAAAATAGTTGCCACAATCCCTTTCACCTGCCTCTGTTTTTCATCTTATCACGTTTTCCCCATTCGAAAAATCGCCTCGGTGCATTCATGAGTTTCGACGAATAACCCAAAAACTTCCTTTATTTCAACAATAATAACCAAAAGGTTTGACATCCCGCTTCGAGAATTGATAAAAAATGGACAACTTATATACATCCAATTTAAAATTTTAACCTCTGATTTACGCAGCACACCCGATGCGGCGTAACACCTCATCAGGGTGCTGTAAGACGTACTGTTCAAAGCGAGTAATGGATTGGGCAATGTCATTTTGATCCTTGTGAAAAACGTTGGCAATCACCTCATCTTTCAACCACTTCCATAACCGTTCAATCGGGTTTAACTGTGGAGAATACGGCGGCAAAAAGATGAAATGAAAAGCAGCACCTTCCTCGCCATCAAGAAAGGCTTGTACCATCTTGGCATGATGAATACGCGCATTGTCTAACACAAGCACGAGGAATCGATCCGCATATTTCTCTTTCAACAGGCGCAAAAAGTCGAGGAAGGTTTCGGCATTGGCGGATGATGCACGATGGAAAACAACATCGCCTTGTTGAACGTCAACTGCACCAAAAATAGAAACGTGGGCATGGTGACCGTAGCTTGGCACTTGTTTTTGATTTCCTACTTCTGCCCATGTCGTACGTAGCGCTTGATAAGCACGAACATGCGTCTCATCCACATAAAACATGGTAACATTCTCGGTTATTGGTTTTTTGTAAATTCAAGCTCTTTTTGAAAAGCAGATTGACGTTTGACATCCCCTTTCACGAGCTTGTAAGTGGGGCGTGTCCATGACAAACGCAAACGATGCAACAACTTGCGAATCCCTTCCCGTGACATGGAAACACCATAGGTTTGTTGAATGTAAGATTGTAAAATGCGCGTGTTCCATGACGAAGCGATGCCCCAGCCAGCATCCACAGGTGTAGTAGTTAACACGAGTTGTCTGATTTCTTGTTGTTGTTCTTCCGTAAGAAATGGCACGCGACCAGGTGGTAAGCGACGATCGAGTAGATGATCGAGCCCACCTTGATTAAAACGTGCAACGTAGAGGGCAACCGATTGACGGCATACGTTGACCATTTTCGCGACATCTTTACCGAGGTGACCTTCCATGACAAGACGAACAGCGGTCACCCGAACGCGAAGAGAAGCATCTTTGATTTTCCGTTCTTGTTTCCGAAGTGTTCGAGGTGTCCAACCGTGATCATTTGTGATTTTCAAACGTTTCATGCCAATTCCGCTCCTTTTGTGTAGAAATATTTAGGAGCAGTATAGCCATGAAAAAAGGTGTTCATACAGAAGTCATGGGTTTAAGGTGCATGTATATATATCATCAACGATGTTGTTAATGTACATATTTGATGAGTTGCTATAGCCTAGTCCTGGACTTGAGAATGGTGCTCCACCGACAAGGCCGATTTGCGTTCCGTCTTTGTTGTGAACATGGTACAGTCCACCTTGAATTTTTTGATTTTTAACGGATTTTATTTGTGCTTTTTGTTTGAGCCATTTCGCAAATTCTTTGGCGATATATGATTGGTTTAATTCCGTTTTATACTTTTGTTCTTCTTCGACTCCATACAATAATGCTTCGTTTTTTTCAATTTGCTCTTTTAATAAATTGTCACCTTGCACGAAAGCCGGTTCTGTAAAAATAAAGCGAAATTCTTCTAACTGAGAAAGCTCTTTCTTTAATTCGACAAACGCATACAAAGTAAAGTGGGCTGCAGCAACTGATAACTTACTGCCTTTTGTAATATTTTCTTTTAATACGTCTCCTACTAAACCGCTCTGTTTATTATCAATCATCCCTTTTGACATGGTTTAACGAAACTCCTTACAAATCAGATAAAGTTATTAAAAAGCCGAACAAGAAGCATCATTTTAAACGATTATATTCTACTAAAATAACAGTGAAAAAAATGTAGAAATATGTCGAATAAAAGCGCACATGAGTAAAATTTACTAAAAATCTAAGCATAAAAATAATACTTTGAACTCTCGTTATTTTCACAGAAAAGCACCAACCATTAACAATAATAGATTGTATCTTTCAAAGTTCCTTCTTTCTTTTCTATTACATCACACTTACACCAATAAAGAGAGCTCACTCGCTCTCTTCCTCTCCTTCGCCATCATCAGGCAACGAAAACGTCCCCCTCTTTTTATAATGATCATTTGTCAACATTTTTTCAATTTCTGCTTCGATATCCTCATCATCTGTAACTGGTAAGGACATTCCTGCGTATCCCCAACCGTTTGACTCGAGCCACTCAGTGAATGCCGCCAAAAATTCATCGTGATCTTGGTCACAGTTGACGATATAACCATCTAACCGAATGTCAAAACGCATGATGCTTCCACCTTTCACCCTTATTAGCGCTAGTTATTGTAACATATTTCATGCAGCAGAGGTGAAATGTTTGCTTATTAATGTAAAAAATTCCTGTGACACGCCCAAAAACATCACTCTTTTATAAACACAAAACTCCCATCCTAAGTTAACGAAGGCGGGAGTATTCTTCTTTAACTATGAAAAAAACTTATCAAATCCCCCAACAAAATCCCAAAACCCGACTCTCCAAACGTTGTCCCTTCAAATCAGAGCGAATCGAGGCTTGGTAAGAGAAGCCCAAATATGGTGAGCGGATTTGTACAAAACATAGACCGATAAACAATAAAAAAACGCTTCCTTAAATGATGTGACCCAATAATCAGATGGGACAAGAATGGCGATCAGGCACTGTTCGCCCCATCGTCTGACACCATCCGAACTTCCCTTATCCATTCAACTGCTTTCGGATGGTGCCCACAAACCCATATACGAAGAGCTTTCCATTCTATTTATCAACCAAAAACAGCCTTCCTACATTATTTTCCTGATTTCTCTTTCATCCACTCCACAAGCTCCGTAAACTCTCTCTTCTGAACAAATCGCTTAGCCTGTTCCTTCATCTCGCCTTTCCGCTTAAAAGCCACTCTCTTTAACTCACGGATCTCTGCTGCATGTTTCTGTAAGATTTGCGCCATCTGCACTGTATCTTGATAAATTAAATTCATATCCCAGCGTTCCGCTTCGCCTTTGTCAGCGGTGATGCAAGAACCGGATTCGTTGCCGTAATGAACATTCCATTTGTAGCGGAGAGAACAGTTGCTTAAATATTTTTCCTGAATTACTTGAAACCATGCTCCCTGGAATACTCCTGATAGTTGAACATTTGGGGCGTAGCGATGATGGCCGTTACATCCTGCAAGAGCCGTGATGCCTGCAAGGTTCAATGATTTCACGAACATCGCCATGTTCGCATCCAAATCTAACGCATTCACTTTGATGCCGAATCGTCTTTGGACGAACGTCTTCCATTTGTAGTGATAGCCTTCCATGAAAATCGGAAAATCCCGTCCTGGTGTATTCATGATGCGTTTCATCATCGAAATTGGTACACGGGTAACCAATACTTGAAATTTGTTTCCTTGCCAAAAGATTGGAATACCGAGATGATGAAGTAACTCACGAACTTTGCTGATATCTGCTTTTGTGTTTCCGTCTGTTAGGATAATAAAATCGTCTTTTACTTCTACAAATAACCCTCTCATTTGTAACGCCTCCGCGATGCGAGCAGTTGCATCCATCATTTCTAATTTCATTAAATTCATTGTTACCGTCCTCCTCATCAATTTGTATCCTAAGTATACAAAAATCCCGGTTACGAAATCGCAACTGGGCTTTTTATCCGTTACGAAGGACGATCGATGGAATGTCTGCTTTCCATGCGTATCCTTCTTCTGTAGTGACTAAAATGTTTTCCGCAATATCATCACGCCCCATTGCTTGATCGAGCTTTCTTCTCAGACTGGCGATATATCGCTTGACTGCAGAATTACCCACTGGTCGATCATACCAAATGGCCTGTTCGATGCTATGCTTCGAACACGATATCATCACGTGATCCATCAAGTAACCTAAAACTTCCGCTTCCTTCCTCTCGAGCCGAACGGCATCATTGTACGCATAAACATATTTTTCATCCCCAACTAAATCGAGAACGACACACTTTCCTTCCATTGCGTCTTCTTTGACTTGATTCACATCGTGTTTTGAAACCGTCTTCCGCAACGTTGTAATCACACCCCATTTTCATCGATAAAAAAGCACGTAACCATGTTCGGTTATGTGCTTTTTTACGATGGATGCTTCTCCAAAACAATTTTTCGTAGCTTCTGCTTATCAATTCGATGGTGACATCGTTTTCATTCATTACTTCCTCACCAACTTCGCGACACTCTCGACATGCGCCGTATGTGGAAAAAGGTCGAACGGTTGGATGTATTCGACGCGATATTGTTTCGCAAGTGTGTCGATGTCGCGGGCGAGGCTGGATGGGTTGCAGGAAACGTATACGACCGTTTTTGGTTTCACTTGTAACATCGTTTTTAATAAAGCGTTGTCGCAGCCCGTTCGCGGTGGGTCGACGACGATGACGTCTGGTTTCCATCCTTCTTTCACCCATGTTGGCAACAATACTTCCGCTTTTCCAACCGCATAAGTGACGTTGGTGAAGCCGTGACGTTCGGCATTTTGGCGCGCATCGTCAATCGCTTCGGGGATCGTATCCATACCGCGCACTTCTTTTGCCTCGCGAGCGAGCCAAAGCCCGATTGTGCCGACGCCGCAATATGCGTCGACGACGCGTTCGTTTTTCGTTAGTGCTGCTGCTTTTTTTACTTCGTCGTATAGCTTGATCGTTTGAATCGGATTAAGCTGGAAAAAGGCGCGAGCCGATAGCTCAAAAGATAAGTCGCCGAGCACTTCTTGAATGTACGGTTCACCTGCGAGAACGATCGTTTCATCGCCAAAAATAAGCGACGTTTTTTGACCGTTCACGTTTTGGGCGATCGATTTTACTTCCGGCAGGCGACGTTTTACTTCCGCTACAAATAGCTGTTTGCGCGGCAGTTCTTTCGTCGCTGTCACGATGACAAGCTGTACATCGCCAGTGTAAAATCCGACTCGGGCGACAATCGTGCGCACAACACCTGTTTTCTTTCGTTCGTGATAAACCGGAATGCGCAAATCTTGTAAAATCGCTTTCACGACCTTTGTGACGCGATTAGTCGCGTCATGTTGAATCAAGCAGCGGTCAATGTCAACGAGCTCGTGCGAGTTCATGCTGTAAAGTCCAGCGATGACACGCCCTTTTTTCACTCCGACTTGAAATTGGCTTTTATTGCGATAATGCCACGGGTCATCCATCCCAATCGTCGGGCGAATATCAAGTTCTTCTACATTGAATCGACTATGGCGTTCCAGTGCTTGAATGACGATATCGCGTTTTGCCTCTAATTGCGCGTGATAGTCAAGATGTTGCAGTTGACAACCGCCGCACCGTTCATATACCGGACAAAGGGGCTTCACACGATGAGGTGAACGTTTGCGAATGCGCACCATTTTCCCCTCGGCATACGTCGGATACACATTCGTCGCCTGAACGACGACTTCTTCTCCCGGAAGCGCTCCTGGAACGAACACCACTTGTTTTTTAAAATAGCCGACCCCTTCTCCGTTAATGCCTAATCGTTTAATCGTTAATGGAAATTGCTGTCCTTGTTGTAGCATTGCTTATCTCTCCTATTCAATACTTCGCCATAAATAGAGCGATGCATAGCTTAAATACGGCTCCCATCGCTTGCTTAACGCCTCCATTTGCGCCAGCGAAGGTTTCATTTCTAATGAGAGCAGTTTTTGCACCGCTCGTTGTAACCCAATATCCGCTTTCGGAAATAAGTTCGGCCGTCCTAACCCAAATAATAAGAAATTTTGCACCGTCCATGGACCGATGCCGCGAATCGCAAGGAGCGTTTTCATCACTTCTTCGTCCGTTGCGTCTACTAGTCGCTCAAGATCTAACTTTCCTTCCACGATTAATCGTGATATATCAATCATATACTCCGCTTTTTTTCCGCTAAACTGTAACGCTTTCAGTTCGTCATACGATAAGCGCGCGATTTGTTCTGGGCGCGGATAAAACCATACGCCATCGATTTCCTGTCCGAACGTTTTCACAAACCGCTCCGTCATTTTGTACGCCACTTTCATATGTAGCTGCTGGTGAATGATACATTTTATCAAGCAAAAATATAAATCCGATTCTAATACAAGCGGTGTTCCTTCGTGTTCAAGAAAAATGCCCCGCAATTCTGTTTGTAAAAAATGCTTATGAATCGGCAAAAGGGAGCGATCCCAATGCAATATGTGAAACAGACGGGACAATATCACTTCTTTTAATTGTTCGTACGGCGCTTCAACAAGAAAAACCGGTTCTTGTTTTGTTCCGATACTGCGAACAGAAACAGCAACCGGAGTTTCATTTATGTAAAAAGGCATAACTAGCTGTTGTTTTTCGATGTCTACGGCGGATAACGGGTCTTGCGCTAGTCGCTCTAACACACGTGAAAAATCGTACGGCGCTTCCACTTCGATTCGTTGTTGCCACATTTCAATCCCAACCTTTTTTCCTTCTATTATAACGAAACAAATCCCTTTGCACATCGTCAAAGGGAAAAAAGCCAAGTAGGGACGTTCATTTTTTGCAAGATCAAATCATCTAAGCTTTTAAAAACATATCCTTCTTTTCGCAAATCGTCAATAATTTTCGCAAGCGCATCCGCATTATCTTTTGATACCGTATGCAACAATATAATCGCACCAGGATGAATTTGTTTCATGACGTTATTGTAGGCATACAACCAACCTTTTTGATCGTGCACGTGCCAATCAACAAAAGCTAATGACCAAAAAACGTGATAATAGCCAAGCTCACGTGCAGCTGCAAGCGTCCGTTCGTCAAAAATACCGCGCGGTGGACGAAGGTAGCGCATATGCTTTTGCCCCGTCAGCAGCTCTGTTTTTTTTCTGACCATTTCAAGCTCCTCACGTAACTTTTCATCGCTAACTGTTGTTAAATCGGGGTGATGCCATGAGTGATTGCCGACAATATGCCCTTCGTTCACCATCCGTTTCACTAAATCAGGGGCCGATTGTAAATAATGACCAGTTACAAAAAACGTCGCAGGAACGTTTTTTTCTTTAAGCACGTCTAAAATTTGCGCTGTATAGCCATTTTCATATCCGTTATCAAACGTTAAGTAAATATGTTTTTTCGTCGGATCGCCTAAATAAAATGCATCGTATTTGGCAAGTAATTCGTCCAGTTGTTTTCCAGCAGAAGGAGGAAGATGATTTTCACTTCGCTTAAACCCCCATGACATCGCATCAACTTGACTAAGCGGAAAACATAAAAAGAAAAAAAGCAACATGATCGTTTTTTTCACTGCTTGCACCTCCGTATTCATTTCAATAATAGGTTGTGCAAAAAGAGATATAAAAAATCCGCCTAGCTCACCACTAGACGGATTTCCATTAAAATACACGTTCTTTAAACTGGGCTAATTTTTCAAGCGATGATTTTTCAACATCTTCGTGCAAGCTGTTTCCGTGCGAATCCATCGTGACGACGGCGGTAAAGTCTTTTACACGCAAATGCCACATCGCTTCTGGAATACCAAATTCTAAAAAGTCGACGCCTTCAACGGATTGGATACAGTCCGCATAATATTGCGCTGCACCACCAATAGCATTTAAGTACACGCCCCCATGTTCTTTTAACGCCGCCAACGTTTTCGACCCCATGCCACCTTTTCCGATGACTGCACGAATACCAAATTTTTTCATAATTTCCCCTTGATACGGTTCTTCACGAATGCTTGTCGTCGGACCCGCTGCTTTCACGTGCCATTTACCATTTTCATCTTTTAACATAACCGGTCCACAGTGATAAATAATTTGACCGTTTAAATCCACAGGGGCATCATGGTCCATTAAATGTTTATGAATCGCGTCGCGACCTGTATAAATCATGCCGTTAATGCGAACGACATCGCCGACTTTTAATGAGCGAATTTGTTCTTCTGTAATTGGCGCTTCAAGCACCACTTCACGCGCTTCGCCCACAACTTCCGTTTCTTCTTGTTGGAAGTCAACATCGTCTCCCTCTTGATAAAGCCATTCTTGAATATCGCCCGTATGCGGATCAATGATGACGCCTAGGCGACGAAACGCCCAACAGTTATACGCAACGGAAACGAAAAAGCTGGCAGGGATGCGATGCATCACGCCGATTTTACAGCCAAGTAGCGTCGTTTCCCCACCAAATCCCATCGTACCGATGCCGAGTTTATTGGCTGCTTCCATGATATATTCTTCTAATTTGCGCAAGTCTTCATTCGGGTTCACATCGTCAACAGAACGGAATAACTGTTCCTTTGCTAAGTCGTATCCAGAGGAACGATCACCGCCAATGCCAACGCCAATGAATCCTGCGCTACAGCCTTGTCCTTGCGCTTGATATACCGCATGTAAAATACATTTACGAATGCCATCTAAGTCACGACCGGCACGACCGAGCCCTTCTAACTCACACGGTAAGCTATATTGAATGTTTTTATTTTCACAGCCGCCACCTTTTAAAATTAAGCGAACATCAATGTAATCTTTTTCCCATTGCTCGAATTTGATGACAGGTAGCCCGATCCCTAAATTATCACCGCTATTTTCGCCTGTTAGCGAATCAACGGAGTTTGGACGCAATTTTCCGTCTTTCGTTGCTTGAGCGATCGCTCGACGAATCGCCTCTTTCATCTCAATTTGGTTAACTCCTACAGGCACTCTAATTTTAAATGTCGGCAATCCGGTATCTTGACAAATCGGCGATACATTTTCATCTGCCATTTGAATGTTTTGCACGATCGTCGCAAGTGACATCGCAGCTCTCGTTCCTGCGTTTTCGCGTAGCTTTGCTTTTAAAATGGCACGTCGTACATCTTTCGGCAATTTCGTTGACGTTTCAACGATCAGCTTGTACATACTTTCTTGAAACTTTTCCATCACGATTCCCTTCCCCTTTGTTCAATATGTAACAATTTTTTGAATTCTCCACTTGTATTATACATCTTTTTCAAACGCGAAAAAAAGCCGCTTAGCGACTTTTTTCCCAATCTTTTTTAAACCGCTCGTATTTCATTTCTAAATCATCAATCATTTGAATGAGACGGTCAATATCTTCTAATTCAGCCGTTTCTGGATCGAGCGCTTCGAGCACTTCAAGAAACATATTTAAGCGCGTTTTTAAATAGGATAGTTGTAGATTTTGATCTGATACTGCGTTGCCCAACGTCGTCACCTCGCTTTTTCTTTATCGTACACGATCGCAACATCGTTGACAATCGTTCCATTTCATTTGCATAATTATCGTTAGGTCTATTTTAATTAAAAGGAGCTTGATTATGGGAACATTATTGCGTCAAGCGATTACTCCTACGTTTGATCCATGGGAAGCATAT
Organism: Anoxybacillus sp. LAT27; assembly: GCF_022030075.1. NCBI lineage: Bacteria > Bacillati > Bacillota > Bacilli > Caryophanales > Anoxybacillaceae > Anoxybacillus > Anoxybacillus sp. LAT27. The sequence goes on from NZ_JAIWYK010000073.1 coordinate 14,922, forward strand.
ATGGATGTCGAACAGTACGGCAGCATGCAGTTGACAAATATCGAGTTTACGACAACGACGCTCTGTAATATGCGTTGTGAGCATTGTGCAGTCGGTTATACGTTGCGTACGAAAGATCCTGAGGCGTTGCCGCTTGATCTTCTTCTTCGCCGTCTCGATGAAATTCCGCACTTGCGCTCGTTAAGCATTACAGGCGGTGAACCAATGCTTTCGATGAAATCTGTTGAGCAATACGTCGTGCCGCTGTTAAAATACGCACATGAGCGGGGGGTGCGCACACAAATCAACTCGAACTTAACGCTCGATTTAGAACGGTACGAAAAAATTATCCCTTACTTAGATGTTTTGCATATTTCGCATAACTGGGGCACGATCGATGATTTTGTCGAAGGCGGTTTTGCGATGATGGAGAAAAAGCCAACCGTCGCACAACGTGAACGTTATTTTATACGCATGATCGAAAATGCACGTGCCATTTCGAAAACGGGCGTCATCGTATCTGCAGAAACGATGCTAAATAAACGGACGCGTCCACATTTAGAAACGATCCATCGCCAAATTGTAAACGAAATGGGTTGTAAACGCCACGAAGTACATCCGATGTATCCGAGCGACTTCGCTAGTAGCCTAGAAACATTAACATTAGATGAACTGCGTGAAACGATCCATCATTTGCTTGATATACGGGATGAAAACGTTTGGATGTTATTCGGTACGTTACCATTTTATCCATGTAGTGACAACGAAGAAGATTTAGCTCTCTTAAAACGTTTATATGCAAGTAAAAATGTTACAGTACGAAACGATCCAGATGGACGTTCGCGGTTAAACGTCAACATCTTTACAGGTGATATCATTGTGACTGATTTCGGTGATGAACCGACGCTCGGAAACATTCAAACCGACTCGCTTCTTTCTGCTTATGACAAATGGATGGCATCTCATTTAGCAAAATCATTAAATTGCCACTGCCCTGCGGTGAAATGTTTAGGACCGAACGTGCTCGTGAAAAACCGTTATTACCCAGACGTTGATTTTACGACGCGAAAAGCAAAAATTGAACGATAAAAAGCTTGTCGAACGCTCGACAAGCTTTTTCTTGTCATCGTGGTACGTCGCTAGCAACAAATGCGAATGATAGACGGTCTTGCACAGGAATCCAAGCACCGATACCTTGCGATGTTACGTTTTTCACGACAATGCTCTTTTTCTTCCCTTTTAAAACAATATACACTTCTCCATATGTGACTTTTCCTTTTTCGTTTACCGCAGGAGCATAGGCATATAAATAGCCTAATTTTTTTGGTGGAACGTTATATGCTTGTTCCTTTTTCGTCCCCATGCCGATCCACGTGCTAAAAGAGAGCGGTAAATTCGTCTTTTTCATCGCTGTCAACAACATCATTTTTTTCACATCTTCTTCATTCGGGATGCTTGCGGTCAACCCACCGCGCACTTGTTTTTGCATCTCTTGGCGATACGTCAATCGAACAGCCGTTTTCCCACCACGATTGTCAATAAAATTCGTATTTACTTTTTGATACTCCCAATTTGTCGATGTTTCCGTTGATTCATAATTCAATGGCCATTGTCCTAAATAAATCGTTGCTTCATAACCAAACGCAAACGGTGTACTCGAAATCGACGATTCGTTTAAAAGACGAATTAATTCCGGATTTTCAATTTTAACATTCGCGGACTGAAGCAGTTGTTTTGCTAATTCGCTCGGTTGCAAATAAGGTAAATTTTGCGTCGGATTTGGATACGTGTTTTCTTTTGAAATGTCAATGACCGATGGCGGGAGCTTGACAGTTGCTTCGCCCATCGTTGGCATACAGAAGAAAATAAACATCATGCTGAAAGCAAACCATCTCTTCATACGTAAGCCCCTTTCCTTTTTACGTTGTTCATCGTTATTTTTTTCAAAAGTAAACAATTTATCCTCTCTATACAAAAAATCCGTGAACGATCATTATTGCTTCTTTTTATGAAACGCTTTAACATCGAACATAGTGAATATATTACAGGAGGGAATTATGCAACAACGTCACTTTTTCATTTTAGTTAGCATTGTCATGATTTCGGGTCTTTCCCAAGGACTGTTGTTACCGCTCATTTCTGTCATCTTTGAACAGAGCGGCATTCGTTCTTCGTTGAGCGGCATACACGCGACAGCGATGTATATCGGCGTCCTAATCGTCTCTCCGTTTTTAGAACGCCCACTTCGTCGTTACGGCTTTAAACGTCTTATTATGCTCGGTGGAGCGATCGTTATTGCTTCTTTAGCGATGTTTCCGATTTCATCATCACTATCGTTTTGGTTTGTGCTTCGTTTGTTAATCGGAATTGGCGACCATATCCTTCATTTCGGTTCACAAACGTGGATTACATACGCTTCTCCCATTCATCGACGCGGTCGTAATATTTCGTTGTATGGTTTATCGTTCGGTGTTGGTTTTATGATCGGTCCGCTTCTCGTTCCGCTCGTTTACGTACACGAAGCGTTACCGTTTATCGTTTCGTCATTCCTTAGCTTATGTGGATGGATGTTATTATTTTTCCTACCACATACGTATCCACAAGCGACGGAAGCCGAGAAAATCGGGGTCATGCGCTTTTTTCGTGCGTGGAAACAAGCATGGCCAGCTTTGTTGTTGCCATTTGGTTACGGCTTTTTAGAAGCATCACTCCATAGCATGTTTCCCGTGTATGCGTTACGAAACGGCTTACACGTGGAGACGGTCGCGATAATGCTTCCTGCGTTTGCGCTTGGGGGAATCGCTTTTCAACTTCCACTTGGAACGTTAAGTGACCGCTTTTCACGCAAAACGATCATTGTTGTTTCGTTAACCATTGGCACCATTTGTTTTATGATTGCGCAATCGTTCTCTTCTCCTATACTACTAACGATGTGCTTTTTCATTGCTGGTATGTTTGTTGGTTCACTTTTTTCACTCGGCATGGCGTATATGACCGATTTGTTGCCAAAATCGCTTCTTCCTGTCGGCAACATTTTATGCGGGATGTTATATAGCATCGGCAGCATATGTGGACCTGCGATTGGGGGCATTGTATTACAACAGCAAGAAAGGCTATTTTTCTTCAGCGTGAGTTCGCTACTGTTTCTTTTATTACTTGCCCAGCGTCCGTTCACGAAATTTTCAAAATTTTTTTCGAAAAAACAAGAAAAAAACATTGACGCTTTTTAACCCTCTGTTATATAATACAATTAAACAAAATAGACTGTTTTAAAACAGAGGGGAGAGCGATCATAATGAGCAGAGAAGAAAGAAAAAATATGATTGAGTTTATTACAAAATTACGGGGCTTTAATCAAGAACAACTCGTTTATATGACTGATGCAGAAATTGAGCATATTTACAACCAAACATACTATCATTACGAAGAAATCGCAGAATAAAGAGGGATGCGTACCGCATCCCTCTTCTCTTTAGTGATATCCGTTTTGTCCGTTCGCGCTACTGCTCGTTTTATGTTTCGGGCGGTTTTTTCCTTTTTGCTTTGTTCCACCGTCTTTTTTCGTTTTTTTCGTCACGTATAGTCCCCCCTCATATCCACGTTCACTTTTAATATGGCTTAACCGCGTTTTTTTATAAGAGGGAATAACTACCGTATGCGCATATTTCCTTCTCGTTTACAACAAAAAATAGCGTTTAGCTCCCCACCTAATACAATCATCATGCCAGATAAATAAAACCAAACCATTAACGCAATAATTCCGCCTAAGCTGCCATACATCGCAGAATAGTTACCGAATTGGTTTACATAGGTAGAAAAAGCAAGTGAGACGCCCATCCAACCTACAGTCGCAAATAACGCTCCTATCCATACGTCGCGAAACCGGACATATTTGCTTGGGGCAAAAACGTATAACACAGAAAAAACAAAAAATAAAATGACGAAACTAACAAACCAACGAATCGTTTCCCATACGTGTAAAAACACATCGGAAAGACCAAATGCTGAAAAAAGAAATGTACCAATCATTTTTCCGAATACAGGAAAAACGAGTGCCACAATAATGACGAAAATCATCGCAAATGTAAGCAAAATTGAAACGCCACGTGCGACGAAAAAGGAACGCGTTTCTTTCACATCATACGCACGATTTAAAGCGCGAATAATGGCTGACATGCCGTTTGATGCCGCCCATACGGTCGCAAGGACGCTAAAGGATAGCCATTTTCCGCTTTGTGATTCCATAAGCTGTTTGACGTTTGTTTCGATTAAATGTGCCGTTTCGCTCGGAGCATATTGACTGAAAAAGGCTATGACATCTTCATGCGGAATCGGCAAATACGACAAAAACGTCAACAAAAACAGTAAAAACGGAAATAAGGAAAGCAAAAAGAAATATGCTAATTCTGCAGATAGATCAAAAATTTCATCTTCATTAAACCGCTTGATTAGCTCACGAACAACAGAAAAGCTAATAATCATTTCCTCACCACCTCGCTCCTTATGTGGAGCGTTTGCGAATTAACTCTCCGATCCACTCCATCACTTGCGGTGTTGTTTCTTTCACTTCACTTAGTTTATTCACAATGAACTGCAAATCATTCATCATCTCGTCTACATGTTGTCTCGTTTGATGAACAGTCCCCTTTACTTGTTCTACGCTATCCATCCACTCACGACACGTTTCTTTAATGACTTGTCTTGTTTTGTTATTCGCTAGCAACAAAGCTATCCCTGCTAATGCAATCCATTTCCCCTTTCCCATCGTCTTCTCCCCCTTACAACGAATGATCTCGTTTTATTCGCTCTAATATATGTTTACATCCTTCTTCGACTAATTCGTACACTTCTTCAAAATTTCCTGTAAAGTACGGATCAGGGACATCGTCTACGCGACGGTTTGGCACAAAATCCATAAAACGAGCAATGACAGCGTGCGACGAATCGCCAACAAGGCGACGAAGATGAGCGATATTATCGCTATCCATTCCGATAATATAATCGAATGTATGAAAATCTTCTTTTGAAATTTGACGTGCTTTTAACCCTGTAAAGTCAATTTGTTTTTCCGTTAAAATACGCTGAGTCCCGTGATGTGGTGGTTTCCCCACATGCCAATTGCCCGTTCCTGCCGAATCAACAGAAATGACATGATCGAGCCCTTCTTGTTTTACAAGGTGACGAAATACAGCTTCTGCCATCGGCGAACGACAAATATTCCCTAAACAAACGAATAATACATGAATCATTTCCTCTCACTCCTTAAAACAAAGTAGAATGAACCTTTAAACAATGATACAATAGACGCAAGCATACAGGAAAGGATGACGACGATGCATTTATCCGTTGAACAAATGATCGAACAAATAAAAGAAAAGTTAAAAGTATTAAATTTTGATGCCATTAAACCGGACCATTTCGATGAACAGCTATACGATGAATTAAAAGATATATACGATATGGTGATGAAAAAGCAAACATTTAGTCCAAGCGAAATGCAGGCAATCGCTGAAGAGCTTGGAAACTTGCGAAAAAAACTATAAAATTGCCTGTCCGACAATGAGGAGCGACGGATGATCAACAAGCGAAATTTCCTCATGTGTATCCATATATCGGACATATGGACGTTGCATATGCTCAACAATTTTTGTCACGATTGCGTTTCTTCCGTCGCTCATTTTCACTGTCGTTCCCGGCAAATAAGCAGGAATCGTATCAACGAACAATCGTACAAGCTGCTGGCCATATCGAATACTACTTCGCGCCATAATAATTTCGAGCGCTTCGTGCGGCGGTACAAATTCCGTCGAAATTAAGTTTTCATATTCATTCGCAATCGCACATATTTGAGCGTACAAATGAATGTTCGTTTCTTTTAATCCGCGCGGTGCACCAGAACCATCTGCATGCTCATGATGTTGATACGCCATATGTGCGCATAATAAACTCACTTCCCGCTCTTTTCGTAAATATTCAAATCCTTTCACTGTATGATGTTCTTCTCCTTCTATTTCTTTTCCAATGTCGTGAAGTAATGCTCCTATCACTACGTCACGTAACTGTAAATCGTTCAAATGTAACTTCTTCCCTAGTTGCAATGACAATAATGCAACGTTGACGGCATGAGCGTATGGTTGCGCTTCCATCGCAAGCGATGTCGCTGGAATGACCGCTAACACCTTTCTTTTTTTCACTTCATCAACGAGCTTGACCGCTAGTTTAAACAACGAACGGAGCGGTAATTCTTCTCGCTTTCGTACAGCGTCAAACGTTTGCTGAACAACTTCAATCGCATCCATCCACGATGGCATATCGAGCAACTCTTCCAACGTGATGCCTTCCGATACCGTATCTTCTACAAATACATAACGAATATCCATTTGTTTTAACCGTTCGACATATTTTGGATGAATTTTTCTCCCAGCTGCTAATAATACGCGACGATGACGGTCATAAATGGGCCGTGCCAATTCCATCGTTCGCTCATCATATTCTTCCAATAAAATGAGTCGCAAACATCTCCACTCCCTTCAACATCTCCCATACAAACAGTATAATCGTGTTTTTTTTCATTTGCCATGACGTTTTAAAAAAATAAATTCCGATAGAAAAACTATGATTGACATTCGAGTGAATTGTGTTAAAATTTAAAACAATCAAACAGAAGGGCGAGAAAGTACGAAAGGAAGATGCGATATGATCACGTATGAAACGTGGGATATTGAACAAAAACCGACTTTTCCAATCGATAATAATGAAAAAGGGGCACTACATGTGCTGTCATGGGCGTACGATCATTATGGTGACGATCTTTTGTATGCTTGCAGTTTCGGTATTGAAGGGATTGTGCTCATTGACCTTATTTCGCAAGTGCGTGACGATGCGGAAATTGTTTTTCTCGATACGCATTTACATTTTTCTGAAACGTATGAAACGATTGAACGCGTTAAGCAAGCGTATCCTCGCTTGCGTATTCATTTACAAACACCGTCTTTATCACTTGCAGAACAAGAGAAACAATTCGGGGCAGAACTTTGGAAAAGAGATCCAAACAAATGCTGTGAACTAAGAAAAATTATTCCCCTTCGGCAAGCGATGACAGGAAAAAAAGCATGGATTTCCGGACTGCGCCGCGAGCAATCACCAACACGGCAACATGTTGAATTTATTAATCTCGATAAAAAGTTTCAAAACATTAAAGTTTGTCCGCTTATTCATTGGACGTGGAAAGACGTATGGCGCTACGTGCATCGCCACAATCTTTCCTATAATCCGCTTCACGATCGTGGATATCCGAGCATCGGTTGTGCACCATGTACAGCCCCTGCTTATACGGAAGAAGATTTACGTTCTGGACGGTGGGCTGGGCTAGGAAAAACAGAATGCGGCTTGCACGAGTCGTAAAGGGGGAAACGCATTGGTTACAGTTGCTTTTATTATCGCTTTTTTCTTTGCGATGAACATCGGGGGAAGCGGTGCTGCCGCAACGATGGGTGCTGCTTATGGGTCAGGCACATTGTCAAATAAGCGCATCGCTTTATTCATATGCGCTGTTGCTATTTTTCTCGGCAGCTTAAGCGGAGGAGAAGTTGTCAAAACGATCGGTTCTGGCATCGTTCCGACATCCATTTTAAAAACAGACGTTGTCGTCATCGTTTTAGCAGCGGCAACGATTTCGCTATTTGCCGCCAACGTGCTCGGCATTCCGTTATCCACAAGCGAAATTACAGTTGGGGCGGTCGTTGGCGCAGGTATTGCGTACCAAAGTTTGTACGTCGGCAAACTTCTATGGATCGTATCATTTTGGCTTATTACACCTCTTGCTGCGTTTTCTTTAGCTTTTTTCATTAGTAAATGGCTAAAAGGAAAAACATTGAAACAAAACAAATGGATCGGCTTTTTGCTTATTATTGCGGGATTTTTCGAAGCGTTTTCAGCAGGAATGAACAACGTTGCCAACGCTGTCGGTCCTCTCGTGGGAGCTGGTTTATTATCTGTCAAATATGGCATTATTTTTGGCGGATTGTTCGTTGCACTCGGAGCGCTTTTGCTTGGCAGCCGCGTGTTAGAAACGAATGGAAAAAAAATTACGACGTTCTCTCAACTAGAAGGGTGCATTATTTCAGGCATCGGGGCAACGCTCGTTATCGTTTCATCTCTTTTTGGTCTCCCCGTTCCACTAACACAAATTACGACATCAGCCATTATTGGCATCGGTACAACAAAAAATGGTTTTTCGATTTGGCAAAAGCAAATTGTTATTCAAGTGCTGAAAGTATGGGTAGTCTCCCCTATTTTCGCCTTAGCTGTTTCATATAGTTTAATTAAATTATTACTTCATAGCGATATTTATACAGCAATCGCCATTGTTAGTGTTTGTTTTGCTACACTCGGAACGATTAGCTTAAAAAAGACGATCACCGAGGAACGTCGTTCGTTTCACGAGCACGGTGGCGGTATTTAATCCTAGTTATTTTATAAGAATAATAAGTTTAGGAGGCATAAAAAATGAAACAAATTGTATTAAGTAAAGCAGAATTAAGTGACCTTGAATTGCTTGCGATTGGCGGCTATGCACCACTCACTGGATTTCTAGGGGAAGATGACTATCATTCCGTCGTCGAAACGATGCGACTAACGAATGGAGCAGTATGGAGCATCCCCATCACACTTGCGGTAACCGAACAACAAGCAAAACAGCTATCGCTCGGGGATGAAGTCGAGCTCGTTTACGAACAGACGGTATACGGCACAATGGAAGTGCAACATATATATCGACCAGATAAACGAAAAGAAGCGCTTCTTGTATACCAAACAGAAGACTTAGCACACCCTGGCGTTAAAAAATTATTTGAAAAACCAGATGTATATATTGGAGGCCCTGTCCAACTTGTACGCCAAACAGACAAAGGAATTTTTACACCGTTCTTTTTTACACCAAAAGAAACAAAACAACGATTTGCGGAACTTGGTTGGAAAACGGTCGTCGGGTTTCAAACGCGCAATCCGGTTCACCGTGCTCATGAATATATTCAAAAATGTGCACTTGAAATTGTCGACGGTCTTTATTTAAATCCGCTCGTTGGCGAAACGAAAGAGGATGACATCCCAGCAGACATTCGCTTAAAAAGCTATCAAGTATTGCTTGAGCATTATTATCCAAAAGATCGTGTTTTCCTTGGCGTATTTACGGCCGCGATGCGCTATGCAGGTCCACGTGAAGCCATTTTCCACGCGCTCGTACGTAAAAATTTTGGTTGCACGCACTTCATTGTCGGACGCGACCATGCGGGAGTTGGCAACTATTACGGCACGTATGACGCCCAAAAAATTTTCTTGCAGTTTACAAACGAAGAACTTGGCATTACTCCTCTCTTTTTCGAGCATAGCTTTTACTGCACAAAATGCGAAGCGATGGCGTCAACGAAAACGTGCCCTCATGACGCGACGGCTCACGTCGTTCTTTCCGGCACAAAAGTAAGGGAAATGTTACGTGCTGGTGAGATGCCACCGAGTACATTCAGCCGTCCCGAAGTGGTTCGCGTGCTCATGGATGGTCTACAAACAGTCGGAGGTGGGCGATGATGAATATTATTTGGCATAAAGAAAGTGTGACAAAAGAAGATCGCCGAAAAAAAAATAACCATCATAGTTTTGTCCTTTGGTTTACTGGATTATCTGGTTCAGGAAAATCTACATTAGCGAATGCAGTCGCGAAAACATTATTTGAACAAAATATTCACTGTTACGTGCTCGATGGCGATAACGTACGTCACGGTTTAAACAGCGATTTAGGTTTTTCTGCCGAAGATCGCACCGAAAACATTCGTCGAATTGGCGAAGTCGCAAAGTTGTTTGTAGACAGCGGTCAAATCGTGTTGACCGCCTTCATTTCCCCGTTCCGTCAAGACCGTCAACTTGTTCGCAACAAACTCGCACAAGATGAATTTGTTGAAGTTTATGTCCGCTGTCCACTTGAAACGTGCGAACAACGCGACCCAAAAGGATTGTATAAAAAAGCACGAAATGGGGAAATTCGCGACTTTACCGGCATTGACTCACCATATGAGCCACCGTTGTCGCCTGATGTTGTCGTCGATACAGATCAACATTCAATCGAACAATGCGTTCAACAAATCATTTCTTACTTAAAAAATAAACAATGGATTTAGGTGGAGACAATGGGAAAAGTATATTTAGTCGGCGCTGGCCCTGGAGATCCTGAACTGATTACAGTAAAAGGATTAAAATGTATCCAACAAGCAGATGTCATTTTATATGACCGCCTTATTAACGAACAGCTTTTATCGTTTGCGAAACGTGATGCCGATTTAATTTATTGCGGGAAACTACCAAATTACCATACAATGAAACAAGAGACGATTCATCATTTTTTAGTCAAGTATGCAAAAAAAGGTAAAATTATAACAAGATTAAAAGGTGGCGATCCTTTTCTATTCGGACGTGGCGGTGAAGAAGCACAGGCGCTAATCAAACACGGCATTCCTTTTGAAATCGTCCCAGGTATCACATCTGGTATCGCTGTTCCCGCGTATGCAGGCATCCCGGTGACCCATCGTGATTTCAGCGGAAGCGTTGCGTTTGTCACGGGTCATCGCCGACTCGACGCCACAGACGCCATACAATGGGAACATTTAGCAAAAGGCGTGGATACACTCGTCATTTATATGGGTGTGAAACATCTTCCACTCATTTGCAAACAGTTACAATTATATGGAAGAAAACCTCAAACTCCTGTTGCAATCATTCAGTGGGGAACGCTCCCTCAACAAAAAACAGTTGTGGCTACATTAGGAACGATTGTGGACGTTGCAAAAAAACAAGCGATTGCTAACCCGAGTATCATTATTGTCGGAGAAGTTGTTCAGCTGCATGAACAACTGCAATGGTTTGAAACGATGTTAGAAGAAAAAATGGCGCATGGAATGAGGTAACATATGAAAGCTGTATTGTATATTTGTCACGGGAGCCGATCGAAAGAAGGACAAAAAGAGGCGATCGCTTTTGTTGAACGCCTCTCTTCTTCGGTCTCCATCCCTATTCAACATATATGTTTTTTAGAATTATGCGAACCGGATATTGTCACAGGAGTAGAACGTTGTGTTCGTGACGGAGCAACAACGATTTTAGCCATTCCGCTTTTACTATTGGCAGCGAATCACGCCAAACACGACATCCCGTATGAATTAGAAAAAGCAAAAAAAATGTTTCCTTTTGTGACGATCACATACGGAAAACCGTTCGGTGTACAACACGACATTATTTCTGCTCTCTCCGCGACGATCGAACACGCCGATGCTATTATGCTCGTCGGTCGCGGAAGTAGCGATACGGAAGCACAAGCGGATTTTCAGCAGATCGCTTATTTATTGCAAAACGAAACAAACATACCCGTATATCCATGTTATTTAGCAGCTGCTTCGCCTTCTTTTTCTGACGTTGTCACTTCGCTTTCCAAAACAGCAAATCATAAACGAGTGGCCGTTGTTCCATACATCTTATTTTTCGGTCAGCTGCTTGACTATATTCATAAGACGCTGCAAGCACAACAAGCGAGCGATGTATCGTTTACATTATATCCTCCTGTGCGAACGTATGACGTATTAGACCATCTCGTTGAACAACAAGTGAAGGAATGGGGATGAACATATGTTTCCTCTTTTCGTACGACTGACAGGAAAAAAAGTTGTCATTGCTGGTGGGGGACGGATTGCATATCGCCGCCTCCTCCCTCTTCTTGATGAAGGAGCGTATATTACCGTCATTAGCCCACAAGCGATCGATGCCATCGTTCATTTAGCTGAGCAGAAACAAATTACGTGGCACGCGCGCCCCATTGAACCAGCCGATTATATCGATGCTTTTTTGATTATTGCGGCAACGAACGATTCAAGCGTCAATGAACAAATTGCTGCACATGCGTCACCTAATCAACTTGTTAACGTCGTAAGCAACCATCTGCTTGGGAATGTTCATGTTCCCGCTTTCTTTTCACGTGGAAAATTACAAATTGCCGTTACAACAGGTGGGGCAAGCCCTACGTTAGCAAAACAAATTAAAAAACAACTGGAGCAACAATTTGATGAATCATTTGCTAAGTATGTAGATGAACAATATGAAAAGCGGCAACAACGAAAAGAGCCTTGATCCTTTCGATCAAAGCTCTTTTTTTTACGACTCTAATACTAACACTTCTAATGAAGGAGTGCGGGATACGTAACCGACGGCAACGACCGTATAAGACTTATTTGGTTGGAAGCGTACATTGGGAATGGATAAAACAACTTGATTTGTCCCTGCCACACGCACGTCGACATGTAATTTTTCATTGACTGGCGCTTCAATATAATCCGTCACCTTTCCAAATGAAGCATTGTGAAATAGCACATCACCGTTGCGCAACACAATATCGACGGCTGGTGCGTCTGGTGAAAAGTGAGCAAAGCGCACTTTCGCTTTCCCGTACGGTGCATACGGATGGTCAAGAATAGGAAGAAGTTGCAAGCGATGCACATCACCGATCACCGCAAGCGTATACGTCATTTTCGGCAGTATTTGAATGGTTTGACTAAGAACCGGAGACGTCGTGTGTCCTGCTGGATACACATCGATACGATGTTCTCCTTTTGGCACTTTCATATACTGACTTAGCTGTTTATATTTCATATGGCGTAATATTTTTTGACCATTGATATATACGTCAACTGCAGGAGCATTTGGCGATGCATGGAATAAACGAACACGTCCAGCATCATCATCTCGCCCTTCTTCGCGTGACTTCACCATTTTTTCTACATACCCTATATGTTTTCGCATATACTTTTCATACTGTTCCCAATCTTTATATTGATAATAACGCGCCAACAAATCATACATAACCGCTTTTTGAATGTAGCGATCCATTTCGTTCACAACTGTTCCTCCCCTGTAAATCTTTTTACGTATTCAACGTATGCATGACAAGGTAGGCTGTTGTATGATTTTTATAGAAAATTTTTAGCAAAGGAGATAAGCGAATGATCGTTCGTTATGCCATCGTTGCGCACGGTCGTGTACAAGGGGTAGGATTTCGTTACTTTGCTCAATACGAAGCAAGAAGACGAGGATTAACAGGCTGGGTAAAAAATTGTGATGCCGATCATATGATTGAAATGGAAGTTCAAGGGGACGTGGAAAAGGTTGAGGCGTTTGTTGATGAAATAAAAAAAGGGCCGCCGTTTGCCCGTGTAGAACGCATCGAACAATACTCTATTCCGACGGTCTCTCACGAAAAGACTTTTCGCATCATCTATTGAAAAAAGCTGACTGATGTCAGCTTTTTTCATGACAACTTGTGCCGCACGATCCTTTGACAGAGCAAGCCGCACATGTTCCACGCTTACTTTTTTGAATGAAACGAAAAATCGTCCATGCTGCGTATCCGAAAATAATTGTGCCAATGACAACATTTACGATCATGTATATCCCTTCCTTTAGAAGCCAAGCAAGCTTCCGCCTTGGTAAATCACAAATGAAACAATATACGCCAGTACGAGCGCATATCCAATGGAAAACATCGTCCATTTTCGTGAACCTGTTTCTTTGTAAATCGTTGCAACAGTTGCTAAACATGGAACATATAGTAACACAAATACCATAAAACTAAACGCAGATAAAGCTGTAAAATGCGAGGCCATGAGCCCTTGAAGCGACTCAACATCTGGTACGTGATAAATAATGTTCATCGTCGACACAACGACTTCTTTGGCTAAAAATCCGGTCAACAGTGCTGCTCCAGCTTGCCACGTTCCAAATCCAAGCGGTGCAAGTAACGGCGCAAGTACACCGCCAATCATCGCCAAAAAGCTATCGTCCATGTTTACATTGATACCATGCGGCCCAACGTAAGATAATAGCCAGATGGCAACAGAACCGCCAAAAATGAACGTCCCTGCTTTTTTCACAAATCCTTTTCCTTTATCCCACGTGCTACGCCATAGCGCTTGCCATTGCGGCATGCGATATGGCGGCAATTCCACGACAAACACCGATGCTTCTTCTTTTAAAATCGTTAACGAAAAAAGTTTTGCAAGTATAAGTGCAAGCGAAACGCCAAGCACATATAAAAAGAGAACGATGATGGCTTGATGGGCTGCAAAAAACGCACCGACAAATAAAGCATATACAGGCAAACGTGCCGAACAAGACATAAGCGGTGTTAACAACATCGTCATAAGCCGCTCCCGTGGTTGCTCAATCGTCCGTGCCGCCATGACGCCCGGAACATTGCAACCAAACCCAATAATGAGCGGGATAAACGCTTTTCCATTTAATCCGACCGACTCCATTAATCGATCCATGACAAGCGCTACACGTGCCATATACCCTGAATCTTCTAAAAACGAAATAAAGAAAAATAAAATAAAAATTTGCGGAACGAACACAAGCACGCCGCCTACCCCTGCGATAATGCCATCAACAACGAGCGCACGAATAAATTCAGAAGCACCGATCGCTTCTAGCATCGCCGTCACCGAATCGGTTAACGGACCTGCGAAAAAGGCATCAAGCAAATCGGAAAGCGGTGCTCCGAGCCAATCAAATGTAAGTTGAAATAACACATACATCGCCAATAAAAACAGCGGAATGCCGACATATTTATTCGTTACAACCACATCGATGCGATCCGTCAGCGTCACCTGTCCGATTTCTGTGCGTTGCACAACTTGTTCGATGACTTGTTTTACGAATGAACGACGTTTTTCATAAATAAACTGAGCAAGCGACATTTGTTCTGCCTGTTTCACTTCTTTTTCGGCTTGTTCATATAATGAACGCCACGTCGCTTCGGGCAATTTTTCTGCGACATAATCACGCACATAGCTATTTCCTTCATAAAACTGAATAGCTAACCAACGAACAGGAAATGACTCTTCCGTCCCCCACGTTGCGATAAAACGGTCAATTGCTCGTTCCATCGTCTCACCGTAAACAAGGGTGAGCGGCTCAGTTCGTCCTGTTACTTTTTCGAGCAACATGCGCTCTACTTGATCACATCCTTTTCCTGTTCGAGCAACGACAGGAACGACAGGAACACGCAACGCTTCAGCCAATTTTGTTTGATCGATGAATATGCCACGTCTTTCAGCTACATCAACCATATTTAAAGCAATCGCCAATGGCTTACCAAATTCCAATAACTGTACAGTCAACAATAAATTTCGTTCTAATTGTGACGCATCGACAATATTTAAAATTTCATCGAATGACTCGGTCAATAAAAATTGCGTCACTACTCGCTCATCTCGTGAGATCGGATGAAGCGAATATACGCCGGGCAAATCAATCATTTTCGCTTTTTTACTGCGCAAAACGCCCACTTTTTTTTCGACTGTCACACCGCTCCAGTTTCCAACGTACTCATACGTCCCTGTGAGCTGATTAAACAATGATGTTTTCCCTGTATTTGGGTTACCTACGAGTGCAACATGCATCATAACGGCTTCACCTGAATGTTCATCGCCTCATGGCGACGGATGCCAACACATTGTCCACAATTTTCAATCATAAATGGGCCACCAAGCGGCATCGTGCATTTTAAACAAATTTCTGCCCCCTCTGTTACACCCATATCTAACAGCCTTCTTTTTACTAAATCACTTACTCGCGATAAATCAACAATTTTTGCGCGTTCCCCAACTCGTAATTGCGTCATCGCAACCATACGTAATCCCCCAATTAATAATGATAACCCTTTTCAATATTCATTATAGTACGAGGGAGACGAAACATCTATCCTTTTTTAACGTGTTCACAAAATATTACGATGCAGAAGAAATCGGCATATGTTTGAGGCATGCTCGAATAATTGCTTCGTTCGCTTGCTCGTTTTTCACACAAAACGAACGATCTTCGCCGCATACATCAACACCGAGCACATGCTTATATCGGAAAAGATAATCAACGTAAGTGGTAAGTGTGCGTAACGACATCGTCCCTTGATCCCAATTTGTTTGGGCATCTTGTGGGCGAAGCACATCTTTGTCAATGCTAATGTATATATGTTTTGTCGGAATCGCGCGCATAATCGTCATTGGTGCATACATGAAATCGCTTTTTGGAAAGATCGTGACCTGTGAAGATGTGTGTGAAATTGCAGAACCGATGATGACAACATGTTTTAACGTCGGAACGTGTTTTTGAGCATACGATACCCATGAGCCACATGAAAGAAGTGGAAACAACGTTTGCTCATTCATATCTGTATGATGGTCAAACAATACGAGCGTAAACGGCTCATGAAGCTGCTTAAGTAATGCGTATGAAACGTAATGATAGTTGCCGCTTCCGATAAACGTTATCCCTCTTGTATGACGGCATGCAAGTCGCTTTTCAATTTCTTGCATCGCATCGTCATCGCAATATAAATTCGTTCCTTTTATGTCATACATATCGATCCATTCATGAGGAAAACGAAGAAGGTTCCGTTGCCACGTATACGTATGATCGAAGTTTAAAAACGTTACACTTGGATGCATACTTCTCCCCACCCTTGTGCAAGTTTTTTCTTCAACCAAATTATACAAACATCTTAACCATACGTACAACGTCATTTTTTCCGTGAAAACATTCACAAATTCGACACATTCTAATACCAATACCCCTTTATCTATATATGATCTTGTGATACAATTCACAATACAAGGAGGTTGATCACTATGAGCAAAAAAATTGTCATTGTCGGTGGCGTAGCTGGTGGTGCAACGACAGCTGCTCGCTTACGTCGTTTAGATGAACAAGCAGAAATCGTCATGTTTGAACGTGGAGAATATATTTCATTTGCAAACTGTGGTCTTCCATATTACATTGGTGGAGCAATTAAAGAACGTGACGCCTTACTCGTGCAAACGGTTGAAGGCATGGCAGAAAAATTTCATCTTGACATTCGTATTCAAAGCGAAGTCATTGCAATTAACCGCGAACGGAAAACGGTAACGGTTAAACATTTGCCAACTGGAAAAACGTATGAAGAAAGCTATGATTATCTCGTTTTATCACCAGGGGCAAGCCCAATCAAGCCAAACATCCCAGGCATTGAAGAAGCAAACGACTTATTCACATTGCGCAACATCCCAGATACCGACCGAATTAAAGCATATGTGGATGAGAAAAAACCGAAAAAAGCGGTCGTTATCGGCGGCGGGTTTATCGGGGTAGAAATGGCTGAAAACTTATGGGAACGTGGCATAGACGTCACACTTGTTGAAATGGCGAAACAAATTATGGCGCCCGTCGACTACGAAATGGCAGCCATTCTCCATCAACATATAAGAGATAAAGGTGTCCGCCTTATCTTAGAAGACGGCGTTGCAGCATTTGAACAACAAGGAAAAATTGTTCGTTTACAAAGCGGAACAACAATTGAAACGGACATGATCGTATTAGCGATTGGCGTAAAACCAGAAAATGAATTAGCTAAACAAGCTGGATTAGCGATTGGGGAACGTGGTGGCATTCAAGTCAATGAATATTTACAAACATCCGATTCTTCAATTTATGCCATTGGCGATGCAATCGAAGTGATGGACTATATTAACGGCAAACTGACTCACATTCCGCTCGCGTGGCCAGCAAATCGGCAAGGACGCATCGTTGCCGACCATATTAACGGCCGAAACGTACACTACAAAGGAACGCTTGGCACAGCGATCGCCAAAGTATTTGACATGACGGTGGCAGCAACAGGAAACAACGAAAAAACGTTGCAACGTCTCGGCATACAATATGAAGTCATACACATTCATCCAAATTCACACGCAAGCTATTATCCAGGTGCATTTCCGATTGCTCTAAAACTATTGTTCGATCGAAAAACAGGACGCATTTTCGGTGCCCAAGCTGTCGGTTACGACGGTGTCGATAAACGTATCGACGTCCTTGCAACAGCCATTAAAGGCGGGATGACTGTATTTGACTTACCAGATTTAGAATTAGCGTACGCACCGCCATATTCATCTGCTAAAGATCCTGTTAATATGGCTGGCTATGTCGCAACAAACATCATTGAAGATATGGTTGAAACCATTCAATGGCATGAAGTAAATGAGTTAGTAAAAAATGGAGCGTGTCTCGTTGACGTGCGTGAAGAAATAGAGCGCGATATGGGATTTATTCCTGGATCTATCAACATTCCGCTTGGACAATTACGCCAGCGACTTCATGAACTGCCTAAAGATGAAACGATCTACGTATATTGCCAAGTCGGATTGCGCGGTTATTTAGCGGCTCGTATATTAACTCAACATGGCTTCCGCGTAAAAAACTTAGATGGCGGATATAAAACATATGCTGCTGTTTATAGCGAACAACGAGAACAACGAAAAGAGGAACAAACAGAAAAACAAGTAGAGCGTGTAGACGTTATGAACGTTCAAGCGACAACAACATTAGATGCATGTGGGCTCCAATGCCCTGGACCAATTATGAAAGTATATCAAACGATGGAACAGTTAAAAGACGGAGATGTGCTAGAAGTAAAAGCAACGGACCCAGGGTTTGCACGCGACATTCAATCATGGTGCAAAAAAACAGGCAATACGTTGTTAAAAACAACGTTTGAAAATAAAACGTTCACCGCATACATTCAAAAAGGAACAAAAACAACTGCTTCCCCTGAAAAAGAAACGAAAAAAGACGGCGCAACGCTTGTTGTGTTTAGCGGCGATTTAGATAAAGCGATCGCATCATTTATTATCGCATCTGGGGCTGCTGCAATGGGTAAAAAAGTAACGATGTTCTTTACATTCTGGGGTCTCAACATTTTACGAAAAAAAGATGCGCCACCTGTACAAAAAGATATGCTTGAAAAAATGTTCGGCATGATGATGCCAAAAGGTGTTCACGATCTTCCATTATCAAAAATGAACATGGCAGGCATGGGTCCAAAAATGATTCAATACGTAATGGAAAAGAAACATGTCGACGATATCGAAACATTAATGAAAAATGCGATGGCTGCAGGTGTTAAACTCGTCGCTTGTTCAATGTCAATGGACATTATGGGCATTAAAAAAGAAGAACTAATTGACGGAATCGAAATTGGCGGTGTCGCCACATATTTAGGCGATGCAGAAGAAGCAGGATTAAATTTATTTATTTAAAAAAAATCGGGCTATCTCGTTACGAAGATAGCCCTTTCAAGTATATTCACAGGGGGATCGGGGGAATACACTTAGCATTATCCATTATGACCGTTCCTTTGTGTTTTATACGTATGTTTATAAAATTTTTATGCGATTTTTCGTTTATCTGTCTTTTTATTTTTTACATATCCCGCTAGCAAAATAAATGCCGTCACAACAATGAGAAATACGAGCGACTGCGAACCTTGCGGAAAAGCAATCCACCGCTTTATTTGTTCATCCTTCAACAGCATTTCCCCCGCCGTCCACGCTAAAATACCGGAACCAACATACGGAATCCACTTATATTTTTCCATCGCCAACACAATAGCCTTTGACCCGAAAATCATAATCGGAATGCTAATGGCAACACCGAAAGCGATCATGCCGATGTGCCCACCTGAAGCTCCTGCAATTGCGACAACGTTATCTAAACTCATGACCGCATCGGCTACAATAATAGTCCAAATCGCCTTCCATAAACGATCAGCAGCTTGTACGTTCGCTTCTTCCTCTTCATTAATCAGCACTTTATACGCAATCCAAAGGAGCAACAATCCTCCAACAAAATGAACAAATGGAATTTGTAATAAAAAGACGATAACAGCAGCAAACAATATGCGCAAAATGACTGCTCCAGCAGTACCAAATAAAATTGCCCGATTGCGTTGTTTTTCCGGCAATCGACGTGTAGCCATCGCAATCACAATGGCGTTGTCCCCAGATAAAATAATATCGATCGCAATAATTTTTAACAAAGCGACAATCGCTTCTGACGAAATGATCCAATCACCCATTTGAGGTCCCCTTTTTTCATGTACTTCCCCCCTATCTTATCGCGAAGCTCGTCTACATTCAACTTTTCTGTTCCGACATATATGCTAAATTCTCTCTTTATTTTTGCAAAAATCGATCTTTGTAATGTATTTGTAACATAATTTAATGGCTATGTAACAATTTTTCGACATCTTTTTTGCTATAATGTACTCGTCCATGGAACAAGTCTTTTGGAGGTTCAAGCAATGAAAAAAGCTCTAGTCACTACCGCTCTCTTCATGTTGCTATGTTTCACGTTTTTTGCAAACCCTTTCAAAACAGAAGCTGCCTTTTCAGCTAAAACGCTTATCGCTGAAGCACATAAAGTTATTGGCACACCGTATCGTACAGGAGGAACGACACCAAAAGGATTTGATTGTTCCGGCTTTGTTGGTTATACATACAAAAAAGTAGGCGTTTCACTTCCTCGTTCTTCAGGAGCGATGTATAAGAAAGGAAAGCCTGTTTCCCTCAAACAATTAGCACCAGGAGATTTGCTGTTTTTCAAAACATCGAAACATAAGGGGATCTCTCACGTTGCAATCTATATTGGCAATGGTCGAATGATTCATGCCACATCGTCAAAAGGGGTCAAAATAGACTCTATTTATCAATCTTATTGGAAACAACGTTTTGTTGGAGCAAAACGATTATAATGCGAAGGCAAGCACTTCATGCCGAACGTCTTTTCGACGCGAAGTGCTTGCTCTCGACAACAAAGCAGGGAATATTCCCTGCTCAGCTTGTCGACAAAGTCGACAAGCTGTTTTAATATATAGGTATAAGGGTATAGGAGGGGGAAATCGG
>NZ_JAIWYK010000237.1:0-250 GCF_022030075.1 Anoxybacillus sp. LAT27
TTCTCCTTTTTATGCCGGGCGGCAAGCAATTCTTTCCATTGCGCCAACTTCGGCTTCATCCGTTCACCCCCTCCTTGCTTGACGTCGGCTTGCTTCTATAAGTTGATTCTCCCACACTCGGCAAAAACACGCATGACGACGCTTAAACGGACGGACCGGCCCAAACGGCAAGTTGTTCGTCCAAAAACTGGACAAGTTCGCGCTTCAACGACGGTCCGTCAGCGCTTGAAATGCCGATGCACGATGGGCA
>NZ_JAIWYK010000238.1:0-249 GCF_022030075.1 Anoxybacillus sp. LAT27
GAAGTCAGGTGCAAAAAATGCAACAAGCTCCTGGGGAAGCTTAGCGGCGTTGCCGAAATTAAATGTCCTAGATGTGGCACCTGCAATATGTTCTTCAATTCAAAAAAAGAGGATCAATGAATCCCATTCTTTGAGGCTCATGAAGCCCTAACCGCATTTTGCGTCGCGGTCAGGGCTTTTTCTTTTGGCTTTGACGTGAAATGCGAGTCTCTATAAGGATGTGATTCATATGGCAGACATTGAAGTCGG
>NZ_JAIWYK010000239.1:0-249 GCF_022030075.1 Anoxybacillus sp. LAT27
CCGGAGCAGGTGGATCGGCGGGCCGCCCGTTCATCTGGGTGATGAGATCCGCGATTTCGCGCGGATGGCGGCCTTCCTCGAGCAACATACGGATTTGACGAAATCGATGGATCAGCTCGTCGGTATAAATGCGCGCCCCTTGGCTGGTGCGGGGAACGGTGATCCATTGAGCGAATTGCTTTTCCCACTGTTTCAAGTCGCGGGCGGTCGTCCCGATTTTTTTCGCTGCTTCGCGGAGTGTGTATGTTT
>NZ_JAIWYK010000240.1:0-249 GCF_022030075.1 Anoxybacillus sp. LAT27
GCGACGTCGTTGTGGCGACGGTCAAAGATGCGACACCAGGTGGCGTTGTTAAAAAAGGTCAAGTCGTGAAAGCAGTTGTTGTTCGTACGAAACGCGGGGTGCGCCGTCCGGACGGCTCGTACATCCGCTTTGACGAAAACGCCTGCGTCATCATCCGTGATGACAAAAGCCCGCGCGGCACGCGGATTTTCGGACCGGTTGCCCGTGAATTGCGCGATAAAGACTTCATGAAAATCATTTCTTTAGCTC
>NZ_JAIWYK010000241.1:0-249 GCF_022030075.1 Anoxybacillus sp. LAT27
TACGACCGGCATTTTGTCAAACTCTTTGCCGTTGTATTGGCAGCCGTCAACCGCAAACAACACGGTCGGCTCGATTTGTGCGAACCGGTCGATGACGCTGCCGGCGCCAAAATCCGGCGAGCAGCTTGACCAAATGGCGCCGATCGAGGCGCAGGCCAAAAATGCCATCACTGTTTCCGGAATGTTCGGCATATAGGCGACGACGCGATCGCCGCGCTTCACTCCCATCGCTCGCAATGCTTTGGCGAT
>NZ_JAIWYK010000242.1:0-249 GCF_022030075.1 Anoxybacillus sp. LAT27
GGATCGAACGCCGACGGAGGTCGAGATACCCCGATTTAAGCTGCGCAACCTTCGCCTGGAGCTGTTGCTCGCGCTGCAACGCTTCGCGGTAATCGGCCTCAAGTGATCCGGTGATGCGGCTTTCTTCGCGCGAGATCGAGCGATCAAGCTGATCGATCTGGGACTGGATCGCCTTGGCCGCTGGATATCCTGGCTCGAACTTGACCATCAATTGCTGGTACTCGGCGGCAAGCTCAGCACGATGCTGGC
>NZ_JAIWYK010000243.1:0-248 GCF_022030075.1 Anoxybacillus sp. LAT27
TGCGCCGCCCCGCTGAACGAGCGTGCCTCGGCCACGGCGCAAAGCGCGCGCAACTGGCGCAAGGTCAGGGCATTCAGCACAGTCATTCAGATTCCCGAAACACGGCTTTCAACTTATTAAATTTTCTTATCCACCCCCATGCGCATGATCAACCCGAAGGCAAGTGGCGCAAGGGGGGAGAGCGGCCGATGGCAGGGGGCGAGGATATCGGGCTTGAAGATCTTGCCGCCGATGCCGGGGTCGCGCAG
>NZ_JAIWYK010000244.1:0-247 GCF_022030075.1 Anoxybacillus sp. LAT27
TCCAAACGTTCAATAGATCGAGCAACAGCAAAAAAATGAACAAGGATAAAATAAATAGTTCCGGCGTTTCCATTACCCGAAAGGGATTCAGCACGATATGCAACGATTGATGCAAGGTCATCCCCATCAACTGATCCATGCTTACCATCGTTCCTATGGCGAGCAGGGCAAACATCAGCCAAACAACAATTAGTTTCATGGTGTTCCACCTGCTGTTTTTCTTTAGTTTTTGCTATTGATTCAAAAC
>NZ_JAIWYK010000245.1:0-247 GCF_022030075.1 Anoxybacillus sp. LAT27
TTTGCTGCATGGCGGCGTTGTGCTGCGAGTAAAAACGGATGGCCCGGTCTAAGTCTTCGATAAATGTGTAGTCTTGCACCGTTTCGCCAAACTGGCCAAGCAGCGCCTCGAGCTCCTCAACCGTCAGCCCGTGCCGGCGCAGAACGGCATGAAGCCGCTCGTCAGTGATGGGTGTGCCGAGCCATTGTTTCATCTCATCCATGGTGCGAAAATCGGCGGCTGTCAAGCCGTATTGATCCAAATAAGC
>NZ_JAIWYK010000246.1:0-246 GCF_022030075.1 Anoxybacillus sp. LAT27
TCGCCAAATCGCCGATCCCTCCGCCGCCAACGGTTCCGGCCATCGCGGAGTAGGACAGCAGGCTGATGGACGTGACGGTCAGCGCCGAGACGATGCTGCCGCGTGCTTCGTTGAGCAGCACCTTCCAGACGAGCTGCACCGGCGAAGCGCCCATCGCGACCGCCGCCTCGATCACGCCTTTGGGAAGCTCCCGCAGGGATTGTTCCACCAGGCGCGCAAAAAAGGGAATGGCCGCCAGGGAGAGGG
>NZ_JAIWYK010000247.1:0-246 GCF_022030075.1 Anoxybacillus sp. LAT27
CGTCCCCTTCGTTTAAACGCGGAAAATAGCCGGTGACGACGACTTCCTCCTCAACGGGCGCCTCGTTCGTTTCCTCAACGCGCACGCGGACGACCGTGTACAATGTTTCCTCATTATGAAAAATGACCGCCAAGCACACTCCTTTAATGAACGTGCGTCCGTCAAGGGCGAGGATTTGTTGCTCTTGCAACAGCCATCCCCCTGCCTTTTTACGGCGCAAGCCGCTTTTCCATCAGTTTCTTTCCG
>NZ_JAIWYK010000248.1:0-246 GCF_022030075.1 Anoxybacillus sp. LAT27
TGACCTGGTCTTTCTCGACCCGCCGTACGCCCAGCAAAACATTGCCGAAGACCTCCGTGTCATGCAGGAATTGGGACTGCTTGCGGACGGGGCGTGGATCGTGGCGGAACACGACAGCGCCATCCGCCTGCCGGAAACGATTGGCCGCTGTGTAGTGGAGCGCGTCGCCACCTACGGGGAGACGACGGTCACGCTCTATGCCCACGAGCTGGAAGAACACCATCACGCCGAGCAAACGGCGTCGGA
>NZ_JAIWYK010000249.1:0-245 GCF_022030075.1 Anoxybacillus sp. LAT27
CGTCGCTGACCTCGATCCTCGCCCGCTCGCGGCAATTCCGCCACGCCGAGACCGACGGCGTCGACAAGGCCCGCGCGCTCCTCCGGCTCGTCAACCTCGAACGCCACGAGGCGCGCCACGCGGGCGATTTATCTTATGGCGACCAGCGCCGCGTCGAGATCGCCCGGGCGCTCGCCGCCGAGCCGAAAATTCTGCTTCTCGACGAGCCCGCCGCCGCGCTGAACCCCACGGAAACGAAGGCGCTT
>NZ_JAIWYK010000250.1:0-244 GCF_022030075.1 Anoxybacillus sp. LAT27
TGCCGGCGTGACGACGTTCATCCAGCAGAAAATCATGATGGCCGGCTCCGCTCAGCAAAATCCACAAATGGCGATGATGCTTTGGATGATGCCGATTATGATCGTCATTTTCGCGATCAACTTCCCAGCTGCTTTGTCGCTTTACTGGGTCGTCGGAAATATTTTCTCCATTGTGCAAACGTATCTCATTAAAGGGCCGGAGATTGCCGCCCATTCAGGAGGAGCGAAAAAGTGAAAGAAGTGA
>NZ_JAIWYK010000251.1:0-244 GCF_022030075.1 Anoxybacillus sp. LAT27
TGCGGCTGGGGGTGGAGAAAGGCGTCGACCGGGAGACGGCGCAGGAGTGGCTCGACACGTACGGCACCAACACGCTGCGGATCTACGACCGGCTGCCGGAACCGCCGCTTACCCCCGAACAGCTTCTGCGGGCGCAGATTCAATACGCCGTGGAGGAGGAGATGACGGTGCACGCCGTCGACTTCCTGCGGCTGCGCACCGGCTGGACCTATTTTCAACTGCACAAGGCGGAAGAACAGGCGGA
>NZ_JAIWYK010000252.1:0-244 GCF_022030075.1 Anoxybacillus sp. LAT27
GGATGGCATTGTGCAAGTCATCGTTGTCGGCGTGAATTACAAAACCGCCCCTGTAGAAATTCGTGAAAAGCTGGCGTTTGGCGAGGCAGAGCTTGGAGAGGCGATGCGGCGGCTCGCCAAGCAAAAAAGTGTGCTCGAAAACGTCATCGTGTCGACATGCAACCGGACGGAAATTTACGCGGTCGTCGATCAACCGCATACCGGCCGTTACTATATTAAGGCGTTTTTGGCTGAATGGTTTGGC
>NZ_JAIWYK010000253.1:0-244 GCF_022030075.1 Anoxybacillus sp. LAT27
TGCGGTTCAACTGCCGTGCCATTTCGTTGATCAGGCGCAGCTCCCGGATCAGGTTGCGCGACTGCTGGTAGAGCTGGGCGTTTTCAAAGGCTTTCCCCGCCGTCTCCGCCAGGATCGAGATGTACTCCGTCTCCTGCGGCCCCGGTGCTGCCTGCCGTTCGGCCGTTAGCTGCAGCACCCCGTAAATGCCCTGTTTGCCCAACAGCGGCGCGGCGATCACGGCCATTGGGATGCCGTCGCGCTC
>NZ_JAIWYK010000074.1:0-34044 GCF_022030075.1 Anoxybacillus sp. LAT27
TCTACTGTAAACACAGCTTGTTGTATCGTCAACATGCGATTCACCTCCTTGTCTATCAATATTCACATCATGGACAAGAAATACAAAAAATATTCAGCTCACTTTATGATGTGGCTGAATAGTTACCAACTTGCATAGTTCGTAAAATAATCATAAAAAAAAAAATGTATATGTCAATCCCTTTTTTAGAATAAATTGTATATAAAGAAACAAAAAAACCACCCTACGATAAAGGGTGGCTCACATGAGAAGAAACACGAATCGTTTGCTTTTTTGTTAATTCTTCATCAACGGTTAACAGCTCTTTTTTCTCCCAGCTGACGAAGTAATCTTCCCATAAGACGTGGCAACGATCGGCAGTCACTTCTAACACAATTCCTCTCGTTCCATCCGTATAGACGACGCAATCTCCGATGTGAAACATAGCGATCACCCTAAACGGAAGACGATGCCGTAGCCGCCGCGTGGATACTCCCACTGAATGTTTTCATACGGACAGCCAATGCGACAACTGCCGCACTCATGACAGCCTTCATAGCCAACATGCATGCGAATATCTTCCCATTTATAAACAGCTGCTGGACAAAAAATGGTACAAATTTTATCGGGGCATTTCGTTAAACAAATGTTGTCATCAAGCACGTGAAGATGCGATTTCGTATCCGCATTAAAGCGAACTAAATATTGCTTCTCTTCAATCGTTTGCGCCTTCATCATTTCATCACCTTCCATGCTTTCATCATATCGCGTGCCAGCTTAAACTTCTGTTTCGCCGAGCCGAGGTCACGCCAAATTTTTTTCTGTTTTTCCCATTTCGATGCGCCGTCGACGGTAAACATTTGGCTTGCGGCGCGGTTCATCATTGGGATATATTGCTCAAAATATTGTGGGAATCGCTCAAAATGATGCGTCGCATCTTTATATTTTTTCAAATCTTGCCCGATAAAGCTTTCCATCAGTTTCATCCGGTACTGGTCAAGCATGCTTTCGGAAAAGTCGTTTTGCTCTTTTGCCATGATAATGGTTTCTGCTGCTAGTCGGCCAGATGTCATCGCCATATTGGAACCTTCGCGATGAATCGCATTGACCAGTTGCGCTGCATCGCCAACGACAAGCACTCCGTGACCTGCGACTTTCGGAATGGAATGGTAGCCGCCTTCGGGGATTAAGTGAGCTAAATATTCAACAGGTTCACTCCCTTGAATGTATGGACGAATCATCGGATGATTTTTCACATACTCAAGTAGCTCATACGGCTTGATTTTATGTTTAATTAATCCGGATAAAAGCGTACCGACACCAATGCTAAGCGTATCTTTATTTGTATATAAAAATCCCGTTCCTAAAATCCCCTTTGTCGCATCGCCAAAAATCTCGATCGTACAGCCTTGGTTTGGCTCGAGATTAAAGCGATCTTCAATGATGTTTTTATCTAACTTTAAAATTTCCATCGTTGCCAAAGCGACTTCATCTGGCCGCCATTCGCGGTGGAAGCCAAGCTGTTTCGCTAAGAGCGAGTTGACGCCGTCCGCTAATACGACGACATCGGCATAAATGTCGCCATCTGGTCGGTCCGTCCGAACGCCAACCACGCGCCCGTTTTCGACGATGCATTCGACCGCTACGGTCTCACAAACGAGAAGCGCTCCTTGTTCGACTGCTTTTTCGGCAAACCATTGGTCAAATTTGGCACGCAATACGGTAAAGTTGTTGTACGGCTCACGTCCCCACTCTAATCCTTTGTAACTAAACGTCACCGCAGATTCTTTATCCATCATCATAAACCGCTGCTCGACGATTGGGCGTTCGAGCGGTGCTTCTTTATAAAACTCTGGAATAATATCTTCCATCATTTTGCGGTACAACACACCGCCCATGACGTTTTTCGCCCCTGGATATTCACCGCGCTCTAAAAGCAGCACGTTGACCCCTGCTTTTGCTAGTTCATACGCACAGGCTGTTCCAGCTGGACCTGCGCCAACGACGATACAGTCAAATTTTTCAGGCATGGCGAATCTCCTCCTTCACATCGGCAGCTGCTTTTACCTTCGGAATTTCTTCTTTGAACCGTTCGATTAATAGCGGAATGATTTCGAACGCATCGCCGACAATGCCGTAATGGCATGATTGGAAAATCGGTGCGTTCGGGTCTTTATTGATGGCGATAATGAGGTCGGAATTTTGCATGCCGACGACGTGCTGGATCGCGCCAGAAATGCCGATCGCAAAATAAATTTTTGGCGTCACCGTCACACCCGTTTGTCCGACTTGGTGATGATGGTCAATCCATCCTGCTTCGACGACATCACGGCTCGCCCCAACCGCACCGCCAAGCACTTCGGCTAGTTGATGAATGAGTTGGAACCCTTCTTTACTGCCCATGCCTTTTCCGCCAGCAACAACAATATCTGCTTCATCAATGCGCACTTTTTTTGTCGTTTCTCTGACAATCTCTAATACTTTCGTTCGCATTTCTTCTTCGTGTAATTCAATATGCTCCTCGACCACGCGGCCTGTTCGCGACGGATCTGGCGGTAGCGCTTTCATCACTTTTGGACGAACGGTCGCCATTTGCGGACGATATTTTTTACATAAAATCGTCGCCATAATGTTTCCGCCAAACGCAGGACGGCTCGCTAATAATAACCCGGTGTCTTCTTCAATATCGAGTATCGTCGTATCGGCTGTTAATCCTGTCGGTAAATCGGTGGCGTTGGCGCTTGCTAAATCTTTTCCAGATGGTGTTGCTCCATATAAAATAACTTCAGGTTTATGTTTATGACAGCAATCTAATAAGGCGCGCATATATGGTTCTGTTCGATAATGCTCAAAAATCGGATCGTCATACACATATACAACATCGGCACCGTATTGAAAAAGCGTTGGTGCAACTGTTTTTACACCGCTACCAATTAAAACACCGGCAAGTTCAGTTTTCCGTTTATCCGCAAGCACCCGTCCTGCTCCTAATAATTCTAATGATACAGGAGCAATTTGTCCGTCTTTCACTTCAACATATATCCATATCCCCCGATAATCATCGAAATTCATTGCTACTCCCCCTATGAAAAAAGCTCTTTTTTCTCAAGTAAAATAGATAAAAGTTCGTCCACTTGTTGTTCTTTTGTTCCTGTCAGTATTTTTCCGCCTTCTGGCTTGGGCGGCGCCCATACTTTGGATACAATCGTTGGAGATCCTTTTAGTCCTAGCTGTTTGCGGTCTACATTTTCTAAGTCGTCTGCTGTCCAAATGGTTGGTTGATATCGTGCGGCTTTAATCATGTTTGGCAATGGTGCAAAGGAGATGTCATTGATGTCTTTTTCTACGGTAAATAAGCAAGGTAACTGCGATTTCACTACTTCATAACCATCTTCTAATTTGCGATGAACGATCGCATACCCTTTTTCTTTGTTAATTTCAACGACTTTTTTCACGCCAGTAAGAGGAGGGATGTTTAAACGTCGTGCAATGCCAGGTCCTACTTGCCCTGTATCCCCGTCAATCGTCATTTTTCCGCAAATGATAAGGTCAATCGGGCGCTGTTTAGCGATTTTTTCAAGCGCTTTTGTAAGTGCGTAACTTGTCGCAAGCGTGTCAGCTCCGGCAAATGCTCGGTCTGAAATCATATACCCTTCATCTGCTCCAAGCTCTATACATTTTTTAATCGCTTTTACTGCTGGTGGAGGACCCATCGTTAAAACCGATACAGTACCACCGTATTTCTTTTTCAACCGTACAGCTTCTTCAACCGCATGCGCATCATACGGGTTTAAAATCGCTGGAGCACTTGCACGGTCCATCGTATTCGTTTTCGGATTCATTTTAATAATTTTTGTATCTGGCACTTGCTTAATACAGGCTACAATATGTAGCATATGTTCACCTCCAAATCTATTCGATGTATACATATTTTAGCATAATGAACAAATCACTCGTCATAACAATCAGAAAATTTACCGTTTTGTTCACAATTTTAATGCATAGTCGCGCGAATAACGACACCACGGCGAATCATTTCTTCAATATAGCGATCACCCGGTACAATTTGTTCGGGCGGATACGCCCCACGCTTTTGAATCGTTCCGTCACCAATCATTTGTGCAACGACAGAAACGGTATATGCGGTAGAACGTGCCATCGCTGTCACATTTTTTTGGCGATCTTTATGTGTTACCATTTCATATTCGTACGTTCTTTCTTTTCCATCCTTTTCTCCCGCTACAATGACACGTAATAACACAACATCGTCCTTTTCTTTTAACTCTAAAAGAGGAGTTAGCACTTTTAACAAAACATCACGCGGCCGTACGGCTACCCCGTTGACTTCTACTTCATAGTCTCGACGCGTCAATTGTAAATCGACAAGAAGCTGAAATTTTTCCGCATGCCCCGGATAGCGAATAGTTTTATATTCCAAACATTTTACATTCGGATAAGAACGCGGCAATGTTGATGTTCCTCCGGATGTATGAAACGCTTCAAGCGGCCCGAAACGTTCAAAATAAATCGTTTCAATTTCAGATAAAGATGGGACTTGTTGTTTTTGCCCATCGCGAATAATAAACGAAGGATCAGTGTAATGATCGAGTAAGCCTTCAAGAGAAAAGACGTGATTGTATTCAAGTGGTGGCTCTGGACGAAGCGGAATGCCACCGACATATAATTTAATGGTATGAACGCGATCCAGTTGACTTGCTCCATATCCTGTTAAAATATTAATCATTCCTGGAGCAACACCTAAATCTGGAATTAATGTAACACCTGCTCGTTTTGCTTGTTCGTGTAAAGCAAGGACACGATCTGTCATATGTCCGATATGTCCACCTAAATCTACAGCGTGTACACCCGTTTCAATGGCCGCTTTCGCTACGTTTTCATTAAACGTGTAAAAGAGAGCATTAATGGCTACATCATGCCCATGCATCGCAGCCCGCAGTTCTTGATCATTTGTTGCATTTACTCGCTTCACTTTGATCTTTTCTGATGACAACGAACGTTGAACCGCTTTTGTTTTTTCTTCATCGACATCAGCGAGCGTCACCGATGATACCGTTTGTTGTTCAATTAAATCACGCACAGCTTCTTTTCCCATTAAACCCGCTCCAAGAACAATGACATTCATCGGCTAACCTCCTCACACATCAATTTGGGCGCGTTGTAATTTACCACTATAATCGACATAAATGCTTTTCCACTCCGTAAATACATCGAGTGCTGCGACACCGGAATCACGATGTCCGTTGCCTGTTCCTTTCGTTCCACCAAAAGGCAAATGAATTTCTGCCCCTGTCGTTCCTGCGTTCACGTATACAATTCCTGTATCGAAATCACGCATCGCTGTAAACGCTCGGTGAATATCGCGTGTAAAAATCGCACTCGAAAGTCCATAATCAACGCTGTTATTTACTTCAATCGCTTCCTCTAAACTGTGAACAGATATGATCGATGCGACTGGACCAAAAATTTCTTCTCTTGCAATGGTCATTGCTGGTGTGACGTTTGTAAACAATGTTGGGGCATAATAAAATCCGCCTTTGTATTGCTCATCTTGCAACATATACCCTCCTGCAAGCAGCGTGGCTCCTTCGTTTTTACCCATTTGAACGTAATAATCAATTTTTTGCAATGCCTCTTGATTAATGACTGGTCCGACTTTTACTCCTTCCTCTAGGCCGTTTCCAACCGTTAATGTGCTTATCGCTGCGAGTAACCGTTCTTCCAATTGTCGTTTCACACGTTCATGAACAATAATTCGACTGCATGCGGTACAACGTTGTCCAGACGTACCGAAAGCACTCCATATGATCGCTTCTACAGCAAGTGAAATGTCGGCATCGTCCATGACGATAATGGCGTTTTTCCCTCCCATTTCAAGCGATACTTTTTTCAACTGACGTCCGCACGTTTCAGCAATTCGTCTTCCGACTTCATTAGATCCTGTAAACGAAATAACTTTTATATCTGGATGTTTAACAAGCGCTTCACCAACAACAGAGCCACGCCCATGTACAACATTAAATACACCGTTTGGCAATCCGGCTTGCTCGAATATTTGCGCAAGTTGCTGTGCCATAATCGGTGTTTCAAGCGCAGGTTTCCAAACGACCGCATTGCCAGAAACGATCGCAGGGAATGATTTCCACGTAGCAATCGCAATCGGAAAGTTCCATGGAGTAATTAAGCCGACGACACCAATTGGCGCCCGAACGCTCATCGCAAATTTATTCGGTAACTCTGACGGAGTCGTATCTCCAAATAAGCGTCTTCCTTCTCCTGCCATGTAAAATGCCATATCGATTCCTTCTTGCACTTCACCACGCGCTTCTTCAATGACCTTTCCCATTTCCATCGTCAATAGGCGTGCGATTTGTTCTTTTCTCTCTTGCAACAACATGCCAACTTTATAAAGTACTTCAGCGCGTTTCGGCGCAGGGACGAGCGCCCATGCTTTTTGCGCTCGTTTTGCCGCCGATACCGCCTGTTCTACATCTTGTTCATTCGATACGGTCACTTCTCCGATACTTTGACCGTTCGCTGGGTTAATAATCGGAACAAATTGCTCGCTTACGGACGGCATCCATCGTCCATCGATATAGTTTAATACTTTCATTGTTTTCCTCCTCTCGCTTGTTCAATTGTTAAAAACGGAGATAATACGTGTGGATCCGTCATCACTTCAATGACAGTCGGCTTGTTATTTTGAAGTGCAGCGGTGAACGCATGTGAAAACTGTTTTTCTGCTTCTACACGCACACCGTCGGCCCCAAGGCTATGCGCTACGTTTGCGAATGATATATCGCTTAAGTCGGTCCCGATGACGCGGTTTGGATAACGAAGCTCTTGGTACATGCGAATCGTTCCGTACATTTGATTGTTAAACACAATACTAATGATTGGAATTTTGTAACGAACTGCCGTTTCGAGTTCTTGCATCGTCATCATAAACCCACCGTCTCCACTTAATGAAACGACCGAACGATGCGGATGAGCCAATTTTGCCCCAATAGCCGCAGGTAATCCATACCCCATCGCTCCTGACGTTGGCCCAATATATGTATGTTGCTGAAATCGAAAAAATGAATGGAGCCAACTTGCAAAATTTCCAGCATCGTTTGTAATGATCGACTCTGGAGGAAGAAGGTGTTGAAGGGTGTCGATGACAATCTCATTGATGTTCCGTTTCACAGGCGGTAGGGATGATGCTTGCTCGTACGCTTCCCGCCGTTTTTTTGTCCACGCCGTCCATGTTGGTTGAAGTTCAATAGCAAGTAGTCTCTTTAACGCCTCTTTCGCATCAGCAACAACACCGATATGGGGGGAGTATGTCACGCCGATCACATCATAATCAATATCGATATGAATGAGCTGTTGCGTTGATAATAGCTTATAATCTTGCGTCGTCACTTCTGACAAACGGGTGCCGATCGCTAACACCACATCTGCTTGTTCAACCGTTTCAATAACAGCTCGTTGTGTGCCTAAACCGAGATGACCAACGTAGAGTGGATGATCGTTTGGAAATACATCATGTCGACGAAAAGATGCCATGACAGGAAGCGACCATTTTTCAGCGAACAAACGGAGAACATCGGTAGCTTTTGAACGTATAACCCCTCCGCCAGCAATAATGACTGGACGGTTCGCTGACTGTAACAATTGCTCGATACGCTGGATGTCTTCTTGGCTTGGTGCTGGTTTTGGAACAATTGTTTTCGAAAAGATTACGTGATCCATCTGTTCATGAAGAATATCTTCCGGAAGCGAAACAACAACTGGACCAGGTCTTCCCGTTTGTGCAATTCGAAACGCCCTCGTTAGCAATTCTGGTAACCTTTTTGCGTCATCAATTTCTATCGCCCATTTCGCGAGCGGACGAAAAAACGCCTCAACATCTACCTCTTGAAATCCTTCACGTCCCCGAAATGTTCGCGCAACTTGTCCTAACAATACAACCATCGGTGTTGAATCTTGCTTGGCTGTATGAATACCGATAGCAGCGTTTGTAGCTCCTACTGCTCTTGTTGCCATCACAACACCAACTTTTCCGCTTGCCTTCGCATACCCTTCTGCCATGAAGGCAGCTCCACCTTCGTGGCGAGCGGAAATGAGCTGGATCGTCTTCTCAGAAAAAAGGGCATCAAGGATAGGTAAATAACTTTCCCCTGGTACACAAAAAACGTGACAAATGTCCTCACTTTTTAAACATTGAACGATCGCCTCTGCTGCATTCACTACAAGCCCTCCTTTCTTTTTGTATCATGTATACACAAATGAAATCGTTTTATGACCTTATAAAATAATAAAGAGGAGCGTATTGCCCCCCTACATCCGATGTACATGTTCTGTTTGTTCCATCGTTTTTTTCTTTATTCGCCCGATAAAAAATGCACCAATGACCCACCATCCAATAAATATGAGCCACTCATACGGCCAAACGAGCTGTGATGGCATGCCTGGCATGTATAACAAAATAAATCCAATCGACAACACAAGAGCAATCCAACCAACAGCTGATGATTGACCGACTTGAAACGGTCTTGGCATATTCGGTTCTTTTTTACGTAATGCAATAAATGACCAGGCAACAAGGAAATAGGCGATGATGATAGAAAAACCTCCCGCATCTACAAGCCAAACGAGCATTGGTCTGCCAAGTAGAGGAGCAAATGTGGCGAGCGTTCCAATGAATAAAACAGCGTTTGATGGTGTTTTGTATATTGGGTGAATATGGGCAAACCATTGTGGAAGAAATCTTTCTTGTGCCATCGCATAAAGCACGCGACTACCACCGATAATAAATGCGTTCCAACTTGTTAAAATACCAGCTAATCCCCCGATAATAAGCACTTTCGAAAAAAATGAACTGCCTAACGCAGCAGCCATCGCATCTGCTGTTGGGAGCGATGAGTTTGTTAACGCATCGTCTGGTAAAATGTAAGATACCGCAAACACAACGGCGACATAAAACAAAACAGCTAGAGCGACAGATAAAATAAGAATTTTTCCAATAGAACGTTGCGGGATTTTCATTTCCTCTGCTGTTTGAGGAATGACGTCAAAACCAACGAACATAAACGGCGTCATGACTAGTACAGCGAGCAAACCAGCTGAACCATCTTTAAATAATGGCTGTAAATTTGCTACTTCTCCGTTTACAAGCGAACCACCTAAAAGTGCCATGCCGACAAGAAAAATGACAAACGTTAATACAACTTGTAGAAAGGCGGCACTTTTTACGCCACGATAGTTAATCCACGTAATGATGATGGAACCGAGCATACCAATCATTACCCAGGAAGCGTTTACATCCCACCCGGCAATCGTCCAAAGATAACCAAATTTAAATGTTGGAAATAAATACTCAATGACGGTTGGAAGCGCAATGGCTTCAAATGCTACAACCGATAAATAACCAAGGGCTATTGCCCAAGCAGCGATAAACGAAGCTTTAGGACCGAGGGCACGTAAAACGAAATAATGTTCTCCTCCTACTTTCGGCATGGCTGATGATAACTCCGCATACGTTAAACCGACAAAAATCACGAGAATTCCCCCGATTAAAAAGGCGATGATCGCCCCCAGTGCACCCGCACTCGTGATCCACGTACCTGAGAGCACCACCCATCCCCAACCGATCATCGCACCAAATGCTAATAACAACACATCGAGTTTCGTTAGTACTTTATGAAACTGTTGATCCATTCCATATCCCCCTCTCACATATTTGGATGTGGTCGAATAGAAATCGTTTGATACGCTGTAAAAAACTCCATGGCCGCTTGCCCTTGTTCGCGCGTACCTGAACTTGATTGCTTCATCCCGCCAAAAGGTGCTTGTGGTTCTGCCCCACCTGTTTCACCGTTTACTTGCACCATGCCTGCTTCGATATGTTCAATAAAGTAAAGTGCTTTCGATAAGTTGTTTGTAAACAATGACGCACTTAAGCCATAAATGCTGTCGTTTGCCATTTCAATCGCTTCATCAATAGATGCAGCTTCTACAATCGACAACACAGGTCCAAAAATTTCTTCTCTTGCAATAATAGATTGATGGGAAACAGAATCAAATACAGTTGGCTCAATATACCAGCCTACATCATCGCTCGCTCCCCCTCCAATAAGCAGTCGTCCTTCTTGTTTTCCAATATGGATATAGCGCTGAACGGTTTCAAATTGTCCTTTCGATACAACCGGCCCCATCGTCACTTGTTCATCCATTCCATTGCCGACACGAATGCGCTTCACATGTTCAGTGACACGTTCTCGAAATACGTCCATGACTTCTTTTTCAACGAATACACGACTCGTTGCTGTACAACGTTGCCCGGTTTGTTTCATCGCTCCTTCCACGACAAGTCGAGCAGCAAAATCGACATCTGCATCGCTTAAAACGATCGCTGGATTTTTCCCACCGAGCTCAAGTTGATATTTCGCTCCACGTGCTGCTGCTTTTTTCGCAATTTCACTGCCAATTACATTCGAGCCGGTAAACGTAATCGCATCCACCTCATTATGCTCAACAATAGCATCACCAATGGAACTGCCTCGACCAACAATCAAGTTTAAAACACCTGGAGGTAGCCCCGCTTCTGCAAACAATTCAACGATGCGCGCACCCGTAGCACTTGCTTCTAGTGCAGGCTTAAATACAACTGTATTTCCATAAACGAGGGCAGGGGCAATTTTCCATATTGGAATAGCAAGTGGAAAATTCCACGGAGCAATGACTGCCACGACACCAACAGGAACGCGCTTTGTAAAAAATAAGTTTTTGGCATCAAACGACGGTAGTACTTCACCAATTTTTCGCAATCCTTCGCCCGCATAGTAACGTAAAATGGCTGCGCTACGATGTACCTCCCCTTTCGTTTCAGCAAAACGTTTCCCCATTTCCTTCGTAGCCAATTCTGCCAACTCATCCGCATATTTCTCAAATAAATAAGCTACTTTTTGTAAATACGCACCACGTTCTGAGGCGGCCGTTTGTGCCCATTTTTTCTTTGCTTTCACCGCCGCAAACACCGCCTCATCTACATCATGAACAGATGAACCAGCAACGACCACGACAAGTTCTTTTTGATCGGCTGGGTTGTAACGTTCAATCGTTTCATGTTTCCCTTGGATCCACTCGCCACCAATATAATTTTTTACTTCACGCATCATTCCACCACCTTTTGTTGTACTTCTGCTAGTAAGTCACGCAAAACTGAAAATCCGCGCTCTAGTTGTTCATCGGTCATCACAAGTGGCGGTAAAAAGCGAACAACGTTACTATACAATCCAGCACTTAAAAAAATTGCCCCGCGCTTCCACGCTTGAGAAACAATATATGCAGTTTGTTCTTTCGCCGGCGTTTTTTGATTGCGATCTGTCACAAGCTCAATCGCGCACATCGCTCCGAGCCCACGTACGTCACCGATAATGTCAAACTGTTGCTTCATTTCCGTTAAAAGCGCCATCATTTTTTCACCTAAACGACGCGCACGCACAACTAATTGTTCTTCTTCGATCACATCTAAAACAGCCAACGCAGCTGCACATGCAAGCGGACTTCCTGAGAACGTACCGCCAAGCTGACCGACTTCTGGTGCATCCATCATTTCGCGTCGACCGACGACTGCACTAATTGGCACCCCCGCTCCCATCGACTTTGATAACGTCATCAAATCAGGCGCTACACCAAAGTGCTCCATCGCAAACAAGCGTCCTGTTCGGGCAAAACCTGTTTGAATTTCATCAGCAATCATGACGATGCCGTATTCATCACAAATGCGACGAATCGCTTGCATAAATTTCGCCGACGGAACGACAAATCCCCCTTCTCCTTGTACTGGTTCAATTATGATTGCTGCTACGTGATCAGGGGCTACTTCCGCAACGAAAAACTGTTTCAATGATTCAATGAGTTGGTTATCTACTTCATCTATAGTTTGCTCGTTTGCACGGTAATAGTATGGATACGGAAATTTATACACTTCAGGAGCAAACGGACCAAATCCTTTTTTATATGGCATGACTTTGCTTGTCAGCGACATCGTCAATAACGTTCGACCGTGATACCCCCCTGTAAACGACACAATCGCAGGACGACCGGTGTACTTTCTTGCAATTTTCACCGCATTTTCAACTGCTTCTGCGCCACTATTTAAAAAGATCGTTTTTTTCGGAAAATCACCCGGTGTTAACTCATTTAATTTTTCTGCTAATAACACATACGATTCATAAGGTGTCACATGAAAACAAGGATGAATAAATGTTGCTGCTTGTTGCTGAATGGCAGCGACGACTTTCGGATGACAGTGTCCAACGTTTTGTACACCAATTCCTCCGGCAAAGTCGATATATTCGCGATCATTTATATCTCGAATGATCGCTCCTTTTGCTTCTTTAATAAAAATTTCTGTCACGTTGTACGGCGCTCTTGCAACCGCTTCTTTTCTTCGTTCCATCCAATTCGACATCATCTCTCCTCCTTCGACAAATAAAAAGCCAGTTTAATCATCGTGATGGCACAATGACTAAACTGGCTGGTGCTTATGCGTTGCTCGCCGATCAGACGAGTAAAATAAGCTCCACAGTTTTTGCTTATTTGCTTTTATTTTAAGACAATCTTTTTTATTTTGTCAAACTATTTTTAAAATAAAAAATATTTACAAAAATAATGTGTTGTTTTATACTAAAAGTAGCTACCCCACTAAACAACGAATCGTTTGGCTTCGGGTAGCAACGTAACGACTTCTTAAAGAACTGTTCCGATTCGACCGACTTTCTTTTCGAAAGGCACGCTCGGATCGTTTATGCCAGTTCCTTTCCTGTACGTTTGAGGGAGGGACTGGCTTTTTTATTACAAAAATATGGAGGTGAACAGATGGCGGGAGCTTTAGATGGCATTCAAGTGATTGATTTAACACGCGTTCTTGCCGGTCCATATGCCACGATGATTTTAGGTGATCTCGGGGCGGATGTTATTAAAATCGAAGCACCTGGTGGATCGGATGATACACGATTTTGGGGACCACCGTTTCAAAACGGCATGAGCGCTTACTATGCGGCAGTCAATCGAAATAAGCGAAGCATAACTGTCAACTTAAAAGAAGAAAGTGGAAAAGAAACAATTCGTCAACTCATTAAAACAGCCGATGTCATTATACACAATTTTAAAACCGGAACGATGGAACGGCTCGGGCTTGGATATGATGATCTTTCTGCCATCAATCCGAAACTCATTTACTGCTCCATTACCGGATTTGGTGAAACGGGACCGTATCGCCATTTAGCTGGCTACGATTATATTATTCAAGCGATGAGTGGTTGGATGAGTATTAACGGTACAGAACAATCTGGGCCATTAAAAGTCGGTGTCGCTGTCACAGATATTTTTACAGGTTTATATGCCGCCATTGCCGTGCAAGCAGCGCTCATCGCTCGAGAAAAAACAGGAAGCGGTCAAAAAATTGATTTAAGTTTATTTGACTGTGCCATTAGCGCCCTTGTGAACGTCGCTTCAAATTATTTAATATCTGGCGAAGTGCCAAAACCGTTGGGAAACGATCATCCGAACATCGTTCCATATTCAACGTATGAAGCAAGCGATGGTTTGTTTGTTGTTGCTGTCGGAAACGACCGACAATTTCAAGCACTATGTGAACTATTAGAAGATCAAACGATCGGTGAGGA
The DNA here is from genome assembly GCF_022030075.1 of Anoxybacillus sp. LAT27. Taxonomy (NCBI): domain Bacteria; kingdom Bacillati; phylum Bacillota; class Bacilli; order Caryophanales; family Anoxybacillaceae; genus Anoxybacillus; species Anoxybacillus sp. LAT27. The sequence continues at coordinate 13,677 of NZ_JAIWYK010000074.1, forward strand.
TGAACGGTTTCAAACAAATGCCGGTCGAGTCACCTATCGTCATGAACTCAATCAACGACTAAACGATGAATTAAAAAAGAAATCGCGTGCAGAATGGCAACGATTATTTGAACAAAAAGGCATTCCTTGTGGTCCTGTGCATACGCTCGATCAAGTATTTCAGCATCCACAAACGCTCGCACGAAATATGATTATTCGCATGGATCACCCAGACGTCGGTGAGTTAAAACTTGTCGGAACACCGCTAAAGTTTTCACATACACCGGTCACATATCGATTGGCACCACCGCTCGCAGGAGAACACAACTACTTATTTGAAGGAGGAAATAAACATGATGAACTTTGATTTTACGCAAGAACAAGACATGTTGCGACAAACGGTAAGAAAATTTGTTGATAAAGAAATTTTACCTCATATTAAAGAATGGGATGAACGAGGCTATTTTGATCCAAACATTTTGAAGCGCTTAGCGAAATTAAATTTAATGGGTGTATGTATTCCAGAACAATACGGCGGAATGGGAATGGATTATAATTCATTAGCTATTGTTTGTGAAGAATTAGAACGTGGGGATACAGCATTTCGCACCGCTGTTTCTGTCCATATCGGCCTAAATAGCTTAACACTGCTTCAGTGGGGAACAGAGGAACAAAAGCAAAAATATCTCGTGCCACAAGCAAAGGGAGAAAAAATTGGCGCATTCGGATTAACCGAGCCAAACGCTGGTTCAGATGTTGCAGCGATTTCGACAACAGCTGTACGTGATGGAGATGACTACATTTTAAACGGACAAAAAACGTGGATTTCTCTTTGTGACATCGCTGACCACTTCATTGTTTTTGCTTACACAGATAAATCGAAAAAACATCGTGGCATTTCTGCTTTTATTGTTGAACGGACGATGCCTGGTTTTTCATCACGTGCCATTAAAGGAAAGCTTGGCATTCGCGCAGGCAATACAGGCGAACTATTTTTTGATAACGTGCGCGTCCCGAAAGAAAATTTACTTGGAGAAGAAGGAGAAGGATTTAAAATTGCGATGTCCGCACTCGATAACGGACGGTTTACTGTTGCTGCTGGAGCATGCGGTTTAATTATGGCTTGCTTAGAAGCAAGCGTGAAATATTGTCACGAACGAAAAACGTTCGGAAAAGAAATCGGTCGTCATCAACTTGTACAACAAATGATCGCAAATATGGAGGCAGGCTTACAAATGAGCCGCTTGCTCGTATATAAAGCCGGCTTTTTAAAAAATAAAGGAAGACGAAATACACGTGAAACATCGCTAGCGAAATGGATGGCATGCGACTTTGCCAACAAAGCGGCTGATGATGCCGTACAAATTCACGGGGCATACGGTTATTCAAATGAATATCCAGTCGAGCGATATTTACGTAACTCTAAAGCCCCAGTTATTTACGAAGGAACGCGTGAAATTCATACAATTATGCAAGCGGAGTACGTCCTTGGCTATCGTCAAGACAAACCGCTCCGAAAAATGCTCCCATCTTGGGAAGAAAAATAGAAGGTGGCTCGTGTCACCTTCTATTTTTCTGCATGCATTTTTTCTTCGAGTTTACAATATTGTTTATACAAATCTTTTAATGCTGCACATAAAGCTTGATTTGCCTTTCCTAAATATCCTTCATGTAATTGAGCAAGCGGTTCGTCAATTCCATCTTTTAATGAATGCCCTTTTAACAACCGTGCCACATAATCACGACCGTGCTCTGTTGCTAACGTACAAGAAGCATCAACGATGACGCCGTACTTTTTATCTACTTCTGCCGTAATCGTCAACGTATCAAATACGCTTTTTGCCGCCATTCCTGAAGGCAATCGCGCATGACCGGCAATAAATTGCGTATTCATCTCCCTCACTCCCATTATCGCTTCACTTCTTTCATTATAACGGAAGCTTGTTTTGGATTTACGAACAACCTTTCGACAATTTTTTTAAATTTTCATAATTCCGCCGGTACTTGCCGATGTGACAAGTTTTGAATAGCGAGCTAAATAACCTGTCTTCACTTTTGGTTCGAAACCTTTCCAGTTTGCTTTTCGTTTTTCCCATTCCTCTTCTGGAACGTGAACATCAATCGTTCGTTTCACAACGTCAATAACAATATGGTCCCCATTTTGCACAAAAGCGATCGGCCCCCCTTCAGCTGCCTCTGGCGATACGTGTCCGATCGATAAGCCGCGAGAAGCACCGGAGAAACGACCGTCTGTAATGAGCGCTACTTTCGTACCCAATCCCATTCCAACAATTTGCGATGTCGGGGCTAACATTTCTGGCATACCTGGTCCACCTTTTGGTCCTTCGTAACGAATGATGACGACATGGCCAGGTTGTACTTTTCCTGCTGCAATGCCTTCAAGCGCTTCTTCTTGAGAATCAAATACGATCGCGGGTCCTTCATGGCGTGTAATGCCACCTTGAATGCCACCTGTTTTAATAATGGCACCATCTGGCGCTAAATTACCGAACAGTACAGCCAGTCCACCTGTTTCTGAGTACGGATTGTCAATTGGACGAATGACTTCATAGTTTTTTACTTCGCATCCTGCAATGTTTTCACCAAGTGTTTTGCCTGACACTGTCAATGCATCTAAATGAAGGGTGCCTTCTTTTTTCGACAGTTCGTGCAATACTGCAGATACGCCACCCGCTTCGTGCAAATCTTCAATATGCATATCTGATGCTGGTGCCAATTTTGCTAGATGCGGCACGCGAGATGCGACCTCGTTAATGCGCTCAAGCGGATAGTTAATGCCTGCTTCATTCGCAATCGCTAACGTATGTAGTACTGTATTTGTTGAACCACCAAGCGCCATATCAAGTGCGAATGCATTGTCAATTGCTTTTTCGGTGACGATGTCGCGCGGTTTAATATCATGCTCGATTAAATACATTAACTGCTGAGCTGAACGTCGTACAAATTCTTTTCGTGCCGGATCAATCGCTAAAATCGTACCGTTACCCGGAAGAGCTAAGCCAAGCGCTTCGGCTAAACAGTTCATCGAATTTGCTGTAAACATTCCTGAACAAGAACCGCATGTCGGGCAACCGTACTGCTCAAGCTCTTGTAGTCCTTTTTCGTCGATTTTCCCTGCCTGATATGCACCAACGCCTTCAAATACAGAGGAAAGCGAGATTTTTTTTCCATCGCTTGTGACACCCGCCTTCATCGGTCCGCCGCTAACAAAAATGGTTGGGATGTTTAAACGCATTGCTGCCATCATCATACCAGGGGTAATTTTATCGCAGTTTGGAATACATACCATGCCATCGAACCAGTGTGCAGAAACGACTGTTTCGACAGAGTCTGCTATAATTTCGCGGCTCGGCAATGAATAGCGCATACCAATATGTCCCATTGCAATGCCATCGTCTACTCCGATTGTATTCATTTCAAATGGTACTCCGCCTGCTTCTCGAATCGCTTCTTTGACAATTTTTCCAAACTCTTGTAAATGAACATGTCCTGGGATAATATCAATATACGAGTTGACAACCGCAATAAACGGTTTATTGAAATCTTCTTCTTTTACTCCTGCTGCGCGCAATAAACTACGATGTGGTGCGCGATCGAATCCTTTTTTAATCATATCGCTACGCAAAACAAATCCCTCCATCTTTTCTGAACTTGTTAAACATTGTAACACTTTTTAAAATAAAATGACAATTCTAAAAATAAAAAAATCCTTTGATCTACTAACGATTAGATCAAAGGATTCAACATGTTTATTTACTGATCACAGTCTGTTTTATCTTTATGTTTTTTTCGCTTTTGTTCATGAAAAAGCTGAATGAGATCGCTAACATCCTCTAGTTTAAATTGTAATAACATTTGGTTTTTAAGTACCGTCCTTAACGTCCGCTCTACTGAACGGTTCACTTTCAGCAAATCGTGAAGCGATTGCGCTTTCGTCCCACTTGCGCTTGTCGTCAACGTCCCTAATACTGCTTGTAACTTTTCTGCTTCTGCATTCATAATATGAGCCAAACTCAGCTCTTCTAACGCAATTGATGCAAGCAATAACGACAGCACATCTTCCTCATCTAAGTCAATATCTGGCTTAATATTCGGGATGTTTGGGAAAGACAAGCAGATCATCTCCTTTTTTCATGATACCTCAATATATGCACAGAAAAAGGAGATGATTCATTCACCTATCTTTCTATTAAAAAATCGTTTACTGCTTTCGCTGCTTCTCGTCCTTCGTGAATCGCCCAAACAACGAGGCTTTGTCCTCGTCTTGCATCGCCTGCTACAAATACCCCTTCGACGTTCGTTTTATATTCTGTCGCTTTCACTTTTTTGTTTACTGTTTCTATTCCGAATTGCTGTAAAATTGGCTGATCAGGTCCTTCAAAGCCGATGGCAATCAACACAAGATCACACGGCCATACTTTTTCTGTGCCAGGAATTTCTTTGAATACAACATGCCCATGCTCATCTACAGTTTTCTCCATTTGAATCGTATGCAATTCTTTCACTTTTCCGTTTTTATCGCCGACGATCTTTTTCGTTTGAATACAATATTGACGTGGATCGGTGCCAAACTTCGCTTCCGCTTCTTCGTATGCATAGTCGATCGTAAAAACGAGCGGATATTGCGGCCACGGGTTATCGTCCGTACGCTCTTTAGGCAATGCAGGATGTTTGCCAAACTGCACGACGCTTTTACATTGTTGACGAAGTGCCGTTGCTACGCAGTCTGCCCCCGTATCGCCCCCGCCAATAACGATGACGTGTTTATGTTTTGCGTCAATAAACGTTTCATCTTTTTCACCATTCAACAACCATTTTGTTGTTACGGTCAAGTAATCCATTGCTAAATGAACACCATCTAGTTCGCGTCCTTCTAAAACAAGATCACGTTGTTTTTGTGCTCCGATACAAAGCACAATTGCATCATATTGTTTTTGTAGTTCGTGGACGGTAATATGCTTGCCTACTTCTGTATTTGTAAGAAACGTAATTCCTTCTTCTTCAAGTAAACGCGCACGTCGTTCAACGACATCTTTTCCAAGTTTCATATTTGGAATGCCATACGTTAACAAACCGCCTACGCGATCCGCACGCTCATACACAGTCACAAAATGACCCGCTTGATTTAATTCATCTGCACACGCTAAGCCGGCAGGTCCTGATCCGATGACAGCCACTTTTTTTCCTGTTCGCTTTTTTGGGATACGTGGTTGAACCCAGCCTTCTTGGAACGCTCGATCGATAATCGCTCGTTCAATGCCTTTAATCGCAACTGCTTGATCAGAAATAGCTACGGTGCACGATCCTTCACAAGGTGCTGGACAAACACGCCCTGTAAATTCTGGAAAGTTATTCGTTTTTACTAACCGTTCAAACGCTTCTTTCCAACGTCCACGGTACACAAGATCGTTCCATTCTGGAATAAGGTTATGAATCGGACAACCAGACGTTAAGCCGTTTAGCTCCATACCCATATGGCAAAACGGTGTACCGCAGTCCATACATCGCGCCCCTTGTCTAACTAACATATCTGTTGAAAATGGGTCTGTATATTCTTTCCAATCATACAAACGGGAAAGAGGATCACGCTTTTTCTCTTCTTCCCGTACGTATTCCATAAATCCTGTCGCTTTCCCCATGTTTCTCCCCCTTTCTTCGTCAAAAGCGATCGCTTATTTCACGATCGCTTCAATCGTTTTTCCTGCTGCAACATCTTTTTTGTTTACGACCGTATTAAACGCTTCAAATACCGCTTCGTCATGTGACATACCGCTTCGCTTCATCGCTTCAATTGTCCCAATCATAAGTTTGTAGTTTTTCGGAATCACTTTGACAACGTTTCTTACAACACGATCCCAGTTGGCAAGTATATACGCTGCTTTTGGGCTTTCCGTATATTCGTAATGTTTCATAATCATTTGTTGTACATCTTGAATTTCTCCTTTATCTACTAGTGATTCAAATAAAACAAGTTCACGGTTGGCACGTTTTTGCCACGTATTATCATCAGCAAGTACGTACGCAATCCCACCGGACATGCCCGCAGCAAAATTTTTTCCAACAGAGCCGAGGATAACAACACGTCCTCCTGTCATATACTCACAGCCGTGATCACCAACTCCTTCAACAACCGCATGAACGCCACTATTTCGGACGCAAAAACGCTCCCCAGCACGACCACGAATATACGCTTCTCCACTTGTCGCACCGTAAAATGCAACATTTCCAATAATGACTTGATCACTGCACGCAAACGAAGCTTCGTGTGGTGGACGAACGATCACTTTTCCACCTGATAAACCTTTGCCAACATAGTCGTTCGCATCACCGACTAATGTCATCGTCATTCCTTTTGGCACGAACGCTGCGAAGCTTTGCCCCGCTGAGCCTTGAAAATATAGTTGAATCGTATCTTCTGGAAGACCTTCTTCACCAAATCGTTTTGATACTTCGCTACCTACTATCGTGCCGACTGTTCGCTGTACGTTGTTAATGCGTACGTGCAATTGCACAGGCTTTTTCTCCTCTATTGCTTGCTGGACAGCTGGCAAAATCGTTTGGTAATCAAGCGTTTGTTCGAGACGGTGATCGTGCGGTTTAGAAAACGTGCGCGATCCTTCCACTTGATGCAACAAACGTGACAACTTAAGATGTTTCGCTTTCCAATGTCGTTTTGCCCGTTCACTTATTTTTAATACGTCCACGCGTCCGACCATTTCCTCGATCGTACGGAAACCAAGTTGCGCCATGATTTCACGTACCTCTTGGGCAATAAAATACATGAAATTAACGATATGTTCTGGCTTTCCAGTAAATTTTGCCCGCAATTTTGGATTTTGTGTTGCAACACCGACCGGACATGTGTCTAAATGACAAACGCGCATCATCACGCAACCTAAAACGATAAGTGGAGCGGTCGCAAAACCAAATTCCTCAGCGCCAAATAACGCCGCCATGACGACATCGCGACCAGTCATCAATTTTCCGTCTGTTTCTAATACAACGCGATCACGCAACCCATTTAACATAAGCGTTTGATGCGTTTCAGCTAAACCAAGTTCCCACGGAAGCCCCGCATGTTTAATGCTTGTTTTTGGTGAAGCACCTGTCCCTCCGTCATATCCGCTAATGACGATCACATCTGCCCCGCCTTTAGCCACACCTGCAGCGATCGTGCCAACACCAGATTTTGCAACGAGTTTTACACTAATGCGCGCATTGCGATTTGCATTTTTCAAATCATAAATAAGCTGTGCTAAATCTTCAATGGAATAAATGTCATGATGCGGTGGTGGCGAAATAAGTTCCACACCTGGCGTAGACCCACGCACTTTTCCGATCCACGGATATACTTTATTCGCAGGCAGTTGACCACCTTCTCCAGGCTTTGCTCCTTGCGCCATTTTAATTTGTAGCTCATCGGCATGAACTAAATAATGGCTTTTCACTCCGAAACGGCCAGATGCGATTTGCTTAATTGCACTGCGACGGAAATCGCCATTTTCATCTCTTGTATAGCGACTAGGATCTTCACCACCTTCTCCACTATTGCTTTTTCCACCGATGCGATTCATCGCAATCGCAAGCGCTTCATGTGCTTCTTGGCTCAATGAACCGTACGACATCGCCCCCGTTTTAAAGCGACGAACAATCGCCTCTATCGGTTCAACTTCTTCAATCGGAATAGGTGTACGTGTGTCGTCAAACTCAAATAAATTACGTAAAAATGTAAACTGCTCTTCATTCGCCATCGCAGAATATTGTTTAAACAGCGCATAGTCATTTTTTCGACATGCCCATTGTAACGTATGAATCGTTTTCGGATTAAACGCATGATGTTCCCCGTTTTTCCGCCATTGCAATTCACTTCCAGAATCTAATGTTTCATCATAAGACGTGAAAAACGCTTGCATATGGCGCATTTTTGCTTCTTGGGCAATTTCATTCAAACCGATTCCGCCAATTTGCGACGCTGTTCCAGTGAAATATTGATCGATAACATCATCCCCGATACCGATCGCTTCAAAAATTTGCGCGCCACGATAACTTTGCACGGTTGAAATACCCATTTTTGACATCACTTTCACAACGCCATCTGTCGCCGCTTTTTTATATGTTTCGACTGCCTTTTCGTATGTCGAATGAAGCACTCCTTTTTCAATCGCTTCTCGAATGGTCGCAAATGCCAAATACGGATTGACCGCATCCGCTCCATATCCGATTAACGCTGCGAAATGATGCACCTCACGCGCTTCTCCACTTTCCACAATTAAACTGACTTTCGTACGTGTCCCTTTTCGAACAAGATGTTGATGTACCGCGCTAACCGCAAGAAGCGTCGGAATGGCTACACGTTGCTCGTTTATGCAACGGTCAGATAAAATAAGTAACGTTGCACCAGAAGCAATCGCTTCGTCCGCCGCTTGACATAATTCATCTAACGCTTCTTTTAAGTTATGTGTAAAAACCGTTGACAATGTCACACTAGCAAATTCACGATACGGACTCATTCGAATGGCGTTTAATTGTTTGTTCGTGATTATTGGTGACTCTAATCGAATGCGACGAGCACAAGATGCATCCGGATTCAACAAATCTCCTTCTTTTCCAAGCAACGTCACTGTTGATGTGACGATGTATTCACGAATCGCATCAATCGGTGGATTTGTTACTTGTGCAAATAGTTGCTTAAAATAATTGAATAAACTTTGCGGTCGATCTGATAAGACGGCTAAAGGTGTATCGTTTCCCATCGCCCCTGTTGGATCTTTTCCTTCCGTTGCCATCGGAATGATTGTTTTTTCCACGTCTTCATACGTATATCCAAACGCTTTTTGCCACGTCAAAAGGTTGTTAAACGGTTGTTCCTGCTCATCTTCGGCACATTCGTCAATAGAAATCATTCGTTCATTCACCCATTGACGATATGGTCGTTCATTGGCAATTTGTTTTTTTATTTCTTCATCAGAAACGATGCGTCCTTGTTCAAAATCAATAAAAAGCATTTTTCCAGGACTTAATCGTTCTTTGTATAAAATATTGTTCGGCTCTACATCGATCACACCTACTTCTGATGAAAAAATAATATAGTCGTCTTTTGTCACATAGTAACGTGCTGGACGAAGGCCGTTGCGATCTAAAATCCCTCCAATTTGTTTTCCATTCGTGAACACGATGGCCGTTGGTCCGTCCCACGGCTCCATAAGACAACTATAATATTCATAAAACGCTTTTTTATCATCATCCATCTCTTCATCCCAATACCATGGCTCTGGAATGAGCATCATTGCCGTTTCAGCGAGCGACCTTCCAGCTAGCACAAAAAACTCAAACGCATTATCAAGCATGGAAGAATCGCTTCCGTTCGTATCTAAAATCGGAAGTACTTTTTGTAAATCATCACCAAACATAGGCGATGAAAATTGTTTTTCTCGCGCCATCATCCAATGAATATTGCCTCGTAGCGTATTAATTTCCCCATTATGAATTAAATAACGATTCGGATGTGCCCTCTCCCAGCTCGGAAACGTGTTTGTGCTAAAACGCGAGTGAACGAGCGCAAACGCGGAGCGAAATCGTTCATCTTGTAAATCAATATAAAAAGCATCCAGTTGCTCAGGGGTGACTAGCCCTTTGTAAACGATCGTTCGACTGGATAAACTCGCAAAATAGTACTCATTGTTTTTTACTAACTTTTCTGCTCGTTTACGAATGACATATAACTTTCGCTCAAAATGTTGTTCATCTGTTATATCGTCGCTCGCTGCGATAAAAAGCTGACGAATAAACGGACGACTTTTTTTAGCCAATGTTCCGAGTTTTCCGACATTAACAGGTACATCTCGCCATCCGAGCAACGTTTGTCCTTCCTCGCAGATGATGTCATTGATTTTCTGTTCTAAAATGCCCCCCTTTTGTTCGTCATGCTCAAAAAAGAAGACCATCCCGACTCCGTAACGCCCTTTTGCAGGAAGTGAAAACGAACAAACGGATCGAAAATAATCATCAGGAATTTGCACCATGATTCCAGCACCGTCACCTGTTTGCGGGTCGCTCCCTTGACCTCCGCGATGCTCTAATTGACGCAACATATGAAGACCTTGCTTGACAATATGATGAGACGCTTCCCCTTTTAAGTGGGCGTATAACCCGATCCCACATGCATCATGTTCAAATTGTGGACAGTACAACCCTTGCGCCTTTGGTAGTCCTCTCATGTGAATCCCCCATTCCGTTATCTTGTATGTATAATTGTAGGTTTCAATAATTATATAAACAATATATAATTTAGATAATATTCATCTCATTTCGAGAACGATAGAAAGAGGTGGAAAAAATGGAATTAAGACAATTAGTTTATTTCACAGAAGTTGCCAAACGGGAGCATGTGTCAGAAGCTGCTGAAGCGTTGCATGTCGCTCAATCTGCTGTTAGTCGTCAAATTGCAAATTTAGAGGATGAACTCGGGGTCAAGCTATTCGAACGTGAAGGAAGAAACGTAAAATTAACACCGATCGGCCGCCACTTTTTACAACATATTGAATCGGCATTAAAAGCGATTGACTATGCGAAGCAACAAATTGAAGAATATTTAGATCCAGAGCGCGGAACAATTAAAATTGGTTTTCCAACAAGTCTCGCAAGCTATACGATGCCAATGGTCATTTCCACATTTAAACAAAAACATCCGCACATTTCTTTCCATTTGCGTCAAGGGTCATATAAGTTTTTGATTGATGCAGTGAAGAGGCGAGAAATTGATGTGGCTTTCTTAGGTCCTGTACCAACTGAAGAAAAGGGCATTCAAGGGGATATTTTATTTACCGAGTCGTTCGCCGCACTCATTCCGACAGATCACCCACTTAGTCAAAACCGAAGCATCACTTTAAGTGAATTACGACATGAGCCGTTTGTCATGTTTCCAGAAGGATTTATTTTACGAAAAATAGTAGAAGATGCTTGCAAGCAAGCCGGCTTTTCTCCGATCATTTCATCAGAAGGAGAAGATTTAGATGCAATTAAGGGACTCGTCTCAGCAGGAATCGGGGTGACTTTGCTCCCTGAAAGTACATTTTACGGAACGACACTTCGTTATACAACGAAAGTCCCGATCGAATTTCCGCTCGTTCGTCGCAACGTCGGAATCATTTTACCAAAATATGACCTTGCACCTTCTGTCAACGTATTTTATCAGTTCGTAAAACAATTTTTTGCTACGTTAAATCAATACCAGTAAGCCAGCTGATAAGCGCAACTGGCTTACTGTGTGACTACATAGACAAATCGATGCCGACAACTCCAACTACGTAACCTAAAAGTTTATCTTTACGACACACTTTTTGTAGAAAATACCCACATACGACTTCCGATCCAGTTGATCGCCATTCCGCTTATCGTCGCTATCATTTTGTTTAAAACAATTGGAAACATTTCTCTGAAACCGTGTAGCATCATGATCGTCACGATGAGAGAACAAAGGTTTACGGCAAGAAAACGAACGAATTGTTTTTTCCCCCCTCCTACTGATCGAAACGTCCACGCCCGATTCCATATGTAGCTATTGATCACACCTGCACTATAGCCAAACATTTGTGCCCACATATATGGCACATGAAGTGCTATGAGGGAGAAAAATAACAAAAAATCCACAAATGTATTACTCACTCCAACAACAATAAAACGAAACAACGTAACAATGTTATTCAATGTCATGCAACACCTTCTTAAAAAATTTACAAATTCATATTGGATTTTTATGTTAATATAAAAAGGTGAGGAATTTCAACTCATACAAAAATATCCATATAAATAAAAGGAGCTATCAAACATGGAGCACAAAATTGAGACGATTCCATTTGAATTAACCATTGTAGGAAAAGGGTACCGCGTGAAAACAGACGAAGCATTCCAAATGATTCCTTCACTTTGGGCTCATGCCGAACAAGATGGATTTATGCAAAAACTGATCGATCTCTCATGGGAGCATCCAAAATGCACACTTGAAGGGCTGTTGGGTGTTTGTGGGGAAGAAGCTAAAATAACAGACGAACAGTTTACTTATTTTATGGGAATACGTTATGATGGGGAAGTTCCGAGCGATATGCAATATATGACGATCAAACATGACACGTGGGTGGTGATTTCAAACGTAACTGAGGCGTGGAATCAATTATATGAATGGCTTCCTTTTTCTCAATATGAACTTGCTGATGCTCCGTGTATTGAATGTTATTATGCGCCGGATCACCGTCCTGAAAATGAATTATGGGTTCCCATTATACGTAAATAACCGAACAAACATAGCCAAAGGAGCGAGAGCAGCGCACTCCTTTGGCATGCAAGTTAAAAACAAACACGGGCAAGCCCGATGACACCCGATACCGTCAGTGGACTGAGTAACGTAGATAAAAATACAGCCTGGGCAGCATACTCTGGATGATGATTATATTCTAATGCATACAACGCTGTGTTTCGCGAACAAGGGTATGCACTCGCAATGAGTAGTGCTTGAGCTGTTGTCCCTTTGATATGTAAAAGTGAAACGATCAAAAAAGCGATCAAAGGAGATAAAATAAGTCGACTACCAATCGTTATAAACATAAGCCGAGGAAGCCGTTTCATATTCATATAAGCGAGTTGAGCACCTAACGTCAGCAAAGCAATCGCTAAAAAAGCATCGGCTACACGTTCAAGCGGCTGCCAAATAAACGATGGTATTGGAATATGAGCGAATCGAAACATCACACCGAGAATAAGTGCGTAAATAATTGGATTTTTTAAAAATTCACGAGTCATTTTCCCTTTATTTTTACTTGCCGAAATAAACTGAAACAATCCATACGTATTCGTTAAAAAGTTTTGAAAAATCGTTACGACAATTTGGATCGACAAACCTAGCGGCTCGTGCCGGAACACAAGTTGGCTTACTGGAATGCCGAAATTTCCTGAATTGTTAAGGACAATCGTGTTTTGAAACGTTGCCCCTAAACTTCGATCAAGCTTTAGCCATCTTGCCATCATCGCACTAATCATAATAAGCGTCCCATTTTGTAGAACGAGAAAAAAGAGGATGTTCAACAACACATCACTTGTTATGTCGCTCTCATAAACGTTTACAAATCCAACTGCCGGAAGCAAAAAATATGTCGTTATTTTTGACAACGTATTCATATCGAAATGAAATAACCGATGCAAATACACCCCTGCTCCAATCAACAAAAACAACGGTAAAATGACGTCAACAACTATGTGGATGAAAATGGTCAAGAAAAACACCCCTTTTCGACGGGAAACCCCGTACCACCATCTGATAGTACGGGTAAAACATTACCGATTCCGATTAAAAATAATCAGCTTTAATTCTGTCATTTCTTCGATTGCATATCGAATACCTTCGCGCCCAAATCCGCTTTCTTTTACCCCACCATACGGCATATGATCGACACGAAACGTTGGAATATCGTTAATAATCACCCCTCCGACATGCAGTTTCTCCGCTGCTTCCCAAGCAGTATGAACGTTGTCTGTATAGATGCCGGCTTGCAGGCCGTAGCGTGAATCGTTGACAAGATCAATCGCTTCGTCGACGGAAGACACTTGATTAATCAAAACAATTGGCGCAAATACTTCTTGGCACGATACTTTCATCGTTGGCGCCGCATCTAGAATGACCGTTGGCAACAAAATATTTCCTTGTCTCTCCCCACCAACTGCAACGGTAGCGCCCCCTTGTTTCGCTTCCTCGATCCATTGTAACGAACGCTCCACATCTTTTTCAGAAATAAGAGCAGAAACGTCTGTCTTCGGATCAAGCGGGTCACCAACTTTCAACTGCTTCACCGCTGCCACAAACTTTTCGACGAATTCTTTATATCGTTTTTCATGTACGTAAATACGTTGCAACGAAATACACACTTGCCCTTGGAACGAAAACGCACCGACGATGCACCGTGGGATGATGCGGTCAATGTCCACTTGTTCATCAATAATGACCGCTGAGTTTGATCCTAATTCTAGCGTCACTCGTTTTAAGCCAGCTTTGTTACGAATAGCAATCCCTACTTCAGGGCTTCCTGTAAATGTGATCATGCGAACACGTGAATCTGTCACAATTTGATCACCAACTGTTTTTCCGCTCCCCGTCACGACATTAAGCGCTCCGTTTGGCAGTCCTGCCTGCTCAAATAATTCGGCAATAAAGTAGGCAGAAAGCGGCGTTTGGCTTGCAGGTTTCAACACGACCGTGTTCCCTGATGCAATCGCAGGACCTAGCTTATGTGCTACTAAATTCATCGGAAAATTAAACGGCGTAATCGCTCCAACCACTCCAATCGGTTCTCTGACCGTAAAAGCGACGCGATGTTCTCCGCCTGGTGCGGCATCAAGGGGAATCGTCTCCCCATGAATTCGCTTCGCCTCTTCCGCCGCAAATTTATACGTTTGAATCGTGCGCGCTACTTCCGCTTTGGCGGTCGTGATCGGTTTTGCGGCTTCTTTCGCAATGATCGTAGCCGCTTCGTTTGCGCATTGTTGCAATAAAGCTACCACTTTCTCTAAAATCGCCGCCCGCTCGTGTGCCGGCATTTTCGCCATCACTTGCCGCGCTTCATCCGCAGCCGCAATCGCCTGCTTGACATCACGTTCTGTCGCGAGCGGAATCTCCGCTAACACTTCACTAGAATACGGGGATAAAAGCTTAGTATACATCTCTGCTTCAACCCATTCGCCGTTAATATAAAGCTTTTTTCTTTCGATTGCTGTTCTCATCCTATTTTCCTCCATTCCTTTTGATGACATACGTCCGACATCGATGATAGTTATTTCTATTCTTTTTTCTTGTTTTATAATCCTTCACAAAATTGATTGACTAATGACGAAAAAGATAAAAGCCCACTTCATCAAGCAGGCTTTTATACTCACTCATTCATCCGAAACAACGCAATCGCACGTTGACGTTGCAATGAATGGTCTACTGTTGGTGCAGGATAGTCGGTTTTGATGTTGCTTTTCCATGGCTCATGAATATGTGCCGAAGGGAAAGAAGCAAGTTCTTGTACATACGTGCGAATATACGTGCCATCCGGATCAAACTTTTTCGATTGTTCAATCGGGTTAAAGACGCGAAAATACGGCACAGCATCTGTCCCGACAGAAGCGGCCCATTGCCATCCTCCGATATTTGATGCTTCATCATAGTCGATTAACATATGCTGAAAATATTGCTCGCCCATGCGCCAATCGATCAAATAATCTTTTGTTAAAAACGAGGCAACAATCATGCGAAGACGATTATGGATCCATCCTTCTGCTTTCAATTGGCGCATCCCTGCATCAACGATTGGAAAGCCTGTTTTTCCTTCTTTCCAAGCTTCAAACCGCTCGCGATCACGCAACCAAGGGAGATGACGATACTTTTCAATGAACGCTTCCGTTTTTGTAAAAGGAAAATGTGCATAAATCATATGATAAAAATCGCGCCACGCTAGCTCTTTTATGTACGTTTCTACCGCTTCATCATAGCCGTTTCCAAATTGTTGAGTAACTACATGAAAAACGGTGCGAATCGAAATCGTCCCTGTTTTTAAATGTGGGGATAAGCGACTCGTTCCCATAGCACTTGGAATATCGCGTTTTTTATCATAATGCGGAAGAACTGTTTCAATAAAATGTTGTAGAGCGATAAGTGCATCTTGTTCGCTCGTACGTTCCCAACGTTTTGTACATTGCGAAAGCCACATCGTAAACGCCCGCTCGTCATCTTCAGAAATCGGTGTCATATGCAACATATGTTCACGTAGTAGCGCCATGTCAACGGAACTCGGAAACCGCTTCGGACGTTTCCGCCATGCGCGGTAATATGGTGTATATACTTTATAAGGCGTTCCGTCTGCTTTTAGTACCTCAAATGCCCCGTGCAAATGTGCATCATCATATGCATATACGTCAACCCCATATTTCTGCAAAAACGTGCGGACATAATCATCCCGCTCTTTCCCACGCCCAACCTCGTCTTTATTAAAAAAGATGGCGTTCATGTGTGTACGGCTGATTAGTCGAACAAACACATCGTCAATATCTCCATGCAAAATGTGCACATGTATCCCATATAGATGACGCAACATTTGCCGAAATTGCTCAACGGTTTGAAAAAAATATTCATGATGGTACGTTCGTTCTTTTGCGAAATGAGAATCGAAGTGAAAGAAAAAAAGAAGCTTTCCTTGTCTTTCTTTCGCCCAATGAAGCGCATGAACGAGCGCTGTATGATCGTGCAGACGAAAATCTCGGCGAAACCAAACAACTGCTGTATGCATATATCCCATCCTTTCATCTTTTACACGTTCTTATTGTACAACATTTGTTTAATAATTGTATAATAAAATAAAAATAAAAAAAAGAAGGTGACTATATTGTACGATGTCATTATCATTGGAACAGGATTTGGAGGAATAACAGCAAGTGCGCTTCTTGCGAAAAAAGGATATCGCACCTTGACATTTGAAGCTGCAAACGAACTCGGCGGATGTGCAGGAAAATTTGAACGACAGTCGTTTCGTTTTCAAGCAGGAGCAACGCTTGGGATGGGCTTTGAAGAAAACGGTGTATTTTCAAAGTTGTTTCATGAACTCGACATATCTCCTCTTCCTGTTCATTTATTAGATACAATTATGGACGTACATTTTCCCGATCGGACGATTCGTTATTACCAGCAAAAAGAACGTTGGTTTGAAGAAATTGCACAACAATTCCCAAAAGATAGCGCAGCCATCGTCCACTTTTTTGAAGAAATGTTTTCTCTGGCGGACGCACTACTTTCTTTTGTATACGAACGACCGATGATCCCACCAAAAACAATGAAACATATATTCGAAGCGCTACAAAAAGCTGATCGAAAATTATTGCGCGCCACACCATTTTTATTTCAATCGATTGCGAAACGTCTCGAACATTATGGCATTCGTGACGAGACATTCATTGCCTTTTTAAACGGCCAACTCGTTGATAGTGTACAAACAACGGTTGAACGTTGTCCCGCTTTGCTTGGTGCCGTTGCCTTAAGCATCTTTCATCGTGGAGCGTTTTACGTGGAGGGAGGGCTTGCTACTGTTGTTCATGCACTTGCAGAACGTTACAAACAACTTGGCGGAGAGCTACAGATGCGTGAAAAAGTCATTTCTATTCGCAAAGAGCGCCATTGGCTTGTGACGACAAACCGAAAACAAACATATGAAGCGAAACATGTTGTATTTAACGGCTCTATCCATAGTATTTTTGCCATTTTAGATGATTCTATTAAACGTACATTTTCGATTCGTGAAGAAAAAGAAAAAAAGCGCCCGGCTTGGGGAGCGTTTACAATTTACATAGGAGTAGACGACAACTTTCAGACAGATAGCCTATACCACCAATTTATCGTCGATCGAACAAAACCGATGAGTGAAGGAAATCAATTTTTATTGTCCGCTTCCGCACCGTTCGATCGACAAATGGCACCTGTTGGGAAACGTTCCATCACGATTTCGACGCATACCGACCCGCTTCGTTGGTGGGAGCGCAAGGCGTATGATGAACAGAAAAAGAGGCTTACAGAACAAATATTGCAACGTGTAAATAAAACATTCCCATTAACGAATATACATGTTCAATTAGTCGGCACACCTGTGACATTTGCTCGCTTTACTCATCGGGCGTTCGGAAAAGTAGGAGGATATATTCCAAACGGTGTCTTCAGTTTATTGTCTACGTATGCACCGCAAACGAATGTCGAAGGACTTTGGCTTTGCGGCGATACTGTATTTCCAGGTGCAGGCTCGCTCGGTTGCGCATTATCAGGATGGATTGTAGCGGATGCGATTACCGCAGACAAATAGCTCTATGCACGAAACATAGAGCTATTTTTTCTTTATTTCAATCGGAATCGTTGTTTTTATTTTGATAGCGACTTTCGGATACGTTAACGCTTGTGTGACGATTGCATCTGGTGCTGGCTTTTGTTCTTTATAATAGACAATTGCTTTGCCTTTTTTATATCGGACCTCAATCACTTCAACCCCATATCCACCTGTTTTTCTTTCCCCGAGATGAATAATCGCATACGTGACATCATCTTGTTTAACGGTGTACGTTTGAAATTGTTTATGCTGTTTTTCATACAATGCTTTCATATGCTGTGGAAGCTGTTCAACTGTAATCACTTCGTATGCGATGTGATCTCCTTCTTTATACGCCTCTTGTTTTTCTGCTTTCGATACATGACAAGCAGAAAGAAAAAAACTCATAACCATAATCATCCATTTTTTCATTTTCATGTCCTCCTTTTTAGTAAAACACAAAATTGTGGAGAATTTATGAACATAACCTTCACCATTCTTATCAGTCACATGTACAATACTCATATTACACATTTTTCTCTTCACCAACTACTGAATTTCCTCCATAAATTTTGCACATTCATTTTTTATCATGATGTTACATCAAAATTTTATGGGGGAAAACGTGATGAAGAAATTATGGTTAGGAACCGTATTGGTAGGAGTCATTGCGCTGAGTGCAGCTTGCTCTAATCCGATGCAAGGACATGACATGTCCAACATGAATATGAAAAAAGAAAGTATTTCTAACGAATCCAGTAAGCAGCAATTATCTTTAGCAACCGATACAGAAGTGTTGTCTGGGAAAGAAATTAACCTTACTGCGAAGGAAGCGTTATTACAAATCAACGATCAAGTCAAACTCCCAGTATACACGTATAATGGATCGGTACCCGGTGCGCAAATCCGCGTAAAGCAAGGAGATAAGGTGAAAGTTGTTTTAAAAAATGAATTGCCAGAACCGGTTACGATTCACTGGCACGGCTATCCTGTTCCAAATAACCAAGATGGAGTACCGGGTGTCACGATGGACGCCATTAAACCGGGTGAAACGTTTACGTATGAATTTACAGCAACTGCACCTGGAACTTATTGGTATCATTCCCATCAAAAAAGCGCCGAGCAAGTGGATAAAGGGTTATACGGCACTCTCATCGTAGAACCGAAAAAGGAAGAAAAAGTCGATCGCGACTACACGCTTGTATTCGATGAATGGATGAGCGACCCGAACGCCGACAGCAATATGAACATGAATATGAGTGGCATGGATCATAGCAATATGGATATGAGCAGCATGGGACATAACATGAATATGTACGATATTTTCACGATTAACGGAAAAAGCGGAGCTACTGTCCAACCGTTAAAAGTGAAAAAAGGCGAAAAAGTGCGGCTTCGTCTTGTCAATGCAGGATATATGTCCCACAAGCTTCATTTGCATGGACATGCGTTTAAAATTGTCGCAACAGACGGCCAACCGTTAAAGAACCCGCAACCAATCAAAGATGAACTGTTGAATATCGCTCCAGGTGAACGCTACGACATTGAGTTTATCGCCAATAACCCGGGTGAATGGTTATTAGAATGTCACGGAAATATGAAAGGTACCGATGGAATGAAAGTGAAAATTCAATACGAAGGACAAGCAAACAATACGGACAAAGCGAACGCAAAAGAAAACCTCCCTGTCGTGGATATGACAACATACGGAAAATATGAGACAGGTCCATTTACGTTAGACAAAAAATATGATGTCGAGTACACGATGGATTTAGGAACCGCCATGGGCAAAAATGGCATGATTTTCACGATTAATGGAAAAACGTATCCTGACACAGCGCCGATTAACGTGAAAAAAGGAGATTTAGTAAAAGTAAAAATAGTAAACAATTCACCGATGGATGTCCATCCGATGCATTTACACGGACATTTCTTCCAAGTATTAAGCAAAAACGGGAAGCCAGTCACAGGCGCTCCATTGATTAAGGATTCGTTAAATGTAAACCCTGGTGAAGAATATGTCGTTGCATTTCAAGCAGATAATCCGGGAAATTGGATGTTCCATTGCCATGACTTGCATCACGCTTCAGCCGGAATGGTCACAGAAGTAAAATATACCGATTACAAATCGGACTATACCCCAGATCCGAATAACACAACGAATAAAGGGGAATAAGAAAGAGGGTGTCCAACATTGTGTGGGCACCCTTTCTCCCTTACTTCACATCATATCCTTGCTCTTCAATCGCTTCTTTCAGTTTTTCTACGCTGACCTTTGTTTCATCATACTCGACATCGACCGTACCTTCTTGCAAATGCACTTCTACACGGCTGACGCCATCTAACGTTTGAAGTGCATTTGTCACCGCCGCTTTGCAATGTCCGCATGTCATTCCTTGTACTTGTAATGTAATCGTCATCATCCATTCCTCCCTCTAGAAATGTTGATATATCAAGGTTTCTTGGCATCATAGGGGTGCCAAAAAAATTTTTTCGAC
>NZ_JAIWYK010000254.1:0-244 GCF_022030075.1 Anoxybacillus sp. LAT27
CTCGAACGAATGGGCACTCCGGCATCGCCGACGGACCTGCGCGCCCACAGGGCGATCGTATACACCCAAGGTTTGGGGGCCGAGGAATGGCGGTTCCGGCGCGGAGCGGTCGATACCTCAGTGCGCATCCCCACACGGCTTTCGTTCAGCGCGGCCGAGGGCGTGCGCGAAGCGGTGATCGGCGGATTGGGCTTGGCGATAAGCTCGCGGTGGATGATGGCACCGGAACTCGCCAACGGCACGG
>NZ_JAIWYK010000255.1:0-244 GCF_022030075.1 Anoxybacillus sp. LAT27
CAAGGAACGGATGGCCGCCCGCTTGGCGGATCTGGCCGGCGAGCTTACGGCGGAGCGGATGATGGACGTCCTGCGGGATCACGACAACGCCCCGACGTCGATCTGCAGGCACGTGGACCCCAATCAGCCCGCCGAGTGGCAGATGACCACGGTAGCCTCTCTGGTCATGGTGCCGGAGGACGGCGTGATGCATGTCGCTTGGGGGAATCCGTGCGAAGCGGCATATCGCACCTATACGGTGTGA
>NZ_JAIWYK010000256.1:0-242 GCF_022030075.1 Anoxybacillus sp. LAT27
CGGCTTCGGAGGCGATATCGGCTTCCTCAACCGATGTGACCGTCACGATCACAAACGATCCAGCCTTTTGCAAGGCGGCGATCACCTCTTTGTCTGGGCAGCCGAACGTAAAGCTGACGACCGGCACCCGCTCCTCGAGAAGCACGTCGAGCTTCGCTTCCCAATCATCGTCATCCCATTTCGGCTCGCCGACCGTTGCCCCAAGCCGCTCCGCCTCGGCCGCCAGCACGGCGCGATAGCGT
>NZ_JAIWYK010000257.1:0-241 GCF_022030075.1 Anoxybacillus sp. LAT27
TTCACGTTGCGCTACGACAACCGCGAGTACACCCTCGCCGGCATCTTCATCGGCAACGGCCGCTACGACCCGCCCGGCGACGCACCGCAGACGCGGCTGCGCATGGACGACGGGCAGCTCGACCTGCGGTTCTTGGAGCGAGGCTCGCGGTGGGCCGCCGTCCGCACGCTGTTCGCCGTCTTCACCGGCGGGCTCGGACGGTTGCCGCTCTACCACGAGTTCGACGCGCCGAAGGCTCACC
>NZ_JAIWYK010000258.1:0-241 GCF_022030075.1 Anoxybacillus sp. LAT27
TGGGCTGCCTGCGACATACGTCCGGAAGGCAAGCGGCTTGGTAAAAAGCGCGTGCAGCACGAAGAGGCCGCCCAGCGAATGGCCGATGATCGTTTGCCTGCCTCTGTCAATCTTGAACCGGCGCTCGATCTCCGGCTTCAGCTCTTCTTCAATGAAACGCAGGAATGCGTCCGCCCCGCCCTGTTCCGGCCATGCTGTCCCGTCGGGTTTCACGGGCAGCTCCGTTACAGGCACCGGCAGC
>NZ_JAIWYK010000259.1:0-241 GCF_022030075.1 Anoxybacillus sp. LAT27
GAAATCGTCATGGGGCGAAACGACGTCAACCTGCAGCGGGTCAACGTCGGCGACCGCGTCTGGAAGACGAACGACCCCGAGCTGGACAAACGGCTGCGCAAAACGTTTGAGACGGAAAAGCCGTACCGCACCTTCCCGCTCGCGGTGCACGTCGTCGGCCGGCTGGGCGAAAAGCTGTCCGTCACCTGGGTGGACAAAACGGCCGACCACGCGGTGACCGTCAAGTCCGAAATTCCCCTGG
>NZ_JAIWYK010000260.1:0-241 GCF_022030075.1 Anoxybacillus sp. LAT27
TTGGGCACGCGAATGGCAAAGCCGAGCCGGTTTTCCGCTCCCGGCGTGGCCGCGAGGGGCACCATCTCGCCGGCGATCCGCTTCGCTTCTTCGGACGAGAGACGAAGCGTGTTGATGACCCGGTCCATCTCGCCTCGGGCGTCTTTTCGCGTCTTGCCCACTTCCCTGACCAGCGACAGCTCCAGCTCCTCCCGCCGCTTCTCGGCGATCCGGCTGGCCTCCAGCAGGATGTCTGAGCGCT
>NZ_JAIWYK010000261.1:0-241 GCF_022030075.1 Anoxybacillus sp. LAT27
TGCTTAACGCAATGTACATCTTGAACATTAAAAACGCCATTAACTCTGAATTGCAAGGGCGAATTTCGCCTTTGGCCATCGCTTCTTCAATTTTTTCGCGAATGTAAGCGATCATTTCACGATCAAGCCGCTTCATCACGTCCCGTACAGCTGCCGTGCCAATATCGCGAACTTCTTGTAAAAGTTTTATTGTCAGTTCATGCTCCTGGCGAAACGTAAAAATGCGCTGCAAGGCACGCTG
>NZ_JAIWYK010000262.1:0-240 GCF_022030075.1 Anoxybacillus sp. LAT27
AGTCGTAATCGGTACCGGGAAGTTCCCGGTCAAATACCGTTCGGTAGACGCCCTGCAGCATCTGCAGGATCCGCTCACCCTCGATGCGCAAATGGGCGTATTTGACCGTGTATTTCTCCGGGTTGGGCAGCAGTCGGTTTTTCTCCCGCACGTACGCGGTCAGGTCCTGCTCCCGCTGCTGCCACTGAAGCAGGCGGTTGCGCAGGTCGCGGCCTGTCTCTTCCAGCTCCAGCCGGCATT
>NZ_JAIWYK010000263.1:0-240 GCF_022030075.1 Anoxybacillus sp. LAT27
TCCACTTCCGGGCCATTCGCGGCGAAGGCCATCGCGTCCTGGTGGAAGGCCAGCGCGTGGAGTTCTCCGTCATGAATCGCGACAAAGGCCTGCAAGCCGAAGACGTGATCGCTGCACTGCCGCGTCGCTGATACCCGCCTTCGCAGCAAAAAAAAACCGCGAGCCAGCATTGCTGGATCGCGGTTTTTTTATGCGCGGCTATCAATAGTGCGGCGGCGGCGCTTCTTCTTCGGAGGTCTC
>NZ_JAIWYK010000075.1:0-33495 GCF_022030075.1 Anoxybacillus sp. LAT27
CATCCGATTTCCCCCTCCTATACCCTTATACCTATATATTAAAACAGCTTGTCGACTTTGTCGACAAGCTGGGACATCCTATTTGATTCGCAATCCTTTAGGATAAAAGTTTTTTACAACTCCTTTTACTTCTTTGCCCCAACCAAGCGGATATCCATCAATAGTCACTAATATCCATCCACGATCTCCGTTCGTTTGTAATGTTTCTCCTTTCATATATCGGAGGCTTTCTTCAAATGTAAGAGACAGATATGCTTGTACTTGTTGTTTTGTTAATGCCATCGCTAAAGCGTGGTTTGGTTCAAAACGATTTTTTTTCCATTCTCCGATATGGAGACCAGGACGAACAACTTTTAAGCCATCTAAGCGAGGGCACGAATGTGGGAGGGCAAATAAGTGCGTGCCAAACGCATACATCGTTCCTTTTATTGTTGTTTGGATGGTATGATTCTTAAACGTTTCATAATCACGCCACATCACTTTAGGGACGTTACATGCAACCGTTTTTCCATTCCAATGTTTTGTGCTCCCTCGTTTGCGCATTTTCGCAACGAAATGTCCTTCACCTTTTAGATGATGCGGCCAGAGCCTTGCTGTATGTGCAATGTTTCCATGATGTGTGTTTGTCCAATGTGACACACCTGGTTGAATGCCATGTTTTTTTTCAATTGGTATTAATTCCATATCCTCGTAAGTTGCTAAAAACCAGTCAATGATTTGCTCGTTTTCTTCTGGAGAAAATGTGCATGTCGAGTAAACGAGTGTGCCTCCTTCACTTAACATCTTATAAGCACATGATAAAATGTGTCGTTGTGTTTGTGCACATTTTTGAACGTGTTCTAAACTCCAAAATTGGATCGCTTCTGCGTCTTTTCGAAACATGCCTTCCCCTGAACATGGAGCGTCAACTAAAATTTTATCAAAAAACCCTTCAAACGTTTCCGATAATTTTTCAGGCGTTTCATTTGTCACAACAGTATTTGTAATTCCGAGCCGTTCAATATTTTCAGATAAAGCTTTGACGCGTTTTGGATGAATTTCGTTTGCCAGTAGAAAACCTTCGTTATTCATCATCGCTGCTAATTGTGTCGTTTTCCCCCCCGGCGCTGCGCATAAGTCGAGCACTCGTTCTCTTGGGGATGGGGCAAGCACTTCAGCGACAAACATGGCGCTAGGTTCTTGAATGTAATACAATCCGGCAGCATGATACGGATGTTTTCCGGGTTGGGCGTTGTAATAATAAAATCCCGTAGGACAAAAAGGGATCGGTTCAAGTTCCCATGGGCTTATGTTTAAAAATGTTGATGGTGATACTTTCAATGAATTGATCCGTAAACCGTTGACTTTTTCTTCATTGTATGTCGCAAAAAAACGCTCCGCTTCATCTTGAAGCAAAGCATTCATTTTCGTTACAAATTGTTTTGGTAAATGACATGTAGCCACTATAACCACTTCACTTTCGGTTCTGTTTTGTTTAAAATACGTTTTATGTTCGCTCGGTGACGATAAAACACAAAAAGTGTTAATAATGTGACGACAATGCGCAAAGGAACATCATCGGTCCATATAAATGCATAAGCGGTCGCATACACGCCTGTTAACATGGATGAAAGTGAAACGTATTTTGATATATATAGAATGAGAAAAAAGACAGCTAACATCGTCATAAATAGAACGGGTGAATAAAATAACAACACTCCACCAGATGTAGCAGCCGCTTTTCCACCGCGAAATTGAGCAAACACCGGATATGTATGACCAAACACAGCAAACATTCCTGTAAGAAGCGGGTGAATATCTATAGAAAACAATATAGGTAAGCTTGCGGCTAACGTCCCTTTTAAAATATCAGCAATTGTCACAATTAATCCCGCTTTTACACCGAGCACGCGAAATGTATTTGTTCCACCTAAATTGCCGCTCCCGTGTTCACGTATGTCAATTCCATACCCTACTTTTCCAACGATCAACGCGAACGGAATTGAACCAAGTAAGTAACCGAAAATCACAAGCAAAACAGACATCATATGCCCCCTCTACTCCATTCATATTTCCTCTATGGAGGTTATGTTTTTATTGTAACATGCTTTTTTAAAAAATGAAGGCAGGATTATTTTTTTACATGAAGAAATACTAGTTTATTATGGGAGGTAGATGATATGAGTCCAAGTCGTGAACAAATTAAACAAATTTTAAACAAGGCGAAGCGAATTGCTGTGGTAGGATTGTCAGATCGTCCTGAGCGTACATCTTATATGGTTGCAAAAGCAATGAAAGAGGCAGGCTACGACATTATTCCAGTTAACCCTCTTATTAAAGAGTGGGAAGGCATTCCAGCCGTTGCTACGTTAACAGATATCGAAGGACATGTCGATATTGTTAATGTGTTCCGTCGCTCTGAACATTTGCGTGAAATCGCTGAACAGTTTGTTCAAATGGATGCAGACGTGTTTTGGGCGCAATTAGGTGTATATGATGAAGGCGTATATCATGATTTAACAGAAAAAGGGTATACGGTTGTGATGGATCGCTGCATCAAAGTAGAACATGCGCTCACACGGTAAAAACGACCATTCTTTTTGTAATGGTCGTTCTTTTTCTTCACGACGTTGGACGTTTTACTAATGTATGTTAAAATAGAGAAAGTCAAAAAAATAGAAACAAATGTTCTTGTTGTGAAAGGGGAATGATTGTGACAGATAAGCAGCTTCTTACATATAACGAAGACGCCATTCAAGTGTTAGAAGGGTTAGAGGCGGTTCGTAAACGTCCGGGGATGTATATTGGAAGTACAGATAGTCGTGGTTTGCACCATCTCGTATATGAAATTGTAGACAATGCAGTGGACGAGGCGCTTGCTGGATATGGAAAGCGTATTATTGTAACGATACATAATGACCAAAGCATTAGCGTGCAAGATGAAGGACGTGGGATGCCTACAGGCATGCATAAGTTAGGAAAGCCGACTCCAGAAGTTATTTTGACGGTATTACATGCTGGAGGAAAATTTGGTCAAGGTGGCTATAAAACGAGCGGTGGGTTACACGGTGTTGGCGCTTCTGTTGTGAATGCTTTGTCTGAGTGGTTAGAAGTGACCATTCATCGTGATGGGTTTATATATTATCAACGGTTTGAACATGGTGGAAAACCTGTGACTACACTTGAGAAAATTGGAGTAACAAAACAAACAGGGACAAAAATTCAATTCAAACCAGACCCAACGATTTTTAGCACAACGACGTTTCATTACGAAACGATTAGTGAACGGTTGAGAGAATCTGCATTTTTATTAAAGGGGTTAAAAATTGAATTATACGATGAACGAACAGGTTTGCGCGATACATTTTATTACGAAAACGGCATTGAGGCGTTTGTGCAATATTTAAATGAGGAAAAAGACGTGCTTCACCCTGTTGTATTTTTTAATGGTGAGCAAAGTGATATTGAAGTCGAGTTTGCTTTCCAATTTCATGACGGATACGCAGAAAACATGCTTTCGTTTGTAAACCATGTCCGGACGAAAGATGGAGGGACGCATGAAATTGGGGCTAAAACAGCGATGACTCGCGTGTTTAATGAATATGCACGAAAAGTAGGTTTATTAAAAGAAAGAGATAAAAACTTAGAAGGGACAGACATCCGTGAAGGATTATCTGCCATCATTTCTGTTCGCATTCCAGAAGCACTTTTGCAATTTGAAGGGCAGACGAAAAGCAAATTAGGAACACCTGAAGCTCGTTCCGCTGTTGAAGCGGTCGTTAGTGAAAAACTGACGTATTTTTTAAATGAAAACCCAGATATTGCAACGCTGTTAATTAAAAAAGCGATTCGCGCGTTTCAAGCGCGTGAGGCTGCACGAAAAGCTCGGGAAGAAGCAAGGTCGGGAAAAAAGCGCAAAGGAAAAGAGCACGTATTAAGCGGAAAGTTAACGCCTGCTCAAACGCGAAATCCAAAAAAAAATGAGTTGTATTTAGTTGAAGGGGATTCAGCTGGTGGATCTGCGAAACAAGGCCGTGATCGTCGCTTTCAAGCTGTATTACCTCTTCGTGGGAAAGTGATTAACACGGAAAAAGCGAAATTAACCGATATTTTTAAAAACGAAGAAATTAATACAATCATTCATGCCATTGGTGGCGGTGTCGGGGCTGATTTTTCACTCGATGATATTCATTATGACAAAGTGATCATTATGACTGACGCGGATACAGACGGCGCGCATATTCAAGTATTGTTGTTGACGTTCTTTTATCGCTATATGCGACCGCTTATTGAAGCGGGCAAAGTGTTTATTGCTCTTCCACCGCTGTATAAAGTGAGTAAAAAAGTTGGTAAAAAGGAAGTTGTGGAATATGCATGGACGGATGAACAATTGCAGTCGATTTTGAAAAAGGTCGGTAAAGGATATACGATTCAACGTTACAAAGGACTCGGTGAGATGAATGCCGATCAATTATGGGAGACGACAATGAACCCTGAAACACGGACGCTTATTCGTGTTCGTATTGATGATGCAGCACGTGCAGAACGTCGTGTAACAACATTAATGGGCGATAAAGTAGAACCGAGAAGGAAATGGATTGAATCAAATGTGCAATTCGGTTTAGAGGACGATATGAATATTTTAGAAAACGATCATGTAATGACAGCTGAGGGGGAATAAGGGAATGGAACGCGTATTAGATTTACCATTTGAAGATGTGCTTGGAGACCGATTCAGCCGATATAGTAAATATATTATTCAAGAGCGCGCCTTGCCGGATGTACGCGATGGATTAAAGCCGGTGCAACGCCGCATTTTATATGCAATGTACGTAGATGGAAACACATCGGATAAGCCATTTCGTAAATCGGCTAAAACGGTCGGAAATGTCATCGGTAATTTTCACCCGCACGGTGATTCTTCTGTATATGAAGCGATGGTACGCATGAGTCAGGAATGGAAAGTAAGAAATGTACTTATTGAAATGCATGGGAATAATGGGAGTATTGATGGAGATCCACCCGCAGCGATGCGTTATACAGAAGCAAGATTATCTGCCATCGCATCAGAATTGTTGCGCGACATTGAAAAAGAAACGGTAGAGTTTGTACCGAACTTCGATGATACGAGTAAAGAACCAGTTGTATTACCAGCGATGTTTCCGAATTTGCTCGTCAACGGTTCCACAGGCATTTCAGCAGGTTATGCAACAGAAATTCCACCACATCATTTAGGAGAAGTAATTGATGCCGTTATCATGCGTATTGATCATCCGACTTGTACGGTTGATGATTTAATGACGGTACTGAAAGGACCAGATTTTCCAACTGGCGGTATCATTCAAGGAAAAGAAGGCATTAAAACAGCATACGAAACAGGAAAAGGTAAAATCGTTATTCGTGGGAAAGCCACGATCGAGCAAGGGAAAGGTGGTAAACAAGCGATTGTTATCACAGAAATTCCTTATGAAGTGAATAAAGCGAACTTAGTTAAAAAAATTGATGAATTGCGTCTAGAAAAAAAATTGGATGGAATTGTTGATGTGCGTGATGAAACAGATCGTACAGGATTACGCATTGTTATCGAAGTGAGAAAAGACGGCAACGCGGAAGGTATTTTAAACTATTTATATAAAAATACAGATTTACAAATTACGTACAATTTCAATATGGTCGCTATTCATGAGCGTCGACCGAAATTATTAAATTTACTGCAAATGTTAGACGCATATATTGAGCATCAAAAAGAAGTAGTTGCCAATCGTTCGCGTTATGAATTACGAAAAGCAAAAGAGCGTGCTCATATTGTGGAAGGATTAATGAAAGCTGTATCCATTTTAGATGAAATCATCGCAACGATTCGCGCTTCTCAAGATAAAAAAGATGCTAAAACGAATTTAATGGATCGATATGGGTTTACAGAACCTCAGGCAGAAGCCATTGTCACATTGCAGTTATATCGTTTGACGAATACAGATATTTATGATTTACGTGAAGAAGCAAATGCGCTTCATGATAAAATTGAGCAGCTAACATCGATTTTAGAAAGTGAAAAAAAGCTATTATCTGTCATTAAATCGGAATTAAGAAAAATGAAAAAAACGTATGCCGATGAACGAAGAACGACCATTGAAGAAGAAATAAAAGAAATTAAAATTGAAATGAACGTTGTTGTTCCAGAGGAAGATGTCATTGTCACTATTACAAAAGACGGATATATTAAACGCACGAGCCTTCGATCCTATAGCGCCTCGAACGGACAGGACATCGGAATGAAAGAGGGCGATAGGTTGCTCGGAATGTTTGAGATGAATACAACACATACGTTATTGTTATTTACAAATAAAGGAAGCTATTTATATTGTCCTGTTTATGAACTTCCAGACATTCGTTGGAAAGATCTTGGTCAACACATTTCTCATATGATTCCGCTTGATCGAGACGAGCAATTGACTAGTGCCATCCCAATCGCAGATTTTGACAACGGGTATTTATTATTTATTACAAAACAAGGGTTGGTGAAAAAAACACATCTCGTTCATTATAAAGCGCAACGTTATTCTAAGCCGCTTGTTGCTATGCGATTAAAA
Source organism: Anoxybacillus sp. LAT27 (assembly GCF_022030075.1). Classification (NCBI taxonomy): domain Bacteria; kingdom Bacillati; phylum Bacillota; class Bacilli; order Caryophanales; family Anoxybacillaceae; genus Anoxybacillus; species Anoxybacillus sp. LAT27. The sequence goes on from NZ_JAIWYK010000075.1 coordinate 6,570, forward strand.
GAAGATGATGAAGTTGTGAACGTATATCAAACAAACGGAATGGGACATATATTTCTTGTCACACAATACGGATACGGATTATTGTTTTCAGAAGAAGAAATTGGAGAAGTAGGCGTTCGAGCAGCGGGAGTAAAAGGCATTCATTTAAAAGATGGAGATTATGTTGTTTCTGGTCAACAGGCAACAGACGAAAACATAATTCTTGTAACAAAACGTGGAGCGGTGAAAAAAATCGCTCGGACAGAGGTCGAACCATCTACTCGTGCGAAACGAGGACAACTTCTCGTTAAAGAAGTGAAAACGAATCCACATCGATTAGTAAGTTGTCACTTCCTTTCACATGGTCGCGTTATCTTAAGGACAGAGAAAGGAATGACGGAAGACGTCCATGTCGATGAGTTACGACTAAGCGATCGATATGGTAATGTTACGTATGTAATTGATTGTGACGAAACAGGTAACGTGACAGATACATGGGTGAAATGGTCATAATTCCCTTGCATTTATTTATGATTTCAATTATATTGAAGAAGGCATAGTTTGTATGTGGGGGATTTATGATGAGGTTTAAACGTCAAGAACCTTTTCGATATCAATTTGGTCAACCGCTTCCTTGTACGTTTCGTATTACACGTATTGGGGAACGGGAAGTAGAAACGGATAAAGGAGCGGCCGAAATTCACGATATTAGTCCACGCGGTATTCGACTGGAGACAAACTTAAATTTACCCATTGACTCCGCCAAAGGTGAACTCGAAGTGGAGTTACAGTTTACGATTGTCGACCAACCAATATCCGTTCGAGGTATTGTGATTTGGAAAAAAGCATATGCAAATGAGTTTCAATACGGTCTTTCATTAGAGATTTCTAAGCAAGAAGAAATGCGATTAATTGGTGAAATTAAAAGACATGCGGCGATGTATGCACGAAAAAAAGAAAGTAAATAAATGTGAAAAAGATGTCCACATGGGCATCTTTTTTCTTTGAAAATTATTTGAAAGCGGTTGACTAACTTGTATATACAAGTTAAAATAGAGACAAACAAGTCGACTTGTATATACAAGTTTATAAGAAATGTTGTAATCGCTTTAACTAAGGAGGAATAAATGATGCGACAATCTGTGGAGCAAATTGTTCAAGCGGTCGGTGGGAAAGAGAATATTATCGCCGCTACACATTGTGTGACGCGCCTTCGCTTCGCACTAAAAGATGAAGGAAAAGTGAACAAAGAAGCGCTAGAAAACATTGATATTGTGAAAGGTTCTTTTTCGGTGAACGGTCAGTTTCAAGTTGTTATCGGACAAGGACTAGTTGATAAAGTGTATAACGAAATGGTTGAAATGACTGGGATTGGTCGAGCAACGAAGCAAGAGATCAAAGATGCTGCCGAAAAAAACTTAAATCCACTACAGCGTGCTATTAAAACGTTAGCTGACATTTTCATTCCGATTTTACCAGCCATCGTCACAGCCGGTTTATTGATGGGGATTAACAATATTTTAACAGGTCCAGGAATTTTTTATGAAGGAAAATCGATTGTTGATGTTCATGAACAATGGCGCGATTTTGCTGATATGATCAACTTAATTGCTAACACAGCGTTCGTCTTTCTACCAGGATTAATTGGTTGGTCAGCGGTAAAAAAATTCGGAGGAAGCGAGTTGCTCGGAATTGTACTTGGTCTTATGCTCGTTCATCCAGCATTACTAAATGCATGGGCATACGCTTCCGCTGTACAAGAAGGAACAGTACCTTATTGGAATTTATTTGGATTTGACGTTCAGAAAATCGGCTACCAAGGTCAAGTGTTACCTATTTTAATTTCATCATATGTGTTAGCGAAATTAGAAGTATTTTTAAAAAGACGTATTCCAGAAGCGTTTCAATTGTTGCTTGTTGCTCCAATTGCGTTGCTTTTGACGGGATTTATTTCTTTCATTGCAATCGGACCTGTAACATTCGGTATTGCAAACGCTTTAACAGATGGTCTTGTCGCACTATTTGATCGTTTTGCTGCATTAGGTGGACTCGTATACGGGGGATTGTACGCTGTTCTTGTTGTCACAGGAATGCATCATACGTTTTTAGCGGTAGATTTACAACTGATCGGTAGTACAGGTGGGACATTTTTATGGCCGATGCTTGCTTTATCAAACATTGCACAAGGTTCAGCAGCACTTGCGATGATGTTCGCAACAAAAGATGAAAAATTGAAAGGTTTATCGTTTACATCGGCTGTATCCGCTTATTTAGGCATTACAGAACCAGCGATGTTTGGTGTAAACTTGCGATTTCGTTATCCATTCATTTCGGCTTTAATTGGTTCGGCAACGGCAGGCATTTTTATTACGATCAATAAAGTAAAGGCGTCTTCTATCGGTGTCGGTGGATTACCTGGCTTTTTATCAATCTTCCCTGATAAATGGGTACCATTTTTCATCGGCATGGCCATTGTTCTTGTCGTTCCATTTACGTTGACATACATCTTGGCAAAGACGAAAGGCGGTAAGTAATATGCATCCATGGTGGAAAACAGCGGTCGTGTATCAAATTTATCCGAAAAGTTTTAAAGATACAAACGGTGACGGAATTGGCGACTTGCAAGGAGTCATAGAAAAACTCGATTATTTAAAAATGCTCGGGGTGGATGCCATTTGGCTCACCCCGATTTACGAGTCACCGCAGCGCGATAATGGATATGACATTAGTGACTACTATCATATTTATAAACCGTACGGAACGATGGAAGATTTTGAAAATCTTATTAAAGAAGCGCATAAGCGCAACATAAAAATTGTAATGGATATCGTTGTAAATCATACGTCAACAGATCATGAATGGTTCAAACAAGCTCGTTCATCGAAAGATAACCCATATCGTCATTTTTATATTTGGAGAGATGAGCCAAACAATTGGCAATCAAAATTTGGAGGATCTGCTTGGCAATATGATGAACAAACAGGGCAGTACTATTTACACTTGTTCGATGTTACACAAGCTGATTTGAATTGGGAAAACGAAGAGGTACGCAAACGCATATACGATATGATGCATTTTTGGCTACAAAAAGGGGTAGATGGCTTTCGTTTGGACGTCATTAATTTAATTTCAAAAGATCAGCGATTTTTAGATGATGACGGTTCTATTCCTCCGGGTGATGGAAGAAAGTATTATACAGACGGTCCACGTATTCATGAATTTTTACAAGAAATGAATCGAGAAGTATTTTCGAAGTACGATATGATGACAGTAGGAGAGATGTCATCAACGACAATTGATCACTGTATTTTATATACAAATCCTGAACGTCATGAGCTGAATATGACGTTTAACTTTCATCATTTAAAAGTCGACTATCCAAATGGAGAAAAGTGGGCAGTTGCGGATTTTGATTTTTTACAGTTAAAAAAGATTTTATCGGAATGGCAAATTCACATGCATAAGGGTGGGGGGTGGAACGCATTATTTTGGTGCAATCATGACCAGCCACGCATCGTTTCTCGTTACGGCAATGACGGACGCTATCATAAGCAATCAGCAAAAATGCTTGCGACAACGATTCATATGATGCAAGGAACACCTTATATTTATCAAGGTGAAGAAATTGGGATGACCGATCCGAAATTTGAACGAATTGATGACTACCGCGATGTAGAGTCATTGAACATGTATCGTATACTAAAAGAAAAAGGAAAAAGCGAACAAGAAGTGTTGCATATTTTACAGCGAAAATCACGTGATAATTCGCGAACACCGATGCAATGGAGCGATGAGCGACATGCGGGCTTCACAACGGGAACGCCTTGGATTTCTGTGGCGAATAACTATAAAGAAATTAATGTTCAACGAGCATTACAAGATCCGACATCTATTTTTTATCATTATCAAAAACTCATTCAGTTGCGTAAACAGTATGACATCATTACGACAGGGGACTACGAACTCATTTTAGAAGACCATCCTTCGATTTTTGCATATATTCGCAACGGAAACGATGAAAAACTTGTTGTGATTAATAATTTTTATGGACAAGAAACGTTGTTTGAATGGCCAAAACATATAGATATAAGTGAATATACTAGTCAAGTTTTATTATCAAACTACGATGATTCACCAAACGACTTTAAACGAATGACGTTACGTCCGTATGAATCCATTGTTTATTACTTGAAAAAATAATGGTAAAATATTTTTCGGTGATAAACAATGAGTGAAAATAAATATTTATCGATTTACAATGACTTGTTATCAAAAATTGAAAAGGGAATTTTTAAGCCAGGGATGAAAATTCCTTCCGAAAATCAACTCGTTGAACAATATGAAACATCGCGAGAAACGATTCGCAAAGCACTCAACTTACTTTCTGAGCATGGCTACATTCAAAAAATTAAAGGGAAAGGTTCAATTGTATTAGATGTTCGTAAATTCGATTTTCCGATTTCGGGGCTCATTAGTTTTAAGGAATTGGCGCAAAAACTCGGAAAACCTTCACGAACAATTGTTGAGCAACTTGAAATAGTCAAACCTGATGAAGTGTTAAAAAAACATCTTCATGTCACCGCACGAGAGGAAATTTGGAAAGTGGTGCGCGTACGAGAAATTGAAGGAGAGCGTATTATTTTAGACAAAGACTTTTTTAATAAAAAATTTGTTCCGTTTTTATCTAAAGATATATGTGAGCGGTCCATTTATGAATATTTGGAGAAGGAATTGCAATTAAAAATTAGCTTCGCGAAAAAGGAATTTTTCGTTGAAGAATGTACCGAAGAAGATTGTATGTATTTAAACTTAAAGCAATATACCCATGTTGTCGTTGTGCGAAATTACGTTTACTTAGATGATGCAAGCCTATTTCAATATACAGAGTCTCGGCACCGCCTTGATAAGTTCCGATTTGTTGATTTTGCACGACGTATTCATTTGCATTAAAAATAATCCGTGGCATATGCCGCGGATTATTTTGTTTCACGATGTAATGTGTGGCGTTTCAAACGTGGGCAATATTTTCTTAATTCCAGTCGTTCAGGATTGTTACGCTTATTTTTCGTTGTTATGTAGTTGCGATCTCCAGTTTCTGTACATTGTAAAATAACTTTCACACGCATATAGGCACTCTCCTTACAAAGAAAATAGGAATCATTACGTTTTGCATCATAATATAAAAACGCCTCTTTGTCAACAATCGTAGCCGGAATCATTCCGACTACGATTGAAGATGCTCTTTCATAAATTGTGGAAGACGGAAACATTGGCTTAAAACATCAGCATTTGCATATTTCGTCTGCTTTGTGAAGGTGTGGAGCCGTTCAAATAAAATCGGCTGTTTTGCGCCAAGAGTGAAGCTCCATAGCCCACCAGGATACGTTGGAACAGTAGCTGTATATACGTGAACATGCGGGAATAAATGACGAATATTTGCATATGTTTGTTTCAATACATCCATATGGAAAATCGGTGATTGGCTTTGACAAACCATCATTCCATCTTCTTTAAGCGCTTTATGCACATTTTTATAAAAATCGTACTCAAATAATACTTGGGCAGGACCAATAGGGTCAGACGAGTCAATGATAATGACATCGTACGTATTCACGTGATCTTTTACAAATTGAATCCCATCTTTATATACGTACTGAACACGTGGATCAGAGAGATTTCCCGATACCTCAGGTAAATGTTCTTTACATGCTTGAACGACGAGTTCATCGATTTCGACGAGATGGATTTCTTCTACCTCTTCATATTTCGCCACTTCACGAGCTGCACCGCAATCGCCCCCACCGATAATTAAAACTTTTTTTGGCGACGGATGAAGAGAAAGAGGAACATGTGTAATCATCTCATTGTAAATATGTCCATCAATAGAAGTTGTTTGTACAACGCCATCAAGCACAAGCATTCTTCCAAAGTCATATGAGTCTAAAATCATCACATGTTGAAATGGTGAGCGTTCTGAGTAAACGATCTCTTTAATACGATAACTAATCTTTAAATTTTCACGCTCATCTTCTGTTAACCATAGCTGTCCATTTTGCTCTTTTATGTAGTTCATAGCTTCCTCCTCTAACAATGTATTTTGCGCCTTCTTTATATTAATACATTTGTGCATGAGTTTGCAAAGGATGAGAACATCAGATAAAAAAATTGCAATAGTCACTTTATTCGCAAACGTTTACAAAAATAAAGTGTTGACAGTTCTTTTAACATTTACACAAATGCATTGAAAAACAGAAAAAAGAGGAGTAGGATAAGTGTGAAAAATATCACAAAATAGAAAGAGAAGTGAGAAAACAATGGAAGCTTTACAAACATGTAAAGAGCTTGCATTAAAGAAGCGCTCCATTTTGCAAACATCACCCCTTCAATACATGATTCGTGCTGCATTGGCAGGTGTACATATTGGTTTTGCTCTCGTTCTTTGCGTACGTATCGGACAATATTTTTATGAGGCTCATTCACCTGTAACGTATTTAGTGAGCGGTATTTTCTTCGGGATTGCCCTTGTGCTGATTATGTATGGCGGTGCAGAACTATTTACAGGGAATACGATGTACTTTACTGTAAGTACGCTTCAAAAAGAAACAACGGTTGGTGACACGCTTCGTAACTGGGTGGCGTGTTATAGCGGCAACTTGCTTGGTGCGATTTTCTTCGCCTTTTTGATTGCACAGTCAGGTATTTTTCATGACATTCCGATGGATCATTTACTTTTTGCAATTGCTTTGAAAAAAATGCACGCAACAACGATACAATTGTTTGTCAAAGGGATTTTATGTAACTGGCTTGTTTGTTTAGCTATTTTTATTCCAATGCAAATGAAGGAAGATATGGCAAAAATGTTTGCGATGATTTTAATCGTTTTCGTCTTTTTTGCTTCCGGATATGAACACTCTATTGCAAACTTTGTTATTTTTTCACTTGCTTTAGCTGTCGAGCATCCAGATACAATTCATGTAGCGGGGATTATCCATAACATCGTACCTGTAACGCTTGGGAATATCGTTGGTGGCTCATTATTTATGGGGGCGTTATACACATATCTTTCATCTAATAAACAATCTACGCCTGCGTGGAAAGGGGCATTTGGAGTAAGAAAAATATTGAATAAGTAAAAAAATAGTCGGGATATGTTCTCGACTATTTTTTTATTTGTTATAATAAAGGCTATTATTTTATTTCATTTTTCTGTCTATGGGGGGAGTTACGATGTATTTTCAACAAAAACATGTGCAAAAGTTTATGAACAAATATAAAGATCGAGCACGCTTGCTTATTTCATGCCCAGATCAACCAGGCATTGTGGCCGCTGTCACTACTTTTTTGTACGAAAAGGGAGCTAATATTGTGGAATCCAGTCAGTATTCGACAGATCCTGAAGGCGGTACGTTTTTTTTACGAATCGAGTTCGATGCTCCGAATATATCAGAAAGAAAAAAGACGATAGAGAAGGAATTTGCAACGATTGCACAACAGTTTGAGATGAATTGGCGATTAAGCTTGCATACGCATGTGAAAAAAGTAGCGATATTTGTTTCAAAAGAAGAGCATTGTTTATTAGAGTTACTATGGGAGTGGCAAGCGGGTGAATTACTTGCAGATTTGGCTCTAGTTATTAGCAATCACGAACAAATGAGAGAAACGGTAGAGTCTTTTGGAATTCCATACTATCATATACCGGTAACAAGAGAAACAAAAGAGGAAGCCGAAGAAAAACAAATCCAACTATTAAAGGAACACGATGTGGACGTCATTGTGCTTGCTCGTTATATGCAAATTTTATCACCACATTTTGTTGCAACGTTTCCAGCACAAATCATTAATATTCATCATTCGTTTTTACCGGCATTTGTTGGCGCACGACCATATGAGCAAGCTTATCGACGCGGAGTGAAACTGATCGGTGCTACTTCTCATTATGTAACAGATGATTTAGATGAAGGCCCAATTATTGAGCAAGATGTCGAGCGGGTGGATCATAAGCATCATGTAGAAGACTTAAAGCGAATCGGGCGCATGATCGAAAAAACGGTTCTTGTCCGCGCCTTAAAATGGCATTTAGAAGACCGTGTCATTATTCATGAAAATAAAACAATTGTTTTTAAATGAAGGAGGAAGATCCTTCTTCTTTTTTACAAAAAATTGATATCATAAAACTATGTTCTAAATAAAAACTGAATAAAAATAAAAATGTTCAATTATAATGGAAATGGAGAAGGAATTTTCTTTTAAGTAAAGAATGTGTCATATGAAAGGAGGAGAAAAAATGAGTGAAAAAAGAAAACCGAGCGGATTTTTATTAAAGCAACGCGCATTTTTAAAGTTATATTTAATTACTTTGACTGAACAGGAACGATTGTATGGATTGAAATTGTTAGATGTGCTTCGTGAAGAGTTTCAACCATTTGGATATCGTCCGAATCATTCAGAGGTATACAAAGCGCTACATGATTTGATTGAAGATGGCATTTTAGAACAAGTAAAAAAGAAAAAAGAAGGAATGAAATACCAAGAAGTTGTTTATTATCGTTTTACTGAGGAAGGATATAAGAAAGCCCAGTTGTATAAGCGACAATTAAAAACAGAACTTGATCGTTGTGAAGCGCTTATCCGTAAAGCGATCAAAGATAATTTTAGTTGACAAAAGAATTATATTTCATTTAATATACTGATAAGGGTATAAGAAAAGGGGTTTGATGAACATGACATATGATAATCAAGTGAAGAACCGTTTAAAGCGAATTGAAGGACAAGTTCGCGGCGTACTAAAAATGATGGATGAGCAGAAAGACTGCAAAGAAGTCGTTGCTCAGTTGTCAGCTATTCGTAGTGCTGTTGATCGTGCTATTGCAGTTGTTGTAAGTGCTAATTTGGAACATTGCATTCGTAAGGATATAGAAACAGGATCATTAGAAAGTGAAAAACTTATTCAAGAAGCGGTAGAGCTACTCGTCAAAAGCCGGTAATGCCGAGTGGCTCCCTTTTTCATTCATTTGTTAACATAATATAATTATGTTAAACTGTTCTTTTGTTTGCACAAATTCATTTGTTTTTTGTACAATACGTACGTATGAAAATATAGAGAGGAATGACATCATGATTTATACACAGTCATTTACACTACCAGAAACGATTGAAGCGATCGTTAAAGAAAGAAGAGAGATGTTTAAAAATAACATAGACGAACAGGCTGAATATACGGCATATACACCCGCTCATGAGTCCATTTTATATGACGCAATTATTGCTTTGGCTCTAGGAAAAAATGTGTTGTTAAAAGGGCCGACAGGATCAGGGAAAACAAAACTAGCCGAAACGTTATCGCTTTTCTTTGGACAGCCAATGCACAGCATTAATTGTTCAATTGATTTAGATGCTGAGGCGATGCTTGGTTTCAAGACGATTCAACAAACAAATGGGCAAGCAACAATTGAATTTATCCCCGGGCCTGTGATTGAAGCAATGACAAAAGGGCATCTGTTATATATTGATGAAATTAACATGGCTAAGCCGGAAACGTTACCGATTTTAAACGGGGTACTCGATTATCGAAAAATGATTACAAATCCATTTACTGCGGAAGTTGTTAAAGCGAAGCCGACATTTGGCGTCATTGCAGCGATTAACGAAGGATACATTGGAACAGTACCGTTAAATGAAGCATTGAAAAACCGTTTTGTTGTCATTGATGTGCCGTACGTCCAAGGTGAAGCATTAAAACGTATTTTACAACAACAAACGAAGCTAACAAATGAAGTGCTATTAGATCGTTTTGTTACACTATCCGCAGATTTAATTGTTCAAGTGAAGCAAGGATATGTATCAGAAGAAGCTGCTTCCATTCGGGCGTTGATCGATGCTTGTGATTTAGCGGTATACATTCCACCACGACGGGCAATCGAGCGAGCGATCGTCGAAAAATTGGAGGACGACCGGGAAAAAGCTGCGGTGCGCAATTTAGCCGAAACGTTGTTTGATGAATGAGGGTGGCTACATGAATCGTTTTATTATGTTTAATGATAAAAAAGTTGATTCTTTTTTGTTTATGGAGCTATCTGATTTAGTGAAAACATTAACAAAAGATGAGGAAATGGAGCTCGAGTTCGGTTATCAGTCGTATCTTGATCGGCAACATAAAAAAGTCGTTGTCAGTCACTTTTGGGATAATCGTCCAAAAGAACAGTACGTATATGGATTAAAAAGCGATGTGTTTTTGCGGACGATCGGAAATTTCCATTATACAAGTGACAAAGACATTCTTTTCTTCCTTCATCAAATAAAAGCATATTCTATTCCGAACTTTGCTAAACAGTTATTTGTGTTGCTTGAAGATATGCGGTTAGAAGATATATGCCGGCATGTACGTCCTGGTACAAAAAAAGCGTTCGTTATTCGGAAACATGTATATCGCCATTACTTCGAAACTCAATGGAATGTGAATATGATAAAAAGCGTTTATACAGATGCATTGTTTAATTATTTATATTTACTATTAACAGCGGAACAACCCGTAAACGATATTTTTCTTCCTGAACGTTTACGCTTAGCTCTTCCGTTTGTTGAGCGCGAAATAAGAAATGTATATGACGCAAAATCGACTGCTCACATTACACGTATTGTACTCACAACGATAGATGTGCTAGATGAACTGTTAGATACTGATATGCTAAACACATATTTTCATCTCCCAGAGTATATTTACGTTAATCAGCAAGAAGATAGTGGAGATATTCGCCGGAAAGATCCATTGAAAAACCATGACGTGCTTGATAAAAAATCGGAAAATGAAGATATTTTTCAAGAGACGATGCATACATGGCATCGTGAAACAAGCGATATGACGAATAGTTTTTTACAGTTTGATCTCGAACAAGGTTCACAGACTGACTTGCTCGGGGAAGGAGTTCGTCAAGGGGAAGCGGGAGACCAATCTCTTGGGATAGTGCATGGTTCATCACAAAAAACAACACATAATGATTATACGCATTTAGAACAACAAGAGCATCGCTACGAACTTTCTGGACGTTCCGAGTATGAATACGGAAAAGAAAATCGTTATGCTAAGCCGATATTTGTGGATGCTTTGCCACCGACAATTGAGCAAACTAAACAGTATGAACGTAACCGGGGAGTAATTGGGCCGTATCAAAAAAAATTGACACGATCCATTGAAAAAGTACTCGAGCATAAAAAAATACACCCTCGTACGGATTTACATGCAGGTCGTTTAAATAAAAAGCTATTACGCTTTTTTACAGAAGAACATCCGCGTTTATTCTATAAAAAACACGAAACATCCCCGTTATTAGATGCTGTTTTTGTTTTGCTTGTCGATTGTTCTGCATCGATGTATGACAAAATGGAAGAAACAAAAAAAGGAATTATTTTATTTCACGAATCTCTTAAAGCGCTTCGCGTTCCGCATAAAATTGTTGGTTTTTGGGAGGATACGAACGACGCTACATCGTCTTATCAACCTAATTATTTTCAAACTGTTATTGATTTTGATGATTCTCTAAGAAAAGATCATGGGGCCAGAATTATGCAATTGGAGCCACAAGAAGATAATCGTGATGGTTTGGCTATTCGATTAATGACAGAAGAATTACAAAAAAGAAACGAAAAACAAAAATTTTTACTCGTCTTTTCGGATGGGGAACCAGCTGCTTTCGGCTATGATCAAAATGGGATTGTAGATACACACGAAGCGGTTGTAGAAGCGAGAAAATTAGGAATTGAAGTAGTCAATGTGTTTTTAGCAAACGGAATAATTAGCGAAAGTCAACAAAAAACGATTGAAAATATATATGGACATTACAGTGTACTCGTTCCAAACGTAGAGCAATTACCAATATTTTTAGCCCCATTGCTAAAGAAATTACTGCTGCATAAATTGTAAAACACCCACCATTCTGGGTGTTTTTTATGTTAATCATCAAAAAATTTTTGTTAACAAAAAAATTTTTTTAAAAAAAGATTGTGTCGGGATGTTATATGCGAAAGTAAAAGAGTAGTAAACATAATCGTTTTAAAATAATATATTAAAATAATTGAATTTCAATTTTGTTCCTTTAACGCTGTAAATTGTATATGTTTTTCTAATTTTTACTATTGACGCATAATTTTAATTTTCAGATAATACTATTGCAAGATTAATAATCTTACTAATTATCTTAATTATTTATTTTTAAGGAGGAAGTGTATGGAGCTCATTAATCAAGTAGTCGGATTTTTAAACAACATTCTCTGGTCTTATGTCATTATCGGTTTATTGCTCGGTCTCGGTTTGTATTTCACGATCGGAACGAGATTTGCGCAGATTCGTTTAATCGGAGAGATGTTCCGAGTTTTAAAGGAAAAATCTCCTGAAGGAAAGGGAAAAAAAGAAATTTCTTCACTTCAAGCATTTTTCATTGGCGCCGCGACACGTATTGGAACAGGTAACGTTGCTGGGGTTGCAATGGCGCTTGCAATCGGTGGTCCAGGAGCGGTGTTTTGGATGTGGCTTGTTGCGATTTTAGGTGGAGCGAGCGCATTCGTTGAAAGCACATTAGCACAAATTTTCAAAGTGAAAAGTGACGTTGGTTTTAAAGGTGGCCCAGGATATTATATGGAAAAACAATTGGGCGCACGTTGGATGAGTACGATTTTTGCTTTTACAATTATCGCAAGCTTTGGATTAACATTTAACGCCGTGCAAAGTAATACAATCGCAACAGCGTTTAAAAACTCATTTAGTTTGAATCCTTATGTAACCGCTTTCCTTTTAGCGGCATTAACTGCAGTTATTATTTTCGGTGGAGTTACACGCATTGCTCGTTTCTCTGAAATTATCGTTCCGATCATGGCATTTTTCTATATCGGATTAGCATTGTATGTAATGGTGACAAATATTACTGAAATTCCAGCGATTATTGCTTTAATTTTCAAAAGTGCTTTCGGTTTAGAGCAAGTTGTTGGTGGTGGTATGGGAGCCGCGATTATGATGGGGGTAAAACGCGGATTGTTCTCCAATGAAGCAGGTATGGGTAGTGCACCGAACGCAGCCGCAACCGCAACTGTATCTCACCCAGCAAAACAAGGCTTTATTCAAGCGTTAGGGGTATTTTTTGACACATTGCTTGTATGTAGTGCAACAGCATTTATCATTTTATTATCAGATACGTATAAAACAGGGGATCTTGTTGGAATTGAATTGACACAAGCTGCACTTTCTGAGCACTTCGGTTCTTGGGCAGGAATTTTCTTATCAGCGGCGATTTTCATGTTTGCTTTCAGCTCAATCATCGGAAGCTATTACTATGGTGAAGCAAATATTGAATTTATTAGCAAAGGAAAAACAGCATTATTCGTTTACCGTGTACTAGCTATCGGAATGGTTATTTTCGGAGCGCTTGCTAGCTTACAAATCGTTTGGGATTTAGCAGACTTAGCGATGGCGCTTATGGCATTAACAAACTTAGTAGCAATCGGTTTACTTGGTCGTATTGCATTTAAAGCGCTTGATGACTATATGGCAAAACGGAAACGCGGAGAAAATCCAGTATTCTATGCTGATGATATCGAAGGGTTAAAAGGTGTTGAATGCTGGCCAACTCGTAAAGAAGAACAAATGAAAAAAGCTGCTGGAAAATGAGTGTAACGAAACAGACCTGAGGTAATCCTTAGGTCTGTTTTTTACACAATATATTGTAAAAGTTTACAATGTTGTAACAGTTTCAAGCTTTTTTGTAATACAGGTTTGCATTATAATAATAAACGAAATGATTATAATGAATATATAAATAAATTGAGAGAGGAGGATGTGTATGAAACAGTACATCTTCACTTTTAGTACACACCATCAACAACCAGTTGTATGGGAAGAAGCCATTATTGCAGATGGCATGATGGATGCGTGTGTAAAAGCGAAAAAATTGTGTCGCCAGTATGAACAAGAAAAACAAATTCCGATTCGTATTCAATACAAAGGTGTTCGCTATTATAGTGAAGATATCGCATAAGTGACGTAAGAAAGGACGGATTATACAGTGTTTGTTTCATCATAAGCCCGCAGCCGCTCATAAATACATTAGTAACTAGCTGCGGGCTTATAATTTTTTTCTGTCTCAAAAACAAAAGTTTACTTATTATATGAGATACAATTTGTTTAACTTCCTATAATTTATGTTATGTAAACTAAAAATAACCGTGAAAAAAGAGGCAGTTTTTGTTCTGCCCTCCCATGATTTTTTTCAAAAAATAGTATAAAAACCAGACAGCGTGGTTTTGTTCATCAGCCGCCGCCCGGCGAAATGTTTCTTTTATAAACGGGATTGTCATATAGTCCACAATTTCTAAATAAAAATCGACCGTTTGTTGCTCGTCTTGCAAAGCAATTTCTAGCCCATGCTTGAAATCATCCGGACATTTTTCGCTCATTTTCGGTTGAGGCCGTTTCCCAGTCAGACTAAAATAAATATACTCAAATTGTTGAAAATGTTTGAATTGGGCATAACAATGAATTGCGCTATACTCTCCGTTAATTCTCACATTCGGCGCCTCGTTGAATAACAGAAGTGCCGAATTTTTTTTGAAGTTGTTCGATTGTTTTCCATAACGCTTCGGTTTTCGCTTCTTCTTCATAATGGAACAAATCAAGCTGTTTGACCGCTTCTTTGCGATCAAACACGTCTAGTGCGGTAATGCCAAGCAGGCGGATAGGCTCGCCGTTCCAATGTTTTTTCAATAAATACGCCGCATAGCGAAAAATCTCTTCCGCTTCTTGAAACGGGTTGTCCCACGTTTTGCTGCGGGTGATCGTTTGGAAGTCGTGGTAGCGAATCGTCAACTGAACGGTTGTCGACACCACCCGCTTCTGTTTCATTCGTCGGCTGACAGACTCGGCTAATTCACGAAGGATATCCAAAAGAACCCGCTGCTCTGTGACATCGTACGGAAGAGTGATCGAATTGCCAATCGATTTCCGCTTTTCCCCTTCTTCTGGGTCGACAGGGCGATGATCGATCCCGTTTGCCCATTCTTTTAGACGAGCGCCATAAATTCCGAGCGTTTGCTGCAGAGCTATTTCCTCTGCTTTTGCTAAATCACCGATCGTTACAATCCCCATCGCACTCAGCTTTTTGGCGGTTTTTTCTCCTACTCCGTGCATGTTTTCCACTGCTAACGGCCACAGTATGTTTGGAACATCCCGTTTGCGTAAAACCGTGATGCCGAGAGGCTTTTTCATTTCACTTGCCATTTTCGCTAAAAATTTGTTCGGTGCAATACCGATACTGACAGGAATTTGAACCGTTTCAAGTAAATCACGTTGGATGTGTTCAGCCAATATAAGTGGATGTACAGATGGCGCCATTTCTGTAACATCTAAATAGCCTTCATCGATAGAAGCGCGTTCAAGCAGCGGGGAAACGCGATGTAATAGCGCGAACACTTGCTGGCTTATTGTGCGGTAAAGCGAAAAATTCGGTTTCCGCACGACAAGAGACGGGCACTTTTTCTTCGCTTCCCATAGCGTCATCGTCGTATAAATGCCAAGCTGCTTTGCGAGATAATTTGCTGCTAGCACAATCCCCCTTCGCTCTTTCGGATCACCTGCAACCACAACAGGCTTACCTTTTAACGACGGGTCATGCGCCTCTTCGCAGCTAGCAAAAAACGAATTACAGTCGATATGAAAAATAATGCGCCCCATTTCGATTCCCCTTCAAGAATGTTGTACTGTTTTTCGAACGTAACCCACAGCTTCTTCTTGTTGAAATTGTTGAAACCTCGTGTGTTTTTCCATTTTATCACACTTCTTAACTCGTTTGAAATATGAAAGGTGCAAACCTCCCCCCTTTCCGCTATACTGAACAAGTAGTCTTGTGGTTAGGAGGAAAACGGATGAAATCACTTGTTCTTGCCGAAAAGCCGAGTGTGGCACGAGAAATTGCCCGCGTACTTGGTTGTCGGGAACAACATAAACATTACTTGGAAGGACCGAACTATATTGTCACATGGGCGCTTGGGCATTTAATTGAATTGAAGATGCCGGAGCATTATAACCCAGCCTATAAAACATGGCGGCTAGAAGATTTGCCGATTATCCCAGAAAAAATGGGGCTTAATGTCATTCGACAAACGAGCCATCAGTTTCGGGCCATCGAAGCACTAGCAAAACGCCCAGACATTAAAAACTGCATCATCGCCACCGACGCCGGACGGGAAGGCGAACTCGTCGCACGGTGGATTTTGCAAAAAATTCGTTGGAAAAAACCGCTCCTTCGCCTTTGGATTTCGTCCCAAACCGACCAAGCGATTCGCGATGGGTTTCAACATTTAAAACCAAGGAGTGCTTGAATATGAGTCGTTTATTAAAAACAGGAGTACTTGGTGGCGTAGTTGGCGGAATCATATTTGGGATTATGATGCAAATGATGGGGATGATTCCGATGATTGCGATGATGGTGGGAAGTAAAAGTACCGTTGTTGGTTGGGGTATTCATATGATAATTAGTATCATTTTTGGTGCAGTATTTGGTTACCTTGTCACATTTACTAAACATATGTTTATCTTATCATTCATTTATGGAATTATAATTTGGATTGTAGGTCCTCTAGTGATTATGCCACTTATGCTTGGTATGGGAACAATGATAGCCCATGCTTTTGAACCACAACAATTAATGAGTTTGATGACGCACTTATTTTTCTCGTTTGTTCTCGCAGCAACAGTTAAGATAGCAGAAAGAAAAACGGCAGAGACGGATGTGAATGTAACGAATTAATCTTAAAGAAGGGATCGAAAAATAATTCGATCCCTCTCCCTATGTTCTTTTTATTTCTGTTGTACGATTAGCTCTTGCAGATTGTTCACCATATAATTAGGTGTGACACCAAGTAAATCCATAGTAGCTTTTTCACGGTTAATCCAAGCAGTTTGAAATCCGAATTGGCTAGCGCCTACAATATCCCATGTATTCGAAGATAAAAATAAAATCTCTTTTGGCTGCATGTTTAGCCGATTACATACGTGCTGATACGCTAGCGGAGAAGGTTTATACTGTTTAATTTCATCTACGCTGACGATATAGTGGAAATAGCTCGTTAACCCTGAATTATTTAGCAAAGGAAGTAGCATATCAACAGAGCCATTGGAAAAAACAACAAGTGTTTCGCTTTGTAACATTTCCAGTGCTTGTTTCACTTCTGTAAATAATGAAAGATAGTGATAAGCTTGTAACAAATCGGTAATGATTTCTTCTGTTATGTATACTTGTTCAACAGTACATACGTATTGGAGTGCGTTTTTTGTAATTTCGTGAAACGGGATATACGTGCCGATGATTTGGCGTAAAAAACAATACTCCAGTTGCTTTTGGCGCCATGATTGGCTGATTGATATGCCTTTATCCCCAAAATAGTATGTGCACTTTTCAGAAATAGAATACACATCAAATAATGTACCATACACATCAAATACATAAGCTCGGTATTTCATAGTTACACTCCTTTGTGGATCTAAGCTTTTTGTTTCTTCTATAGGTTGTTTTGTAAGTTATAAATATAGGGGGATATATACAGTCATGGTTATTTTATTTACTGCTTTATTAGGGATAATACTTAAAATTAGTGAACTCCTTGAACGCAAATACCATTTACACCGTTATTACTTGTCTATCCCTTTTATCGGAAGTGTTATTTTGTTAATTATCACTATTTTGACAAAAGTGATTTTTCATTATTCTCTAGAGTCACCTTTTTTATTTCAAAGGGTTGCTGTCACTATTTTTTTATTCTCGATCGGCTTTCAAATATCCCTTTTTGTGAATAAACTTTTTTTCAAACGTTTCGTCATTTTGTTAGCAATATGTGTTGCATTATTATTTTCTTTCGCATTCATATCATATTTCGTTCCACAACCGTATAATTTTATTATGGACGACTGGTTTTTTGCATATAATGAAGATTTCATCAAATTGACTGTCCCGTCTTATATTCAAAGTGAGATCGTATTCTGGGGTTATGGACAGTTAGCTATTGTTTTTTTCTAACACCTGTTTTTTTACTGATCGTGAGTAAATGGTTGAAAAAACAGAACATTTCTAATAGCATGGATCTAATCAACCATTTGTATCAAGAAAAAATGACAATTCCTTTCACGAGGGAAACAGCTTATGTTATCCTGTTTTCATTCGGAATTGTCGTACTTACTCAACATATAACGGTGCTTTTTCTTTATGATTATGTGTATGCAATGTTTGGTGGTTTCTGTTATGGTTTATTAGCGAAAACTAAACAATTAAAACCGGATGAAAAAACGATCATGTTGCAACAACTAGGGACAGTAGGACTGTATTTATTTATTATGACTTCAATACAAAAAATAGCTTTTTTTGATTGGACTCGATTGTCTTATACATTCTTTTTTATACTTATATTAAAAACAATTATTGTTGCTGTATTTGTTGTTCGAACTGTTACATGGTTGTTTTCTAACTTATCTTTTTCAGAGAAGTTAGTATCCGCTGTTGCTGGATGGTCATTTATACTTAGCGCGCCGATTGTGTGTATGCATGGAATGAGAACAGCAGTTAATAAACACGGTGCTGTTCCCTACATATTGCTCATCATCCCTCCCATCATTCTGTGGTTGGTAAATTATATACATCTAGCGCTGCATCTAATCCTTTTGCAATAACTTGACGATTTTGGGAAATGGAATTGCTTAACGTCCCCAATTGAGCGCTTTTTTCTTTTAATATGGAAGAAATGGAAGTTAGATCAGCTTTTTGTTGATTTACACGAGAAATTGATTGATCGATACAATTAAATCGTTCTACTGTTTTTTGGACGATATCCATTCCTTTTTCCATTTCTTCTCTTCCTGACTTAGATAATTGATAAATACTCTTTATTTCATTGATAATAGAAGTGACCGATTGCCTAGCTTGTGTTGTTGCATTTGTGCTTTCATCAGAAAGTTTTCGGATTTCTTGAGCAACAACACCAAATCCTCTTCCATCTACTCCTGCCCTCGCTGCTTCAATCGAAGCATTTAAAGCTAACAAGTTGGTTTGGGCAGATATTTTGTGTAGCGATTGGATAATTTCTGTTAATAAAGTAGACAAATCCAATAATATATTTGATTTATTTAATAACATAGAAGATAAACCATCAATACTTTCCATCACCTTCGTCATCTCATCCATAGACAATTTTCCATCTTTTGCATATGTAGCTGCTTCGTCTACTTGTTCGTTAATTTGGCTAGACATTTCCGATAAAACAATGGACAAGTTTACAATGTCTTCTGCAAGGTGAAGAAACTGTCCCATCTGTTCTTTTTGATCTTCCATTACTTGTTTTGCATTTTTAATTGTTTGAATATTTTCGTTTCTCATCTTATTTCTCCTTTCATTAATAAAATGTCACTTCCGACAATGATTCTGTCATCTGAAACGAGCACGGGAGCAATGATCTCTTTCATCTTTTTCTTTAATTGTATAGCAGCAGAAGGGTTTTTTAATATATTTATTTCTAAAAAAGGGATATTTTCTTCAAGTAAATGCTTTCGTGCCATATGACATTTACTACAACCATCGATCGTATAAAGAATATAATTCATAAAAAAACCTCCTAGCGTAACTATTTTACACCATTATTTTCTCACATACTGTAAGATGGATTACAGGAATCGATAAAAAAACAGCTATAATGTAAAGAGGGAGTTTATTGCTAAGGAGGCATATGCAACGTGGATAAGTTATTTTTATTGTCACAAATTAGTCTACTTGATGAGCTACCGATGGAAGAGTTGCACATCATTGATCAAATAAGCGAAATGAAACCTGTAAAAAAAGGAACGCTTATCCTATCTCCAGACAAAAAAATTGAAGCGTTGTTCTTGCTAAAAAAGGGGCAAGTACGTTTGTATCGTATGAACGCAAGAGGAAAGCAGTTTACAGTTGATATTTTAGTTGATGGAAATATTTTTGGTGAAACATCGACTTTATCATTAACGGATGATCAAATATATGCGGAAGCAATGACTGATACGTACTTATGCTTGTTAGGTAAAAAAGAATTTGAAACATTTATCGAAAAAAATCCAAAAATCGCCTTGAAACTTATTCATATATTGTCAACGAGGTTAAAAGAATTATACAGCTTAAGTGAAAAAATCGCCTTAAGTGATGTGAAATACCGGATTTTGTATTTGTTATTGAAACTAAGCGAAAAAACAGGAAAACGAAAAAAGGAATGGCAAACAATTGGAATGAAACTCACCCATCAAGACATCGCTAGCATGGTTGGTGCATCGCGCGAAACAACAAGCGCAGTTATGAGTCAATTAAAAAGAGACGGCTTTATTAAAAAAGGAATTCATTTAGCTATTCATGTCGAAAAAGCATTAGAGCTATTAGATTATTGAAGGGACTCGCCAAGAATGAGTCCCTTTTCTTAGATCGTCCTATTGTTTTATGCTTATTATCGGAATAATCGAATGTATTGTTTCACTAATTTTGGAATCCAGCCGCGAAATAATTTCTCGCGCCAATATAAGTCAGCTGTATGTTGAACGGCTGCTACATGAGTTGGATATGGGTGTATGACATGAGAGAGTTGACCAATTTTTTTACCAAACTGCTTAGCAAATACTACTTCCTGCATCCAATCCCCTGCGTTTTGGCCTACAGCATGTGCTCCAATGATGTACCCTTTTTTATCAGTAATTATTTTTACCATTCCTTCTGTTTGGAAGTCTGCTACGAAACGATCGACATTAGATAACGGTGTTTTAAAGATATGAATACGATCGTGTTGTTGTCGAGCTTGTTGTTCTGTTAATCCCATATGAAAAATTTCCGGATGAGTGAATGTGACCCATGGTACATTCGCGTAGTTTATTTTTCGTTTTAATCCTAGTACAGCATTTTGCACAACTAGTTTCCCTTCCATTCCAGCTACATGTGTAAATGGGAATTTTCCATTTACATCTCCGATCGCATAAATAGTCGGAACATTTGTCTGCAAATATTCATTCACGATAATATGTCCTTTGTTATCGTACTGAACACCCGCTCTATCTAGATCAATTGTATCTGTATTAGGAACTCTTCCAGAAGCAATCAGGATATCGGTGGCTTCCATCTCGATTTCCCTGTCCTGAGTACGGATTACAGCAATTTTTCTATTATTTTCCGTAGCTATGATTTTTTGAATAGATGCATTAGTATATATCGTTAGCTCACGCATCAGTTGTTTTTTTACTAATTGAACGATTTCTTCATCTTCTTGTTGTAATATCTCATTAGAACGTTCAATAACAATCACTTCACTCCCTAGCCTTGCCATGGCTTGAGCGAGTTCTATACCGATTGGACCACCGCCAATGACAAGAAGCTTTTTAGGCACGAAATCAATGTTGAATATTGTTTCATTTGTTAAATAATTAACTTTTTCTAAACCATCAATCTGAGGCACAAAAGGTCTTGATCCTGTTGAAATGACTATGCGCTTTCCAAATATCGTTTCCTCATCGTTGATCCATACGTTATGAGCAGAACGTAATTTTCCTTTACCAATATACACATCGACCCCTAATTTTTTAAATCGGTCAATATCGTCATGGTGTTGAATGTGCATAATGGCTGCTTTGATTCGCTGTGTAACTTGATTTAAATTAATATTTCCTTCTATGTTCATCCCCCATTCCCTTACTTTTTTTGCTTCATATATTTCGGAAGCTACTTTAATAAGCGCCTTTGACGGAACACAGCCGAAATGTAAGCAATCACCACCAAGGTGTGTTTCTTTTTCGATAAGAGCTACTCTCGCTCCAAGAGAAGCTGCCCCGGCAGCTACAGTCAATCCTCCTGCCCCTCCACCGATGACAATAAGATCATATTGTTTCAATTATCTCACACCCTTTCAGTGCAAAAGTTGTCGAGCTTCATGTAAACGTTGTAACCCTGTAAACATTTCTACTACAAAAAATAACAACGTAATAATCAGAACATAATTAGGCAGCAACATCATAAAAGAAAAGAAAAGAAATCCTTCTGTACGTTCAGCCAACCCCGCTTGATAATAAAATGATTTCATTCCTTTTTTTTCAGAAACAGCGCCCACTGTTAAAAACACCGTAATGGAAAAAATAATCGAAGCACTCAATAACAGAAGAGCCCATTGGACATGAGGATACTTAAACGCAATTCCTAAAATGACACTAATTTCAACAACGCGATCAAATGTTACATCCATAACTGTGCCCCATGGCGACACGTTTGTCTTTCTTGCCATCGTTCCGTCGACCGCATCTAAAAATCCAGAAATCCATAATACGACGATGGCTGCAACTGCATAATCAAAATAAAAAAGAATTCCTGAAGAAAGACCAATCAAAAAAGATATCATAGTGACTTGGTTTGCCGTTAATCCTATTTTCAAAAAAGAGGAAGCGGTCGTTTCAATAAGGGGTTGCACATATTTTCTTGCATGTGTATCGAGCACGGTTATTCTCCTTTCTGTTGTAATCCTAATTTTTGTCGTATTTTTGTATTTGTCATAATTGGTATAAGTGAAACGATGACAAACACAAAGACGGCCAAACCAATTATTATTTGATTTTCAGAAACAACACTAGAGCCCAAAAAATTATAAGCAAACGTTCCAGGGATAATACCGATCCATGTCGCCATTAGAAAATGGACGAACTTCACATTTGCTATTCCGGCTAAATAGCTGACGAAATCAAACGGAAAAATCGGAACTAGTCGTAATAAAAGCACATACGCAAACCCATTTTTTTGTAATTGTGTTCGCAGTTTCGTTGTTTTCCCTTTCCAACTTTTACGAATCATTCGTTCTCCCAATTTTTTAGCGACAAAAAAAGACAAGCTGGCTCCCAACGTTGCGCCAATGACAGTGTAGATAGTCCCCCACCATGAACCAAACGCTAATCCCGCTGCTAATGAAAGAATAGAAGCAGGGAAGAAAAGAAATGGACGAACTGTATATATGCCGATAAAGATTATAGGTGCAAATGTTCCAAAAGATAAAATCCACTCACGTATTGCTTGTGGTTTTATATTAATATAATGTTGATTAAACCAAATAATAAAGATAATAATGACTATGGATACGATTACTTTCCATATTGTTCGTTTTAACATGTTTCTCCATCCTTTTTAAATGTTTGAATATGTCCCTTTGAATGCACACCAACCCAAACATATTGCATGTTAGAAAAAGGAACATCGCTTTGAATGATGACATCTGTTTGCAAATCGATGATATTTATCTGATAGAAAAACTTCCCGTATTTCATGAATGCTTCTTTTACAAGCCCTTTCCATTTCACATACCATCTTTCATTTGGAGAAGTAGACATTTCTATATGTTTCGTATGAATAAACAATTCGTTATTGATGACGATACCATCGCTAAAAAATTCTGCGACGAATGAATTAGCCGGGTAATCATATACTTGTATAGGACTCCCACATTGTTGAATTATTTTTTTTCCCATCACAACTACTCGATCCCCAATCAACATTGCTTCTTCCTTGTCATGCGTAATAAAAATTGTCGTTATTTTTTTTTCTTTTAACCATTGTTTCATCCATAAGCGAATTTCTGCTCTCAATTCATTGTCAAGGCTGCTAAGAGGTTCATCGAGCAGCAACAACTTTGGGTTGGTAATTAATGCTCTCGCTAGTGAAATACGTTGTTGCTGTCCACCAGATAATTGGGATGGATAAAAGTCTCGAAAGTTCTCCATGTTAATTTTTTTTAAATATAACGAGACTTGTTCTAGTCGCTCCCTCTTTGTCATTTTTGTAAAATTTAACCCGTACATTATGTTTTCAGTTACTGTCATATGGGGAAATAATAACGGTTGTTGAAACATCATGACAATCGGGCGACGATGAGCAGGCTCTGCTGACATGTCTTTTCCTTCAATCCATATATGACCTTCATCTAATTCTTCCAGACCTGCTATGCATCGAAGAAGTGTTGATTTCCCTGCTCCTGATGGTCCTATCAAACTGATCATTTCCCCTTCATTTATATCCAGATTAATTGAGTGAAAAACTGTTTCATTTCCATATGCTTTTTTTAAAGAATTGAGGGAAATAAATGCATCTCTCATATACACACCTCAACCATTCTGTTTTCGATAAGGAATAAAAATTTGAATCAGCAACTCAAATAAGAGAAGTACAGTCAGCGGCAAAATCGCAAAAATAAGCGAAAAGCTTGAGATAACCGATTCCTTTACTGTTGATAAAAACGGAAAATAAAGAGTTGCAATTGTCACAACATTTCCACCACCAATTATTGCCGTCAATACGTATTGACTAAGAGAAATAACGAAAACAAGAAACACAGTGCTTCTTATACTTGGTACAAGAAGCGGTAGGTAAATCGAATAAAAACTGTACCATTTGCTACTACCGAGTGAAACAGCTTGGTCTTCCAAATGCGGTCCGATTCGTTCAAAAGAAGCATGAAATATTTTAATTGTATATGGAACAGATGGAAGTAAGTGAACGATGACAACGCCCATCCAATGGTCAGTGAGCCCTAGTCGAATCATTGTTAGATGAAGTCCCATAACTACAGCTAAGCTTGGAATCAAGATCGGAAGTGTGAATAGTAACTCAAAAAACCATTTTCCTCTGAAAGAATGAAAAGCAATGATTCTCCCGGCAGGTATAGCAATTAATAAATTCAATAAAACGACGGTAATACCGATTAACCACGAAGATTGAATGGCTTGCCATATCCGTGGTTCTTTTAATAAAATTTCCCATCCGTTCAAACTCCATATTTTTGGATATAGATCCCCGTATCTCCAAGAAAAAGAGAAACTCTTTAATGCTAATAAGATAACGGGTATGACTAGAAATAAAGTAGAAAAAAAGAAAATGAGATTGTTCCTCTTTCTAATCACACTTTTCCATTCCCTTTCATCATGTGATATCGCTTCTTTATTAAGAGGGAAGTATATGCCATCATAATAGAGAAAATAAACATCGTTACACTCAACATAGCAGCGAACGCTTTCGGACGATTACTCCAATCCCCTTCAAAAAACCATTCGTAAACAAGGAGAGAAATCATTTTTGGATACGTCGTGCCAAGTAAATATGGTACTTCATAAGCAGATAAAATAAATGAAAAAACGATGATGCTCGTTTCGAACAGAATCGGCATAATCCATGGCCACTCAACCGTTTTAAATACATCCCATTCTTTTCCACCAAGTGTCCTCACGACGGAGGATGACTGGTGATTCAGTTGATGATAGGCTGGAAGAAGCATGAGTATAACGAAAGGCGTTTCTTTTAAAACGTACGTAATTATTATTCCAATTCCATGAGAATCATTTATGATGACTGGAAATTCATTCGGTTTATGAATGATACCTATATTGTATACAAGTGAAGAAAACCATCCAGTTTGTGAAAACAATAACACCATCATATATCCCCAAACAAAATGAGGAAATAACATTGGAATCCAGTATACAATTTTCAAAAAATCGTTTTTCCAACAATGATAAAGCCATCTTGTAATCAATAAACCAATGAATATAGAAAAAAAGGTGGATACAAAAGCAATCGAAAGGCTATAATTCAGCGATGCAATAAAGATATCGTTTGCGAATACGTCGACATAATATTGGAAAGTCAATTGTTCGTTCTTGTGTATACTTTCTGAGATAGCCATGATCACTCCGTATCCAACGAGTACAATTGTTAAAATAAATGGTGGAAGAAGAAACAACAAATTACTTTTTCCGGACAATTTCATGGAGCCAATTCTCCTTCAGCCATCCCACGTAACGCGGATCTACTTCTGGAAGTAAGTGCTTTTTTAAGATATCTGATGGTAATACTGATTTCCCACGATTGATTTCGTTTAATGCTTGTTGGTCTTGTTCAGATAACTTGCTCGGATCTAATGACATGCCTTCTCCCCAATATGTTGGACGAAACTTTTCTAACTGTGCTTTAGGGGATAGAAGAAAGTTAATGGTTACCATCGCACCGGCTTTATTTGGACTGTTAAAAGGAATAGCTAAAAAATGTGTATTACCGATTGATCCAGATTCAAACACAAAAGAACGAGTAGATTTCGGAAATATTCCGTTTTTTATTAGACTTTCTGCTCGGGCTTCATTGTACCCCATTGTCATCCATACTTCTCCTTGACTATATAGACGATCAAGTTCTGTTAAAGAATTCGGATACGTTTCTCCCCTATGCCACAAATACGGTTTGATTTCATTTAAATATGTCCACATTTTCTCTGCTTTATTTTTTACAAATTGTGGATCATACCCTCGTTCTAGTAATTTTTCAGATCCGCCTACTGACTCGTAAAGGAGGTGACGTAAAAATGCATTTCCTGTAAAGTCCGTTGGCTCAGGGTAAGTGAATTTTCCAGGGTGCTCTTTTATCCAATGCTTTAACTCAGCAAATGTTCTAGGCGGCTGAGATATTTTATTTGCGTCATACAAAAATACAAATTGAACCTTTCCCCATGGTGCTTCTAATCCGTCTACAGCTGTACCGAAATCATATTGTATATTTAAACTGTGAGCGTCTATATATTTTTGGAAATTAGGAAGTTTGTTCGTGATAGGACCAAATAGTAAATCATTCTCTTTAGCATTTTTAAAGTTTTCTCCATTAATCCAAATGATATCGATTGTTCCTTTCTCTTTCTCTGCTTTCTTTTCGTTTAGTAATTTTTGTAAAATTTCGTGTGTATCCATTGGAATTCGTTCAAGTGTAATTCCATATTGTTTTTTTAGTTTTGGGGCTACCCATTCATCCATATAATGATTAATTCCTTCATCTCCTCCCTCTAGAAATGTTGATATATCAAGGTTTCTTGGCATCATAGGGGTGCCAAAAAAATTTTTTCGACA
>NZ_JAIWYK010000264.1:0-240 GCF_022030075.1 Anoxybacillus sp. LAT27
AGGCGGCACCACTCAATCAATACTCGATACTTCCTTACACCGCCGAAGCCTAGACCTGAGAGAAACCGCCATGACAGCGACCAGCTATGGCTTGTTCGGCGCTGCATTCGGAGGAGCCTCTCACATTATCAGTGCACGACCAATTGAGTCAACATCGGCAGAGAACAACAGCTCAACAACCCGCACCACGCTCGCCGAGCGAACTCAGCTAGCATTACAAAAAGTCCAAACGCATGCCAC
>NZ_JAIWYK010000265.1:0-239 GCF_022030075.1 Anoxybacillus sp. LAT27
GGAGCCCTCCTCCTTTCCGGTGCGAGGAAACGCGTCGGCCTCGTCGTCTCCTCCACGGCCCCACGCGTATTCGTTGACAGGCTGGGTTCCCTACGACACCGGTTGCTGTTCCGTGGGAGCGCCCAGATCCTGCACGCTCCACAGATTATGATACACACCTTTTTGCGCCAGCAATTCTTCGTGTCTTCCCTGTTCGACAATCCGCCCCTCTTTCATCACCACGATCTTGTCCGCGTGGG
>NZ_JAIWYK010000266.1:0-239 GCF_022030075.1 Anoxybacillus sp. LAT27
TACATCAGCGAGGGCTTGGGGCAGACGGGGATCAACATCCGTCTCCGTTCCCGTCCGGAGATCACGCTGCACACGCTGGTTCCCGCAGGCTCGCTGTCCGGCCATCCGACAGCGGAGACAGCCGCTGCAGCTCGAACGAAAAGCCCCGCCGCAAAACCAGGCGTCGTCGCAGCCAAGCCGGGCGCGGTTGCGACAGAAGCCGCCCGCACACTGGCCCTTGAGTAAGGTATAATGATGGC
>NZ_JAIWYK010000267.1:0-239 GCF_022030075.1 Anoxybacillus sp. LAT27
TGACCAGAGTATCGGCGCCCCGCCGTTCGACAACCTGCTCTCTTACAACTTGCTGACCGACCTCACCGACACGGCGGTTTTTGGTAACGTGACCTGGTATATTACACCCCGGCTCGACGTAACCGGGGGTATCCGTGCTGGCTGGATCCGCCAGACCTTTCAGCAGCTGGCCGGCGGCAACGACCTAGCGGCGGAAAACACGCTCAGTCAGGCTTTCGGCCTGCTGCCCACGCCTGCCG
>NZ_JAIWYK010000268.1:0-238 GCF_022030075.1 Anoxybacillus sp. LAT27
TCGTACCTGTCCCGCGAGGACGTTCCGGCGGACGCGGTCGAGAAGGAGCGCGAGATCGTCACCGAGATCTCCCGCAACGAGGGCAAGCCCGAGGCCGCCCTGCCGAAGATCGTCGAGGGCCGTGTCGCCGCGTTCATCAAGCAGGTCGCCCTGCTCGAGCAGGACTACGCGAAGGACAACAAGCTCTCCGTCGCCCAGGTGGCGAAGGACGCCGGTATCACCGTGACGGACTTCGCGC
>NZ_JAIWYK010000269.1:0-238 GCF_022030075.1 Anoxybacillus sp. LAT27
CCCGGACGGGAACGCTTCTCAGGCCCGCTCCTTCACCCCTGTAAACGTCCGCCGGTGAATCGGCGACGGGCCGTACCGCTGAAGGGCGGCCAGGTGTTCCGCCGTCCCGTAGCCGGCATTTTTGTCAAAGCCGTATTGGGGATACTGTACGGCGTATTCCGCCATCAGCCGGTCGCGCGTCACCTTGGCGACGACCGAGGCGGCGGCGATGGAGACGCTCTTGCCGTCCCCGCCGATG
>NZ_JAIWYK010000270.1:0-237 GCF_022030075.1 Anoxybacillus sp. LAT27
TCAGCGGCACAGTCAGGTCAAAGTTTACGCGGTCCTCGTCGTTGACGTAAGCAACCATCCGGTCCGTGCCGCCTGTGCCGGCCCCTGCGCACCAACGGGAAGGAGCAATCACAAGATCAACACCCTGGTTCTTGCCGATGTTGTTATCAAGCAGGAACTGCAGGATGGAGATATTCCCGGCTTCGCTCACTTTGGTTCCAACGAGATACGCATACTGCTGCGGCGGAATCAAAATGT
>NZ_JAIWYK010000271.1:0-237 GCF_022030075.1 Anoxybacillus sp. LAT27
CCAAAAATTGCTCGGCGGTCAGTCCGGCCGATTCCGTGCGGACCAGGACGATGTTGGTCTCCACCGGCTCCACGTGCAGGCCGAGCTTGCGCAGCCCTTCCGCCAGCATGCGTGCCCGGGCGTGGTCCTCCTGGAGCCGCTCCGTCATCTCCGTCAACGCGAGAATCCCCGGCGCGGCCAGGTAGCCCGCCTGCCGCAGGCCGCCGCCCAGCTTTTTGCGCCACCAGCGGGCCTCTT
>NZ_JAIWYK010000272.1:0-237 GCF_022030075.1 Anoxybacillus sp. LAT27
GCCTGCCAGCCTTGCCCCCGAACGGTGATCGGCAGCGTTTCATCCGGCGGCGGGTCGCCTCCGCATTCGACCAGATAGGCAACCAGATGGGACAGAGGGATGCCGCGCAGCTCGAGAACGTGTTCGGCCATCTCAGCCTCCTGCCACCGGCGGGAACAGCGCAAACTGGTCTTCTTCCCGCACGCGGGTCTCCAGTCCGTCCGCATGGATGATGTTGCACCCGTTAATGAAGACGTG
>NZ_JAIWYK010000076.1:0-33055 GCF_022030075.1 Anoxybacillus sp. LAT27
CCCCTGCATCATACCAAGAGGGCTTTTTTCTTTCAAGTCCCCGAAAACCTTTCTAACAGGAATGCTCCTCTCTATTTTATCTTATGAATGAGAGAGAGGAACGGTGTGGACGGGCGGCTATAAAAACGGATTGCGCCATTCCATAAGCAAGGCGTAGTTGCACGATTGAGCATCTTCTAAATAATTAGCGACGACTTTCACCGGCGTACGCCCGCAGCGAAGCAAAAACGTAATGACAGGGTCTTTTATTTTTCCTGTTATGACGGCGTCTACATACTGTTCGGCCGTCATTTCATTCGCATATCGATGATATCCTGGCATGCGACTGCCACCTAATAGTCGTTCAAGTTTTTGGTGAACGACAACTTCGTACATCGACTGCATTAGCCATTTTCCTAACCCGAGTTTGCGATATGCTGGGCGGACACCGATGTCGACGACGTATAACGTATTGCCGTTTCGGTTATGGTTGCGAATATATCCGTTATCCGTTATTTCTTCCCACGTATGATCGGCATCGCTTGGATGAAAGTTCACGATCAAACCTGTCATCGATCCGACGACTTCTCCGTCCACTTCGACACATAACGCCCCTTCTGGAAAAAGGGTGATATGGTTCATAAGCTGTTCTTTATTCCACCATAGTTCAGATGGAAATGGAGGTGGAAAGCTTTCTTGCTGGATGCGAATTAACGCATCGATATCTTTTTCTTCATAGTTGCGAATGGTGGCAGGAATCGGACGGTCGTCATGAAAGACGTAAAGTTGCTTATACATCATTCTCTCCCCTTATGTCCAATCGGTATATAAATCCGTGCGGCGGTCGCGCCATGTAGTGACGGATCCGCGCTCGCGAACGTCGTAAAGAAGCTGTAAATCAAGATCGGCCGTAATAATCATATCGTCATTGATTTCTCCCTCCGCTAAAATGCCGCGCGGTGGAAAGGGAATATCGTTCGGTGTAATAATCGCTGCTTGCCCGAAGTTTGCCCGCATAAAGTCGACGGTTGGCAATGATCCGACTGTTCCTGTCGTGACGACGTATACTTGATTTTCAATCGCGCGGGCGTGACACGTATAGCGTACGCGATAAAATCCGTGACGATCATCGGTACACGACGGACAAAAAATGACGTCCGCTCCTTTTGCACGCGCCATGCGCACAATTTCAGGAAATTCAATGTCATAACATGTTAAAATCGCAATCGTTCCTTTTATTGTGTCAAAGACATGTAATGTGTCGCCGCCATGCATATTCCATTCGTTCACTTCTGTCGGGGTAATATGTAGCTTTGCCTGTTCGGCAATCGTTCCATCGGGATAAAATAAATGTGCCACATTATATAGTCGATCTTCTCTTTTTATGACATGTGTCCCGCCAATAATATGCATATTCGTTTGTTTCGCAAGTGTTGAAAATAATGAGCGATATGCTTCTGTAAACGTTGGAAGCTCGTCAATCGTTAACGCTTCTTTCGTGTCATCGCCGATAGACATAAGCTGTGTCGTCATAAACTCGGGAAATAGGACAAATTCAGCCCCAAATTCTTGTGCTGTTTTTACATAATGTTCCACTTGTTTCGCAAACTGTTCAAACGATTGAATCGTATGTAAATGATATTGCACTGCACTAACGCGCATTTTCAACGAAACTCACCTTCTTTTTCTGTATTTTCCATCATTATAACGAATATTGTTTCATTTGTCAGAGTGGGAGCATTGTTTATGTAGAAAAAACGATTCGTATGTTACAATAGCGCTAAAGGAGGAATGTGAAATGAACATTTACGATTTTCACGTACGTACGATTCATGGGGAAGAGCAATCGTTAGCGCAGTACAAAGGAAACGTATTACTCATCGTCAATACAGCAAGCAAATGTGGCTTGACGCCACAATATGAACAATTGCAACAACTATACGACAAATATAAAGAACGTGGATTTGTTGTGCTCGGCTTTCCATGCAATCAATTTGGAAATCAAGAGCCGGGATCAGAAGCAGACATCTCGCAATTTTGTCAACTCAATTATGGTGTGACGTTTCCGATGTTTGCGAAAGTCGATGTAAACGGTCCAAACGCCCATCCGCTGTTCGTTT
Organism: Anoxybacillus sp. LAT27; assembly: GCF_022030075.1. Classification (NCBI taxonomy): domain Bacteria; kingdom Bacillati; phylum Bacillota; class Bacilli; order Caryophanales; family Anoxybacillaceae; genus Anoxybacillus; species Anoxybacillus sp. LAT27. The sequence continues at coordinate 2,100 of NZ_JAIWYK010000076.1, forward strand.
ACTTAACGGAACAAGCGCCAGGCATGTTAGGGACGAAAGCGGTGAAGTGGAATTTTACAAAGTTTTTAGTCGACCGAAATGGGCAAGTCGTTGCACGTTTTGCACCAACTACAAAGCCGTTTGAGCTAGAACAACATATTGAAGCTTTGCTTCGCGAAACCGTCTCTGAATGAAAAGAGGCGGTTTTTTGTTGGGCGTAATGGATATGTCTATACGAAATTTTTTTTAGTGCATATGTTGAGATAGTAGGGATTTATGTCAAATAGGAGGGGTTATATGCTTATTGAACCTTGGATCGTGGATGAAACGATGCACGAGTTTTTTGTACCAGATTATATTGAACAAATGGCAGAAGACGTTTTGCGCCATTATGATTTATCTGTTCAAAGTAGGCAAGTCGTGACGACGAAGCCGGATAAAGGGGGAGCCATTTGGAAGTTAGAAACGAATAAAGGTCCGAAAAGTTTAAAATTGCTTCATCGCCGCCCAACGCGCAGCATATTTAGCCTCGGGGCGCAACGATATTTAGTCGATGTGCAAAAAGCGAACGTTCCGCCAATTGTACAAACGACGGACGGAATGGATTATGTAGAAGCGGGAGGAAAGTTATGGTTTGTTGCAGAGTGGATTGAGCCATTATTTCCGGTAACAAAAGATTTAGAAGGAGCGAAACAACTGTGCTATGCGCTCGGTGAATTTCATCGTTTAAGTAAAGGATATGTCCCTCCAAAGGGAGCAGAAATCGCTTCACGGTTATACAAATGGCCGAAAACGTACGAAAAAACGATAAACAAAATGGATTGGTTTCGCCAATTAGCGAAGGCGTATAAAGAGATGCCTGCAAGTGCGATGTTATTGGAAGTTGTCGATCATTTTCAAGCACAGGCTCGTGAAAGTTTTGCGCGACTTCAACAATCTTCGTATCATCAATTAGTCGAACGAGGAAATAGCGAATGGGGACTTGTGCATCAAGATTACGGCTGGTCGAACGGACAAATGGGCGCAAATGGTATGTGGATTATCGATTTAGATGGCGTCGCATACGATTTGCCGATTCGCGATTTACGAAAACTGATTTCCGGTACGATGGCTGATTTATACCGTTGGGACGTTCATTGGGTGCGTGAAATGATTCGAGCGTATCATGAGGCAAATCCGATCGACGCTTCATTATATGACGTGTTGATGATCGATTTGTCACTTCCGAATGAATTTTACAAAAATTTAAAAGAAGTAGTATATGATCCAGAGCTGTTTTTAAACGAACAAACGATGCAACTCATTGAGACGATTGTTGCGACAGATGCAACAAAATGGCCAGTACTCGCTGAAATTGAAAACGATTGGAAGGAGAACGGAAATCGATGAACATTTTAATGATTTGTACAGAAAAGTTACCTGTTCCTCCCGTGCTTGGGGGTGCGATTCAAACGTATATTGCTGGGATTCTTCCTCATCTTCGCACCGCTCATCGCATTACTGTACTAGGGGTACAACACGAAACATTACCAAATGAAGAAACGATCGATGGCATTCACTACGTGCGCATCCCAGGAGGTATATTTGATACGTATTGCGATCACGTCGTTCAGTACGTGCAAGCGCATACGTTTGATTTGATCCACATTTTCAATAGGCCACGTCTTGTTTTACCTATTCGTCAAGTCGCTCCTCATGCCAAAATTACGCTCAGCATGCATAACGATATGTTTCAAATTACGAAAATTAACCGTGAAGAAGCAGAAGAAGTGGTGCGACAAGTATCCGCCATTGTCACCATTAGCAACTACATCGGTCAAGTCATTCGCAACTTATACCCGGAAGCAGAGGGGAAATTACGAACGATTTATTCGGGTGTTGATTCCGGACGATTTTTACCAGGGAATCATCCGAATATGACGTCAATTCGTAAGCAACTGCGCCAAGCGAACGGAATCGATCACAAAACCGTCATTTTATTTGCTGGTCGGTTGTCGCCAAATAAAGGAGTGGATAAACTCATTCAAGCGTTGCCAGAACTGGCGAAACGGTTTAATGATTTAGCGCTCGTCATTGTCGGAAGCAAATGGTTTAGCGAAGAAGGAACAACGGACTATATTGCCTACGTTCGCTCATTGGCTAAAAGATTGCCAATCCCCGTTGTGGCGACCGGATTCGTGCCACCAAACGAAATTCAAAACTGGTTTGCCGCTGCTGATTTGTTCGTTTGTACATCGCAATGGCAAGAGCCGCTTGCTCGTGTCCATTATGAAGCGATGGCGGCAGGGCTTCCGATTGTGACAACTGCTCGCGGTGGCAATGCAGAAGTCGTTGTGCCAAATGAAAATGGTGTCGTTGTTGAAAGACCAGAAGATCCGCAAGATTTTGTGGAAAAAATGACACACATCTTATCCAATCGTACATTGATGAAAAAAATGGGGGAAAACGGACGAAAATTAGCGACATCGCTTTATCGTTGGGAACGTGTAGCATCAGATTTGCTTGATGTATGGAAACATGTTGAACAAACGGATCTCTCGGTAGCACTGGTAACTGTTTCTACTGAAGCAACGATCGACGAAGTTGTTATAGAACCATCTGTTGAATCGATTTCACACGTTGAGCCATCTATTCCAGAAAAAGCGATAACGAATAAGAAGAGGAAAAAATCATTTATATGGGCGATTACGACATAAAACTCCCACTTACGTTTGTGGGAGTTTTGGCCTTGTTTGCATATATAAATAAAAGTCGTCATTTTGTTTTTCTGTAATGGCATCGCGTAAAATTTGAGCGAGTACAGTACTATATACCGTACCGTTATCTCCGTAAGCGTAAACGAAATAACAATTCGGAAAGGAATCATATACCCCAATCATCGGAAGGCCATCGTGTGTCCCACCGTAAAAGGCAGCTAAATAAAATTCAGGAACGACGTGAATATCGGGGAACAGCCGGTGAAATTCTTCAATCAGTCGTTCTTTTTTATGCATCAGTTTGGCATCACGGTCATCCGCATAAGCTGTATTTTCATCTAGTCCGCCGATAATAATGCGATCATCCGCTGTTGTGCGCATATATACATACGGACGAGCTGTCTCCCAAATAAGCGTTCGTTTATACCAACTCGAAAAATCTTCAACACGATTGGTAACGACGGCATATGAACTAACGAGTTGCGCTTTTTTTTCTTGTTTTACTTCTAACGTTTCGTAACCAGCGGCGAAAATGACTTTTCGTGCCCGAATGGTATATCCGTTTTTCGTATAACATGTTGCCATATGTTGTTCAAGTTTTTTTCCGTTCATTTCTGTTTCTTCAAACACGCGCACGCCACGTGTTTTCGCATATTCCAATAAACCGATTGTCAATTTATAAGGGTTTAATTCGCCATCTCCCATCGTATATAAAGCAGCATGCTTTTCAAACGGGTAATGGCGACGAATTTGTTGCTTGTCTAACCAGACGACTGGATAACCTTGTTTTTTTAATGCTTTATATTCTTTTTCTAGTTTTGTTACATCTTCGGCTACGCTTGCGTAATACAAACTATCTCTTCTTTGAAATTCTACATCGATATGTAATTTATTTGCGATTTGCTCTAGCTCATCGACTGCCTGTTGACAAAGTGTCAAATGACGAGCGGCATACGCTTCGCCAAAACTGTTCACAAGCTCAAAAAACATTTTATCTCCAAGACATTGAATAAGTGCCGTATTTGTCATCGTGCTTCCGTATCCTGCTTTTCGTTTGTCGATGACAACAACGTCTAAATCCGTTTCACTCAAATAATAAGCACATAACGCTCCTGATCCGCCCGCTCCGACAATTAATACGTCGCATTGTATGTCGTTGTCTAGCGGTGGATACGAAGGGGCATCGGGAAATGTCGTTGGCCAGTATAATTTTCCTGTTTGTAAATCCATCGCAACAACCACCTTTTTTATTCGTTTTAGTCTTTTTTAGATTGGCCTGCATATGTAAAAGTATGCGATAAGAATAACACTATTTATATACTAACATAGCAAAAAACTTTCTTATTTTTGGAATATTTGATAAAATAGAACGAAACGACAATCGAAGCACGAAAAGGTAGGGATGGTGTATGAGAGTATTTCTCGATTTAATGTGGTTTTTTAAACAAGAAAAAAAAGCATACATAATCGGCATTATATTACTTGCGATCGTTTCATTGCTTGAGCTTGTTCCCCCAAAAGTAATTGGGCATGTTGTGGATGCTGTAAAAGCAGGGGAACTGACGAAAGAAAAGCTGATTATGTGGTTAAGCTTGCTTGCAGGTGTTGCGCTTTGTATGTACGGTTGTCGTTACGTTTGGCGGACGATGATTTTTGGCTCAGCAGCAAAGCTCGCCCGGTTGTTGCGCGATCGGCTATATGAGCACTTTACGATGATGTCGCCGTCATTTTATCAAAATCGCCGCATCGGTGATTTAATGGCGCATGCGACAAACGATTTACAAGCGATTCAACAAACAGCAGGTGTTGGCGTCTTGACGCTTGTTGACTCATTATGCATTGGGGGCTTTGTCATCGCGACAATGGCGTTAACAATTAGCTGGAAACTGACGCTTATTTGTTTATTGCCGATGCCGCTTATGGCGTATTTAACAAGCTATTACGGTTCTTTGCTTCATCAACGGTTCCACTATGCGCAAGAGGCGTTTTCTGCTTTAAACGATAAAGTACAAGAGAGTATCGCTGGAATCAAAGTAATAAAAACGTTTGGACAAGAAAAAGAAGAAATTGAATCGTTTCGAGCGCAAGTTGATGACGTCGTTCGAAAAAATATGGCAGTTGCTCGCATTGATTCGTTGTTTGATCCAACGATTTCGCTCATTGTCGGCGTGTCGTTTTTTTTATCGATTGTTTTTGGGGCGCGTTTTGTCGTTCAAGGAGAGCTAACGATTGGACAGCTCGTTTCTTTTACGATGTATTTAGGACTGCTCATTTGGCCGATGTTAGCATTTGGATGGTTGTTTAATATTGTCGAACGCGGTCGGGCTTCGTATGATCGGGTGTCATCATTGTTACGTGAAAAACCGGATATACAAGAAGACGATGGATTGCTCGATGAAGTGCCGACAGGTGACATCACATATGACATTCGTTCCTTTACGTATCCGAATGAAACGGAACCGATATTGCAACACATTCAGTTTACGTTAAAGAAAGGGGAAACGTTAGGAATTGTCGGGAAAACAGGAGCCGGAAAGACAACACTTTTAAAAGTGTTGCTACGGGAGTTTGTTGGAATAGATGGAGACGTGTATTTTGGTGGACATTCGATCACGCAATATCGGTTAGAGCGATTGCGTGAAGCGATTGGCTATGTCCCGCAAGATCATTTTCTTTTTTCTGCTTCCATCCGAGATAATATTGCGTTCGCTCGCCCTGATGCAAGTCAAGAAGAAGTGGAACGGGTCGCTAAACTCGCTCAAGTGCATGATGATATTATGCAGTTTCCAGAAGGATATGAAACGGTCGTTGGCGAAAGAGGCGTTTCTTTATCTGGAGGACAAAAACAACGGTTGTCGATTGCTCGTGCGCTGTTGCTTAATCCAGAAGTGCTCATTTTAGATGATTCGCTATCGGCTGTAGATGCACAAACAGAGGAGCGTATTTTGCAGTCATTGAAAGAAAATCGTGCGGGAAAGACGACAATGATTGCGACACATCGGTTAAGTGCCATTCAACATGCACATCTCATTTTAGTGCTTGAAGATGGAAAAATTGTTCAACGTGGCACGCATGACGAGCTCGTTGCACAAGACGGATGGTATCGGGATATGTACGTTCGTCAACAGCTCGAACAATTTGTGGAACGTGGGGGTATACAATGAAATCAAATATGAATCAACGACAAGTGTTTATGCGACTGATGGGCTATACTGCACCGCATCGAAAGTCGTTGTTGTTCGCTTTTTTTCTTTTAGCGTTAACGACTGCTGGAGACGTACTTGGTCCGATCATTGTAAAAATTTTTATTGACGATTATTTAGCGCAGATGACATTTCCGCTTCAAGCAATGATCGGACTAGCAACAGCGTATATCATGATTCATATCGGAAAAGTGTTTCTTTCTTATTTTCAATTATTAAAGTTCCAAGAGATTGCATTAAAAATCATTCAACAATTGCGCATAGACGTGTTTGCGAAAGTGCAATCATTAGGAATGCGTTACTTTGATCGCACGCCAGCTGGAAGCATCGTTTCACGAGTGACAAATGATACAGAAGCCATTAAAGAAATGTTTGTTGAAGTGCTTGTCACGTTTATTCAAAGTGCTTTTTTCTTAGTCGGCGTGTTTGTCGCAATGTTTTTGCTTGATGTCCGATTAGCTGCTTTTTGTTTAGTCATTTTACCGACCATTTATTTTATTATCCGTACGTATCGGAAGTACAGTTCGGTGTTTTATAGCGATTTACGCGAACGTTTAAGTCAACTCAATGCGAAATTAAATGAGTCACTTCAAGGAATGGCGATCATTCAAGCGTTCCGTCAACAAAAGCGGATGAAAGAGCAATTCGGAGTCATTAATGAAAAACATTATACGGCAGCGATGAAAAATATTAAACTAGATAGTTTATTGCTTCGTCCAGCAACAGACTTAGTTTATGTGTTTTCGCTCATTGTTGTGTTAAGTTACTTCGGTATTTCTTCCTTTCAAAGTCCAGTTGAAATTGGGGTGTTATACGCTTTTGTCAATTATTTAGAGCGTTTTTTTGAACCAATTAACCAAATGATGATGAGGCTATCGATGTTCCAACAAGCGCTCGTTGCTTCCTCACGTGTATTTCAATTGTTAGATGAACAAGAAGAAGAACCGAAACAAGCTGAAAAACCGCTCGTGATTGAAAAAGGGACGGTTGAATTTCGTAACGTATCGTTTAGTTATGATGGAAAACGGGATGTGCTAAAAAACATTTCGTTTATTGCTCGGCCTGGGGAGACCGTCGCGCTTGTCGGTCATACCGGAAGCGGAAAAAGCTCAATTATTCAACTGCTCATGCGTTTTTATGAGTTTGAACGTGGTGATATTTTGATTGATGGTCATTCGATTAAAGAGTATCCAAAGAGAGAGTTGCGGAAACATATCGGCCTTGTGCTTCAAGACCCATTTTTGTTTTATGGGACGGTACGAGATAACATTCGGCTCCATCATCAACATTTGACGGATGAACATATTGAGCAAGCTGCCAAATTCGTTCAAGCTCATGCGTTTATTGAAAAGTTGCCAAAAGGGTATGATCATCCCGTGACAGAGAGAGGGACGACGTTCTCAAGCGGCCAGCGTCAGCTCATTGCGTTTGCTCGTACAATTGCGATGAACCCAAAAATATTAGTGCTTGATGAAGCGACCGCAAACATTGATACAGAAACAGAAGAAGCGATTCAACAAGCGCTTGAAAAGATGAGAAAAGGGCGAACAACGATTGCCATCGCCCATCGCTTATCAACAGTTCAGGATGCAGATCAAATTCTTGTCTTGCATCAAGGGGAAATCGTCGAGCGCGGCACTCATCAGCAATTGCTTGCAAAACGAGGATTGTATTATCGCATGTACGTATTGCAAAATGGGGTAACGGAAGATATATGTATATAAGAGAATAAGTCTGAACCGCCACGCTTTATGTGGCGGTTTCACAATGTACGATTTCGCCTAATTTCAGCACACGTAGTTGTTCGTTCGGAAAGTTGCGACGTTTCCATTCAGCATAAAGGCGATCTAACGCTTCTTTTGGTGTATCGTCAGCTAGCGGAAATGTGCCATAATGCATCGGAATAAATGTTTTCGCCCGGCAATCGACAAATGCTTGAACGGCTTCTTCAGGGGTAACGTGTTGAGGCCCCATAAACCACTCGGGTTCATATGCACCAATCGGCAATAAAGCGTAATCGATATGGAAACGTTCCCCAATATCGCGAAATCCATGAAAATATCCGTTATCCCCTGCAAAATAAAACGTCGGTTTATCTTTTGCTTCAATCACCCATCCACCCCAATGGGACGTATTTGTATCAAATAACGTTCGCTTCGACCAATGTTGTGCAGGAACGAATGTGAATGAAACATCTCGTTCGACAACGGTGTCCCACCAATTGCATTCCACAACATGCTCGAACCCTCTTTTCAGAAAGGATGAACGTAACCCGCTTGGTACAAGAATGAGTGGGTTTCCTTTCAGTTTTTTAATGCTCGCAAAATGTAGGTGATCGTAGTGACTATGAGAAATTAATATGACGTCAACGGGAGGTACATCGTCAATCGACAGAGCGGGCTCCGTTAGTCTGCGGATCGTTCCTAATCGTTTTGCCCAAACTGGATCTGTAACAATCGTCAATCCGCTTATTTGAATAATGAATGTCGCATGCCCTATCCATGTGAGTAGCGTTTGCCCCGTATTTGTATGTAGCAACGAAGGTTGAATATGTTCGCAAGGCAAAATATATGACCAGTCTTTCTTTTTTTGTCTTCTTTCCGCATACCATTTCCGCAAGTCAGCAAACGATTTCGTTGTTGGGACGCCATCTAAATTTTCATATCGCTTTCTCATTTTTTCTCCTCCAATATGGGTGTTTCATTCAAATATGCGACTCTGTTATATACAAAATCCCCTTGTTATATAACATAATTTCACTCCTTTTTTTGCTTGTATAAATCAAAAATGTGTTTATGTTTGATTTTTGTCACATCCCTTTTTTGAATTTTTTTATAAAATAAAGAACGATTGACGAATGAGGGGGGGATTCGATGTCTATTTTACCAAAAACAAATGAATTAGGGTTTTTTGAAATACGTCTAGAGTCTATCGGGGGATTAGGTGCGAATTTAGCGGGGAAAATGCTTGCAGAAGTAGGGGCGCTCGGGCATGGATTAAATGCTGCAAACTTTTCAACATACGGTTCTGAGAAGAAAGGATCGCCTGTGAAAAGTTATATTCGCTTTTGTGATGAGCATGTACACATTCGCGATCATAGTCCAATTGAACAACCGCATGTCATCGGGGTTTTCCATGAATCTCTTTATAAAATGGTTGATGTCATTAGTGGATTGCGACCAGATGGCATTGTGCTCGTTAATTCCGTGAGAAGTGCTGAGCATATTCGTCGCGATCTACGCTTGTCATACGGAACACTCGCGATTGTCGATGCGCTTGGAATTGCGGTAGAGGAAAAAACAAAAGTGAATACAGCTATGCTCGGGGCATTATTTCGCATTTGTCACTTTCTTGATCCCGAGAAAATGAAGCAAGTGATTCGTAAAACGTTTGAAAAAAAATATCCACACCTCGTTGAGGCAAATATTCGTACATTTGAACGTGGATATGAAGAAGTTCGTTTTTATAAGAGTGAAGACGCTTTATTAGAAACAGGAAAGCCGTTCTCTCGTCCGTATCCTTTGTTTGGTTATGAGACACAAACGATCGGTGGAGTCATTATAACAAACGGCAATAGCGTATGGAAAGACTTAAGCGGCTCTCGACAAGGGTTTCTGCCGAAATGGGAGGAAAAAGATTGCATTCATTGTGCCGCCTGCGACACCGTTTGTCCAGATTTTTGTTTCGTGTGGGAAGGAGGAGAAGATCGTAAAGGAAGAAAACAAATGTTTTTAAAAGGAATTGACTATCAATATTGTAAAGGTTGTTTAAAATGTGTAGAAGCATGTCCAACGAGTGCGTTAACGCCATATCGTGAACAAATTGGCTTTGCCGAGACTCATACGGTAAAGCGAATGAGAGTGTGAAAGGAGGAAAACACATATGGAACAAGTAGTCGCATTTGAGTCTGGGAATGAGATGGCGGCCCTTGCTGCTGCACAAATCAATTATCATCTCATGGGATATTTTCCAATTACACCTTCAACAGAAATTGCTCAACTATTAGATCAAATGAAAGCGCGCGGGGAACATGATATTATACTTATTCCTGCCGATGGAGAACATGGATCCGCAGGGATTTGTTATGGTGCGACAGTCATGGGCGCTCGCGTATTTAATGCAACAAGTGCAAATGGCCTCATGTATATGTTAGAACAGTTGCCTGTTCAATCGGGGACACGTTTTCCGATGGTCATGAATTTAGTGACTCGTTCGATTAGTGGGCCATTAGATATTCGCGGGGACCATTCGGACTTATATTTTGCTTTAAATACAGGTTGGGTCATTTTAACAGCACGCACTCCGCAAGCAGTATATGATATGAATATTATGGCTTTAAAAATTGCCGAGCATGAGGATGTACGTTTGCCAGTTATTGTGGCATACGACGGATTTTTCACATCGCACCAAAAACGAAAAGTTCAATATTTTAAAGATCGTCAAGTTGTTCAAACGTTTATCGGGGAGCGACCAACTCATTTTCCGAACGCATCCGATCCAACAAAACCAGTGACAATTGGTGCACATATGAATGGAGATGATTTAATTAATAATCATTATCAACAATCAGAAGCGTTATATCGGGCAGCTCATGTGTTTCAACAAGTGGCGAAAGAATATGCGCAATTGTCAGGACGAGAATATCCTTTTGTTGATTTGTATAAAATGGAAGATGCAGAAGTGGCGTTATTTTTAATTAATTCAGCAGCAGAAACAGCAAAAGACGTTGTCGATCAATTGCGAGCAAAAGGGATAAAGGCAGGTGTCATGAGCCCGAATATGATTCGTCCGTTTCCGAGTGAAGCCATCCGACAAGCATGTAAACATGTAAAAGTGCTTCTTGTCGGTGAACGTGCCGACTCATACGGGGCGCACGGAGGAAATATGACACATGAAATTAAATCCGCATTAAAGGAAGATCCACACAATCAAACGATTGTTTTAACGCGCATTTTTGGGCTTGGTGGAAAAGATTTTTACCCTGATGACGCGAAATCATTTTTTGATATTGCTTTACAAACTTTAGAAAAAGGTTTCGCTGAAAAGCCATTTGACTATTTTGGACATGTACCAGGGGATCCAAAACAGAAATGGGAACAAGCCATCGAGCCAATGTATGGTGATGCATTTAAAAGCGGACTTATTCAAGTGATTGAAGATGAAGAGACGAAAAGATTAAAAGTAAAAGTTCCTCCGCTTCGAGCGTTAACGTCAAAACCAAAACGGTTAGCTCCAGGTCACGGTGCATGTCCAGGATGTGGGATTTTCCCAGGTCTCGAGTTGTTTTTTAAAGGAATTGAAGGGGATGTTGTCGTTTTATTTCAAACCGGTTGTGCTTACGTGGTCACAACGGCTTATCCGTACAGCTCGCATAAGCAAACGATGATTCATAATTTATTCCAAAATGGTCCAGCCACATTATCTGGGGCGGTAGAAGCGTTTTTTGAGATGAAACGCCGTGGAGATATTCAAATTTCTGATGATATCACGTTTGTTATGGTGACAGGCGACGGTGGCATGGATATTGGCATGGGATCAGCAATTGGCACAGCACTTCGTAACCATAAACTGATTATGCTAGAGTACGATAATGAAGGATATATGAATACAGGTTCGCAAATGTCGTATTCGACGCCGATTGGACATATGACAAGTACAACAGGCATTGGGAAAGTACAGAAAGGAAAAGCGTTTCATCATAAAGATACGCCGCAAATTATGGCGGCTACAAATATCCCATACGTGTTTACGGCAACAGAAGCGTTTCCGCAAGATTTAATTAAAAAAGCGGCAAAAGCCCAGTGGTATGCTCAACATGAAGGAACAGCGTACGGTAAACTACTTATTACATGTCCGTTAAACTGGAAATCAGAAGAGCGATACGGGGAAAAAATCATGAAAGCAGCGGTAGATTCATGCTTTTTCCCGCTATACGAAGTAGAACGTGGAAAAACAACGATTACGTACGATCCAGAAGAAAAAAATAAGCGTATTCCGTTGCAAGAATGGTTAAAATATATGGGCAAGGCGAAACATCTGTTAAAAGAAGAAAATCGGGAATTGCTCATTGCTTTCGAACAAGAAGTAGAACGAAGATGGAGACGTTTAAAAGCAATGCACGAACATCCGGATTTATAAAAGTGTGATGAAAATAGAACTGGGCATGACTATGCTCCGTTCTATTTTTTATTGTGTACATATTGATTATAATAGGTGTATGGAACAAAAGAGCGGAGACGTGATGGACAATATACGAATACATTATAGTAAAAATGATTGGAGAGAAGAATGGTGGAAGATGTTATCCATCAACATGCAGAGCAGCTGAAGCGTTGGGAAGAAAAACAGAAAGAAATTTTGCAAGAACTTATTGAAAATCAACAAAAAATTCAGCAACAAAACACTTTATATTATAACGAAAAGGAAGAAGAGCGCATCATTGACCGATATTACGAACACATCGATCATCAAACGGACGGAAAGTTGTTATTTCAAGCGTATCACGATTTAATAAAACGAACGCACATTCGACGCATTCCATATTTTTTAAGCAAAGATTACTATTTGTACACATGGGTCGATTTGCAACCAGACGGAACAGTAAAAAGCATTTATTCAGGGGAAAAGAAAGATCCACGTACAATTATTTTACAAGATTACGAGATCATTCAAAAGCGATATGAACAATTTGTTCAGCTTGTAAAAAAGGCAAAAAAAGGCGAACTCGATTTTAATCAAAAAATAAAATTGGTTGATCAACAATTGAAATTTAATGCCGAACATGTCGTGCCGCAATCATGGTTTGGGGCGAAGGAACCGATGAAAGGGGATTTGCATCATTTATTCGTTTGCGAACCACGCTGCAATTCGATTCGTTCCAATTTTCCTTATGCCGATTTTCCATTTTATGAACCTGAGTCTCCGAATGAAATCATTCAAAATGATTGTGGCGTGGCATACGGGGAACATTTCGAACCTGAACACGGAAAAGGAGCAGTAGCGCGAGCGATGTTGTATTTTCTCGTTCGTTATCCGCGAGCAATCAAACAGTCGTTTATTGACCGAATTAATATTTCGCTACTCATTCAATGGCATAAACAGTTTCCAGTTACAATGTATGAAAAACATCGTAATGCAGCCATTTTCCGCATTCAAGGCAATCGTAATCCGTTCATCGATAAACCACATCTTGTTGAAGAACTCTATTTTTCAATTGGACGTAAAAGTGGTTAGGCGTTCGCACACATCGTTCCCTTTTTCATATGCTGTATTACAGTTTATGAAAAGGGGAAGAGGACGATGGGTGTGGAGTTAACAGCGTTACATTGGATTTACGTCTCGTTTATTTGTATCATTATCGCATTAATGATTTGGCGTAAAGATACATCTTTAGTTTGTATGGTAGGCATTTTTTTGTTAGCGATTACAGCGACAGGATCTTTACCGCTCTCTATTAGCACCATTTTTAAAAGTTTTGTTTATGCGATCACAGAACTTCTTCCAACTATTCTTGTCATATCGATTATTGTATCCATGAGTAAATTACTGACGATTACCGGAATGAATGAAGTGATGATTGCGCCGTTTGCAAAATTCATTCGGACACCAACGTTAGCTTATTGGACGATCGGGATATTAATGATGGTGATCTCATGGTTTTTCTGGCCATCTCCTGCGGTGGCGTTACTTGGAGCGGTTTTGTTGCCCGTTGCTGTTCGCGTCGGCTTACCGGCATTAGGGGTAGCGATGGCGATGAATTTATTCGGGCACGGCATTGCACTATCAGGTGATTTTATTATTCAAGGGGCACCGAAATTAACAGCAGACGCAGCGGGGATTCCTGTTTCCGATGTCATTTCAGCAAGCATTCCTCTCGTTTTTGTCATGGGGATCGTCACCGTGACAACCGCATTTTTTTTGTTGCGTCGAGATGTAAAAAAAGGTAACATTCCACAAGGCGAAGCCGTTTCGATCGAAGAAAACGAAGTGCAGTCTCACTTATTAACGAGAAGGATGAAAACAACATTTGCGTTTCTCATCCCCACTTTATTTGGATTAGATGTTGTAGCGATGTACTATTTTCAATTGCAAGGTGGAGATGCAACGGCATTAATTGGTGGAACAGCGATTTTCATTTTATCTCTTTTATCAGTCGTTGCGTATAAAAAGAAAAGTTTAGAACAAATTACAGATTTGTTCATTCAAGGATTTCAATTTGGGTTTAAAGTGTTCGGTCCGGTTATTCCGATTGCCGCTTTCTTCTACTTAGGAGATTCAGGATTTCAAACGATTATAGGAGAGTTTTTACCAAAACAGTCGCATGGTATTGTGAATGACTTAGGTGTTGCTTTATCTAGTGTCGTTCCATTAAGCAAAGAGGTAGGAGCGATTACGTTAACAGGAGTAGGAGCAATTACCGGATTGGATGGATCAGGTTTTTCAGGCATTTCTCTTGTTGGTTCTATTGCCAAATTGTTTGCAACGGCAATCGGAACAGGAATTGCTACATTAACAGCACTTGGTCAAATTGCAGCCATTTGGGTTGGTGGAGGAACATTAGTGCCTTGGGCGCTTATTCCGGCGGCAGCCATTTGTGGCGTGAGTCCATTTGAATTAGCAAGACGAAATGTCGTGCCGGTGGTTACAGGATTGATTGTCACGACAATTGTTGCTATGTTTCTAATTTAATTGTAATTGTAAGGAACTGACTCCGGGGAGATACATGAAGTTATTGATAGGAATAGGATAGGGTGTCCCACCATTTCTTGGGACACTCTTTTTTTGTTATGAAAAATAACATGTAAATAAAAATTTTCAAAAAAATGTTGCATTTCTGTTTCTTTGTGTAATATATTATAACCATAAATGTTATAAAAAATAACACAAAGGAGAGATGAGTATGAACGAAGTACAGTTGAGTTTAGCCCTTGATTCACTTTGGGTCATGTTAGGTGCCATTTTAGTCATTGGAATGCAAGTCGGATTTGCTTTGTTAGAAGCTGGGTCAACACGAATGAAAAACGCAGGTCATGTCGCTGGAAAACAAATATTAAGTTTTGCGATTGCATCACTTGCGTTTTGGGCAGCAGGTTTCGCAATTACATTCGGAAAAGGGAATGGATTCATTGGCACAGAAGGATGGTTTTTAAAAGAAGGAACAGAGACGTTTTCTTCACTTTCGTGGGCAAATGTTCCACTTGAGTTGAAATTTCTATTTCAACTTGCTTTTGTTGGTGTATCTTTAGCGATCGCGTGGGGAGGATTTGCTGAGCGAGCAAAACTATCTGTTTACTTCATTTTTGGAACGATTTTCACGATCGCCATTTATCCAGTCATCGGTCATTGGGTATGGGGAGGCGGTTGGCTTGGAGAAATGGGAATGCAAGATTTCGCGGGCTCGACGGTTGTCCATTTACAAGGAGCGATTGCAGCACTCATTGCGACAATGTTGTTAGGGCCGCGCATTGGCAAGTTTAATAAAGATGGGACACCGAATTACATCCCGGGACACAATCAAGTATACACAGTCATTGGTGGCTTCGTATTATGGGTCGGTTGGTTTGGGTTTAATGCGGGAAGCACAATGGGAACTGCAGATGGATTTTTCGGTTATGTAGCGTTAACGACAAATATTGCGGCAGCAGCTGGCGCGATTGCTTCCATTTTGACGGCAAAATGGCTCGTTGGAAAAGCGGATATTCCAGCCATGGTCAACGGTGTATTAGCAGCTCTCGTTGCGATTACAGCAGCATGTGCATTTGTTGAGCCATGGGCAGCTGCAGTCATTGGTGCTGTTGCGGGATCGTTTACATTTTGGACGTCTGTATATTTTGAGCGAAAAGGCATTGACGATCCGATTTACGCGTTTTCAGTTCATGGTATCGCCGGTATTGTTGGTACGATTTCAACGGGCTTTTTTGCTTCACCACGTTTAGTAGAGATCACAGGAATTGGAAAACCAGGATTGTTTTATGGTGGAGGAACTGATCAACTTATCGTTCAAACAGTCGGCGTTTTAGGTGCAGCGTTGTACGTGGCGATTGTCTCATTTATTGTTTTATATACTTTAAAAAAGACGATCGGCTTACGAGTGACACCTGAACAAGAAATTTCTGGACTTGATATTAGTGAGCATGGTTCATATGGGTATCCAGAACAATTAGATCCAGCTTATAAACAAACGACAACAGTCGTTTCATCTCGTTCGTCATGAAGATGGTGATGTCATGAATAATTTTGAAGCAATCATCGTTCGAGCGGAACAATGCAACAATATGTCAGAATTGAAGCAACTTCACGATGAAGTTGCTTTTCTCCTCTCCTCTTTTTCAATTTCTTTTGCCTGTATATTTGAAGTATACGATATGCTTTGTATGTGCCACGATGCATTTATGAAACAGGCGCTGTCGTTAGCTGAACGGGAGGTTGATCGAAAAGGAATTGGCAAAAAGCCCTCGTCTTTCTGTTGGTTTGTGATGGGGAGCAGCGGACGGAAGGAGCCGACCATTTGGACAGATCAAGATAACGGAGTAATTTTTTCATGCTTTTGTAATGAAAAAGAAGAATGCTACGTATATATGCGTGAGTATGCGCGCATTGGCGTTCTTTTTTTAAATGAAATAGGGTATCCATATTGTAGTGGGTATGTGATGGCAACAAATAAAAGATGGCTAAAAGAGGCAGATGATTGGAATGAACAAATTGATAAATATGTAGCAAACGAACATATAGATGATATTCGTTATTTATCTATGTTAGCTGATATGCGGCCAATTTACGGTGAGTATGCACTTGCTAATCAGCTGAAAACGACATTGTATAAAAAGATTGCGGCGACTTTTTCTTTACGTAGTCGAATGATTGATAGCGTTCGTATTCCTTTTGTGCCGATTGGACCTTTTGGACGGGTGTACGTCGAACGTTGGGGGGAGAAAAGCGGCATGGTTGATATAAAGCAAGGGGGATATGTTCAGCTCAATCATATGTTAAAATGGGTTGCTGTTCAAAAACAATTTATTGATGCGCATTCAACATTTGAGCGATTAACGTGTTGGTATGATGAAAATGGTTGTACACAACAGCAATTTGAACGCATAAAAGAGGCACTTGAGACGTTTTTATATTTCCGTTTACGTTGTTCGTTAGAAGGAACTAATTTAGTCATCCATCATTTATCGAAAGAAGAAAAAAAGCGACTAAAAAGAGCGCTAGCAGTAGCCAAACGAGTACAACGTGATGCAAGGAAGTGGGTGTGATTGATGGAGCGACCGTTTCAATGGATCAGTCGCATACTATCGCTTGGTCTTCGATACGATCAAGCAACAGCGGTCGGTCCAGCTTTTCAACAAGAGGCGTGGATTCGAAAAATAATGAAAGAAGTAAAGAAGCATACGTATTCGCTCGAAACGCCGCTTTCTGACGTGACGTTTATTTTATTAGATACAGAGACAACAGGTTTTTCTCCACAAAGGGGAGATGAAATTTTTTCACTTGCAGCCTTAAAAACAAAAAACGGTGAACCGCTTGATTTATATTGTTCCAACTTCCGACCAAAACGCCGCATTCCCGAACATGTTGAGGTGCTTACAGGGATAACAAACGACGATGTTGCATGCGCCCCGTTATTAGAGGAGGAAATTCATCATATTCTTTCTTTTTTGAACCATGGCATTTTACTCGGTTATCATATTCAGCATGATGTGGCGTTTTTAAATGAATTTTTATCACGAAATTATCGTACAGTTTTACAACAAACAACAATAGAAATGAGAAAAATTATGGAATGTATATATCACGACTCATTTCCGACGCTTGATGATGCTCTTTCATTTTATCATCTAACTCCGATTGATCGTCATACAGCAAAAGGAGATGTCATGAGTTTATTTGAAATGTGGAAGCGAGTGTTTATAGAGTTGCAACAGTTACAAATTGATACGTTGCACGACTTATATGCATTACTTAGTCAATGTTCGTAAACGAGCGTTGACTTTTTTTGCGAAAAATTATACAATTTGATTAACTTATATGAACATATATTCATATATTGAAAGAGAGGGGATCGTATGGAACATCAATATGAGCAGTTAGATGAAGAAACGCTTTTCATCGTATCACAAACATTTAAAGCGTTAAGTGACCCGACGCGTATTCGTATTTTACATTTGCTTTCATCTGGCGAGTTTTCAGTAACTGAAATTGCGAATCGGTTGTCACTTTTACAATCGACTGTATCCCATCAACTTCGATTTTTGAAAAACTTACGTCTCGTTAAATATCGGAGGGAAGGAACGACACTATATTATTCGCATGATGATGAACATGTTTTACACATTCTTGAACAAACGATTCGCCATGCGCGCGATCATTAGGGGGGGATCAAATGAAAGAGTATGAAATCAAAGGATTAACATGCGCTAATTGTGCGCGGGCATTAGAAGAACAAATTCAGTCACTTCCATATGGCGACGGAGCAACGTTGAACTATAATAGCGGAAAATTACGCGTACATGAACGCATCGATTTAGAAAAAGTACGGACGATTTTAGCGACAGATGGAGCATATATAGCAGACGATGAACAGACGCAAAAAAAACGAAATCCGCTCCTCTATCTCGTAGGTGCCTCTCTTGTTCTTTTTTTGATGGCGCTTGTGCTTGAACGTTTGGACGTAGATGGAGTGAGCATTGTTATTTATATGACTGCGATAGCACTGAGCGGATATAAAACATTTGTTAAAGGATTGAAAAATATCATTCGTTTTCGTTTTAATATGGATACGTTAATGACGATTGCTTTAATCGGCGCATTTGGAATTGGTGAATGGAAAGAAGCGGCTGTCGTTGCCATTTTATTTGGTATTAACGAATATTTAGAAGGACTAGGGATGGAACGAGCGCGTCGCTCGCTTGATATGCTGCTGAAACAAGCGCCAAAAGAAGCACTTCTTATATCGAATGGAAACATGCGTGTCGTTCCCATTGATTCGCTACAAGTTGGCGATGTGGTAGTTGTTCGCCCTGGTGAAAAAATTCCATCAGACGGTGTCGTTATTGAGGGGAAAAGCTCTGTGAATGAAGCAGCGATTACAGGCGAAGCCATGCCGATCGAAAAAGAATTAGGAATGAACGTGTACGGCGGAAGTGTAAATAATGAAGGGGTGTTACACGTTCAAATTACAAAACAATATAAAGACAGCTCTTTGGCAAAAATTTTACATCTTGTACAAGAAGCGCAAGAAACAAAAACACCACTCGAATTGTTTATTCACCGTTTTGCAAAATATTACACTCCCTTTATTATGATTGTTTCGCTATTCGTCATGCTCGTTCCACCGTTATGGTTTGAAGCGTCTTGGCATGATTCGTTATATCAAGGGTTAGCTGTATTAATTGTCGGATGTCCTTGCGCCCTTATTTTATCTTCCCCGATTGCTTTGCTAGCGGGTATGACGCGGAACGCGAAGAACGGCGTGTTAGTGAAAGGAGGCGTTCATTTAGAAACACTTGGACGCATACGGACGATTGCTTTTGATAAAACAGGAACGATAACAAAAGGAAAGCCGCACGTAACAAATGTGATTGCATATAGCGATGAAAATGAACTGCTTTATATTGCTGCGTCTTTAGAAAGTGTATCTTCCCATCCGCTTGCACAAGCCATTGTCCAAAAAGCAAAGCAACATCATATTGCATACAAACAACCAGAACAAGTCGAAACACGAACAGGAAGCGGTATGGAAGGAAAAGTCGATGGGATATGGTATCGTATCGGAAACGAAAGAATGTTTGATCACCAATTGTTTACCGAACAAATTCAACAAGATGCAGAAAAGTTAAAATGTGAAGGGCGTACGATTGTTTTTGTCGCAGATGAACAACGTATACTTGGTTTATTTGGTATCGCTGATGAAATACGTGAAGAGAGTAAAAAGATCATTCAGCAACTACACCGTATTGGTATTCGGCGCACGGTCATGTTAACAGGAGATCACGAAAAAACAGCTAAACAAGTTGCTAAACAAGTTGGAGTGACACATACATTCGCAAAACTTCTTCCGGAACAAAAAGTAGAAAAAATAAAGGAGTTAATGAAAACAGATATAGTGGCAATGGTAGGAGATGGAATGAATGACGCCCCTGCCCTTGCTCATGCTCACGTTGGGATCGCGATGGGGAAAGGAACAGATAGCGCCATTGAAACTGCTGATGTCGTGCTTATGCAAGATCATCTCGAGAAATTGCCAGAGGCGATTGTTATTGCCCGGCGTGTAAATCGCACCATTCGTTTAAATATCGCAATTGCCCTTTCGTTAAAGGCAACGGCGCTACTATTAACCATTCCAGGTTGGTTAACATTATGGATCGCCATTTTATCGGATATGGGGGCAACGATTTTTGTTAGCATACTGAGCTTATTCATTTTATGGGAAAAGCGCACGATTTAAAGTTGTGCGCTTTTCTAAAAAAAGGACATTATTCAGAAATATTAGAAACGTTGTTGATTTTTTCACCGTTTTTAGTGAAAATGAAGATAGAACTTTAACAACAAAGAGGTTGAATAAAATGATGCAAGCAATCGCTGTTATGGACCCGAACGGAAAAATTTTAGGAGCGGATGAACATTTTTTTCGCCATTTTTATCATCTTCGTGTG
This sequence comes from Anoxybacillus sp. LAT27, assembly GCF_022030075.1. Classification (NCBI taxonomy): domain Bacteria; kingdom Bacillati; phylum Bacillota; class Bacilli; order Caryophanales; family Anoxybacillaceae; genus Anoxybacillus; species Anoxybacillus sp. LAT27. Next base: position 22,632 of record NZ_JAIWYK010000076.1, read on the forward strand.
AATCGAGAGCTGTTAAAAAAGTTGATTCATGATGCACAACATGGTCGCATCGTTTCGTATGATATTTTGAAGGAAGATGAGCGTAAGAATATATATGTTCAAGCCACCGCTCTATGTAACAAAACAGGTATGCTACAAGCCATCGTTGTGACGTATCGTGACGCACCGTTTATTGATATGCGTCTCACTTCTTCTATGGCTTCAATGGCGTCTGAATTTACATTTATTTTATCATCAGAAGGTGAAATTACATACGTTTCACCAAGCGCTCAACACGTGCTAAAATGCGCAGAAGAAGTGTGTAACCATGAGTTGTTTTCTTTCGTTCATCATGATGACATCCCGCTTTTAATGGAAAAATTACATACGATTTACGCGACAAAAGAGAAAGAAACAACTGTTGAATGTCGTTGGCGAACACACAAAGGGCATTTCATATGGATTGATATGCATGCTCAGCCGTTACTAAATGAAAAAAATGAGATAGAACACGTGATTGTTGTGGCAAAAGATATTACAAAATGGAAATGTTGTGAGGAAGAACTGATCAAATTAAAACATTTCGATTCGCTAACTAATATTCCAAACCGCTTTTATTTTGAAACGTATGTGCAACACATGATTCAAAAAATGCGTCCATTTGCATTATGCTACATTGATTTTGACAAAATTAAGTGGATTAACGATCGTTTTTCATATCAAGCAGGGGACTTTTTTTTACAAGAGGCGGTTCGTCGCATTCAGCAACATTTGCAACAAGAAGACTTTTTTGCTCGCATCGGTGGCGATGAGTTTGTCATTGTGTTACATGATGTGAACAAAGAGACGATGGTTGCGCGCATGAACCATTTGCTTCAATCGTTTGTGGAGCCATTTCGATATAAAGAGCATGTCATCCAATCAGGTCTTTCTATTGGGGTGACGTTCTTTCCACAAGATGGTACAGATTTAGATACATTACTGAAACAAGCTGATCAAGCGCTTTGCTATGCAAAGGAACGAGGGAAAGGATATCACTTTTATCATCCGCAGCAAAATCGAAAAAGAATGATTGAACAAGAGTTACCGCTTGCGTTATTGAACAATCAGTTTTATTTATGTTATCAACCGAAAGTGTCGTTAGATAATAAATCAATTATGGGGGTCGAGGCGCTCATGCGTTGGACACACCCGACGCTCGGAGTGATCTCGCCATTAGAGTTTATCCCAATTGCTGAGAAAAACGGCTTCATTTTTGAAATTACAACATGGGTGTTAAAAGAAGCGTGCCAACAAGTAAAACAATGGAAAACTCATTTTCCGACATTAAAGCTCGCAGTAAACTTATCACCATTTTTACTCAATCGAAAAGAATTTGTGACGCATGTGAAAAATATTTTGCAAGAAACACAGTTTCCACCTAACTATTTAATTTTAGAAATAACGGAAAGCGGATTAATGGAAAACATCGAAACAGGAAAACATATTTTAACAGAGTTAAAACAGATCGGCATTCAAGTTGCGATTGACGATTTTGGTACCGGCTTTTCATCGCTTGCTTATATTCGCAATTTGCCTGTTTCATTATTAAAAATCGATCGCTCGTTTATTCGTGATATTACCGACAATTCGAAAGATGCAACGATCGTCGATACAATTATTCATCTCGCTAAAAGTTTAGATTTACAGGTGCTCGCTGAAGGGGTAGAACGCGACGATCAAGTCTCTTTATTACAGAAGATGGATTGCGATTTTGCCCAAGGGTTTTACTTTAGTCAATCGTTAGAAGCAGAAAAGTTACTTCAATGGCTTGAACAACATAATCAATCGAAAGAGGCGCTACATTAGCGTCTCTTTTCACGTTTTGTTCACATATATTTTCTTTTTTCTTCACAAATTTACATTAATGTGGATATATAAATGACAAACATGAGGACGGAGTGGACATGCGTAGCTTATTTTTTTTGCTCATAACGATCGTTACACTTTTGTTTACAAAAACGGTATATGGAGAAAAGATCGACGTACATAAACAGCTGCAACAAGCTATTGATGAAGCACATGATGGCGACGTGTTAATCGTGAAAAAAGGGATATACAAAGGTCCGATTATGATTCGCAAGCCGATTCATCTCATTGCTGAACCCGGAGCGGTAGTTGATGGGGAAGGAAGCGAATATGTTGTGACAATTCGTGCTCCTCGCGTTCATGTCGAAGGATTAACGATTCGCAACAGCGCATATGGAAAAGGAGCTGGTGTGCTCATTCAAAAAAGTTCACATGTTACGTTAAAACACGTACGTATAGAACATGTACATTACGGTGTTTATGTAGAAAAAGGAACAAATATCAACCTTTTAAACAATGTCATTCGTGGACGAGATATTCATTTCGCTCAACGAGGAAACGGTATTCACCTATTGAAGACAAGCGGGGTTGTTGTGCGCGAAAATCATATTTCACGTGTGCAAGATGGCATTTATTTAGATTGGGCTAAACATACAATGATCGAAAAAAACGAAGTAACGAATGCACGCTATGCCATTCATTTCATGTATGCTGAAGGCGGGATGGCAAAAGAAAATGTGCTCGCAGAAAATATTAATGGAATGATGATGATGATGTCCAAGCAGTTTACGATTGAACATAATACGATTGAGAGACAATTAGATTATCGTGGATACGGGGCGCTCATTTACGATAGCGAACATGTAGTGATGCACAACAATACATTTCTGTATAATAGCACAGCTTTATCGTTACAAAACGCACGTCATTGTCATGTAAAAGACAATGAATTTATCGGTAACTATCGTGCATTGCACAGCTTATATGAAAATCCCGATATCATTGTTGTGAAAAATGAATTTTTAGGAAATATGGAAGATGCACTTATCCAAGGAGCACCCATTGCATTTGATGATGGAAGTAAAGGAAATTATTGGGACACCTATCAGTTCTATGATTTCAACGATGATGGAGTCGGTGATACCCCACATCGCATTCGTTCTATGTATAGTCGACTGCTGCGGAAATGGCCAAGTGTGCAATTTTATTTTCAAAGTCCGGCGTTATCACTTCTTGATACAACGGAGTCATTTTTTACGCAAGCACAGGCGCAAGGGGAAGACCGCTTCCCACTTATACAAGTCGATCGCAATAAAAACGAAACAACCGAAAGATCGTGGAAACTGTTGCTGTTTGGAAGCATTTTATTTGTAAGCAGCTTGCTTATGATTGGATATGGAAGGAGAATGACACATGAAAAAAATTGCTAGCCTTTTCTTTGTATGTTTTCTCGTCGCATGTAGTGGAGCGAAAACGTACGAGCCTGAAGAAATTAATCCAGATATTGATGTATGTGTAGTTTGTAATATGAGTATAACAGCAGAACCATATGCTACAGAAATAATTTTAAAAGATGGAACGGTGCATAAGTTTGATGATATTGGGTGCATGATCGAGTGGATGAATAAAAGCAACGAGGACATTGCAAAGAAATACGTTCGCGATGTAACAAACGGGGAGTGGATTGAGCTTGAGCACGCTGTTTTTGTATACAATCCAAATTATTGGACGCCGATGAATTATGGGGTCGTTTCATTTGCAAACAAAAAACATGCCAAAGTATACATGGAACAAGAAGGAAATGGAGAGTTATGGACGTATGAGCAATTAAAAAAACATCGGTGGGGATTTGAACAATGAATACAGCGATAAAGTACCAATGGATGATGATGATTCGTAGCAAATGGCTTATCACTTTTGCCGTTTTGTTTGCCGTTTTATCATCAACTGTGATCGCAAGTAGCGGACACGAGGCATCAGGAGTATTTACACGTTCGACCGCGGCTTTATTAAATTTGTCCCTTTTGCTTGTCCCACTCGTTGCTTTATTAGCAGGTAGTTTGTTTATTGCGGGGGAAAAGGAAGACGGCCGATTATCGCTTATATTAACATATCCGGTTTCCACTCACTCTTTAACGCTTGGTTTATATGTGGGGAGCTGCCTATCACTATGGACAGTTGTTGCGCTCGGGTATGGAAGTGCAAGTATCGCTCTTTTTGCAACAGGAGGGACGTGGTCGACGTTTGTTTTCCTTTCATTTGTATTCACCATTGTATTAACAAGTATTTTTTTAGCGATTGCTTTATTCGTTGGACTTGTTTCCTCTAATCGTTTACAAGCTCTCGGTATTAGTTTATTTATTTGGGGGTTTTTCGTTTTATTTTATGAATTTATCGTATTATTTTTGTTATCAATTGTTCCAAAGCAATGGACCATTTTTTTATTTGCTTTATCTATCATATTGAATCCGGTTGAACTCGTGCGTGTTTGGACCGTGGCTGCTCTGAAAAGTAGCGCACTATTTGGTCCGCAATTATATGAATGGTCAAAATGGGCAGAGAGTGCAAGTGGCCAGCTTACATTTATTGCAATCGCATGCATATGGATCATTGTGCCGTTGTTTTTAGTAAACGTATGGATGAAACGAGGGAAACGTTATGCTTGAAGTGAGACAATTGACGAAAATATATAACGAACAAAATAAAGTAGAAAACATTTCTTTTTCTGCTCAAGAAGGACAATGTTTAGCGTTATGCGGCGGTAACGGTGCAGGAAAAAGCACGATTATTAAAATGCTAATCGGACAGCTCCCACCAACGAAAGGAGACATATATGTAAACGAACAACCAATTCAAAACAACGACAAGCAATGGTTTTCGTTTATGCCGGATCATCTTCAATTTCCCCCGCTTTTAACAGGTTATGAAGTGTTATCTTTATTTGGACAATGGCAAGGAGCAACAGACGAGCGGGTGAAACAATGTTTAGATGTTGTCGGACTGACGAATGATCAACATAAGCAAGTAAGGATGTATTCAAAAGGCATGCAACAGCGGCTCGCTTTTGCGCAAGCGCTCTTAGCGGATGCCCCATTGCTTATTTTAGATGAACCAACAAACGGTTTAGATCCGTATTGGGTATGGGAATTTAAACGACTTATTCGTTTGGAAAAGGAAAAGGGAAAAGCTATTATTTTTTCGACACATATGCTGTCAATAGTTGAGGAAATTGCAGATACTGTCGTATTTATTCATCAAGGACAAATGCTTATATACGATTCGGTTTCCGCGCTTTGTCAAGATGGAAAATCGTTAGAGTCTATATTTTTTGCACAAATTTCACAACATATGTCATACTGAAAAAGTAAGCAAATATTGCTTGCTTTTTTCATTCGAAGGGGGAGGTAAAGTGTTAAAATTATACGTCATTCGTCATGCTGAAACAGAGTGGAATGCACAACAGCGCATGCAAGGATGGAAAGACTCGCCTTTAACTGAAAAGGGAAAAAAACAGGCAGCACTTTTACACGATCGGTTTCGTACAGTCCCATTTACTGCTGCGTATTGTAGTCCGAGCGATCGAACAAAAGAAACAGCACAAATTGTTTTAGGGCAACGTCATGTGCCAATATATTTTGATGAACGGCTACGTGAAATTCACTTAGGTGATTGGGAAGGGAAAACAATTGCAGAAATTGCGCAATCCGACGAGCAAAATCATTATCATTTTTATCATAACCCAGATGCATACAAGCCGATTATTGGCGAGACGTTTTTTGATGTTCAACGTCGAGCTATTGCTACGATCCAACATATAGCTGAAAATCATTCAGAAGGTCATATTCTTATCGTTACACATGGCATGGTGATTCGCACGCTTCTTGTATATTGGAAACAACAAACGCTTGCGGAGTTGTGGAAAAATAGCCGTGTATACGGTACGAGTGTGACGATCGTATCGTTTGACGGGGAAAAGTGGGACGTGGAATGCGAGTCGGACATTTCACATCTTAAAAGTGAGCTGACACATTTATGAGAAAATGGGCTATGTTTTTTACGGCAATTGTCTTTATTGTCGGTTGTACATCGCAAAATAAAGAGAAAACATTTGTTACGACAGTAGAATATGTTGTTGATGGGGATACAGTAAAAATAAAAAAAGATGGCGAAATTGTAACGGTTCGTCTACTAAATATCGATACCCCCGAAACGTATCGCGAAAAACAGGCGTATGGCGAAGAGGCAAAACAATTCGCTAAAGACGTTTTGCTTCACAAAAAAGTGACAGTTGAACTAAGCGCAAAAGAACAACCGTACGATCGTTATGGTCGATTGCTTGCGTACATATGGTTAGAAGATGGAACTTTATACCAAGAAAAAATTGTACAAGAAGGGTTTGCGCGTGTTGCTTACGTATTTGAACCGGACACAAAATATGCAAAAAAATTGTATAAAGCACAAGAAAAAGCGAAAAAAGCAAAAAAACGAATATGGAGTGTCGATGGATACGTGACAGAAGAAGGATTTAATATGAGTGTATGGTTAAATAAAGCTTCGTAAATGTGAAAAGGGCTGGATGAAACAGCCCTTTTAATGTGCGAGCATCGCTTGCATATCTTCTTCTACATTACCGATGAGCTTGAGACCGAACATGTCTTGCAATACGTGTAGCACGCCTTCAGAAATAAAGTGCGGTGCTTTCGGTCCAATTCGAATGTCTTGAATGCCTAAACTAAACAATCCGAGTAAGATTGCAACTGCTTTTTGTTCAAACCATGAAAGAACGATGCTGACCGGTAACTCATTGACTTCACAGCCGAATGCTTCCGCAAGCGCCATTGCAATTTTGACAGTCGAAATCGAGTTGTTGCATTGCCCTAAATCAATATATCGTGGAATGTTCGTGCCAGGAACAACCCCGTAGTCGACATCGTTAAAGCGGAATTTCCCACAGGATGTCGTTAAAATGACAGTGTTTTTCGGTAACGATGTAGCTAACGTGCGATAATATTCACCGCCTTTTCCAGGAGCGTCGCAACCTGCGATAACGAAAAAGCGTTCAATTTTTCCTTCTTTTACAGCTTGAATAATTTCTGGTGCAATTTGAATTACAGTTTCGTGATGGAAACCAGTCACTAACGTTTCATCCGATTCAATGTTTGCTTCTGGAAGTTGTAGCGCTTTCTCAATTAACGGCGTGAAATCATCATTTTCGATTTTTTGCACATGTTCTAATCCGGCTACATCGTATGAAAACATGCGATCAGCATATGAACCTTTTATCGGCATGACACAGTTTGTTGTCGCTAAAATAGCACCAGGGAATTTTTCAAATAGGCGACGTTGATCGTACCATGCTTTTCCGACATTTCCTTTCAGATGTTTATATTTTTTTAATTGTGGATAACCATGTGCTGGGAGCATTTCGGAATGTGTGTAAATGTTAATTCCTTTTCCTTCTGTTTGTTTTAATAGTTGTTCAAGGGCAAATAAGTTATGTCCTGTAACGAGAATACATTTTCCTTCAATTCTATTTTGCGTTACACGAACAGGTTGAGGAATGCCAAGTCGTTCTGTATGTGCTCGATCGAGTAGTTCCATTACGCGAATGGCTGCTCTCCCGACTTTCATCGCCATGTCTATATGTTCTTGTACGTTAAAGTTAGAGTTTGTTAACGTCATATATAACGCTTCATGTGTCGTTGTATCAACGAACGGATCGGTATACCCAAGTTGATGGGCATGCGTGCGATATGCTGCAATTCCTTTTAATGCAAATACGATCGTATCTTGCAAACTTGCAATTGTTTCATCTTTCCCGCAAACTCCAACAACAGTACATCCCCCTGTTGGTGTTTGTTCACATTGATGACAAAACATTATGACCCCTCCTTTTCTTATTGACACTTTAACAATAGGAGAAAATATGTACGTCGTAAGTGATACATATCACACTTTCATACAAAAATATGAACGAAATTTGACAATAATCCATATTGAATCAAGAGAAAGAATGTATTAAAATGAAAGAAAATTGAATCAATCAAACTACTAGGGGTGCCGGATGGCGATGGCTGAGAGGAAAACGCGCAATCAGTTTTCCAACCCTTTGAACCTGATCTGGTTTGTACCAGCGGAGGGAAGTAGGCTATGTTTTCGATATGCAAACTAGTCGATTCTGTCCGACTAGTTTTTATTTTTTAAGGGGGAATGAATGATGAATGTAGGACAATGGTTAATGCGTGTTAGAAAGGAGTCACCACTCGTACATAATATGACAAATGTCGTGGTGACCAATTTTGTTGCGAATGGTTTGCTTGCTGTAGGCGCATCTCCTGTTATGGCGTATGCAAAAGAAGAAGTAGCGGATATGGTTCGGTTAGCTCGTGCTTTAGTGTTAAACATTGGCACGCTAAACGAAACAGACGTAGAGGCGATGTTAATTGCCGGAAAAGCAGCAAATGAGGCAAACATTCCTGTCATTTTCGATCCTGTTGGAGCTGGTGCGACAGCGTACCGCACCGAAACAGCCAGACGTATATTACGTGAAGTAAACATTTCGATTTTACGTGGGAACGCATCGGAAATTGCGAGCATTGCGGGTGAACAAGTACGTACAAAAGGAGTCGATGCAGGGGACGTTCAAAGTGACCTCGTGGATGTAGCGAAAAAAGCAGCACTCATGTTTCGTTGTGTAGTCGTTATAACAGGAAAAGACGATATAGTAACCGATGGAGAACGTATTGTAATCGTCTCAAATGGTGATGCGATGTTGACGAAAGTAACAGGGACAGGTTGTTTGTTAAGTTCGGTATTAGGTGCATTTGCAGGTATAGGAGACGATATGATGATGTCATCAGTTGCTGCCCTCGCTTATTACGGTGTGGCGGCTGAAAAAGCAACCAAACAAGCAAAAGCACCTGGTTCTTTTCAACTTTCTTTTTTAAATGCTTTACATGAAACGAGTGCAGAAGAAGTTGATCAATACGCGCGTATTCAAGGGGAATAAATGATGAGGCAGAAGCTATCGTTGTATTTCGTTATGGGAAGTATCGATTGTACGAAAGATCCGCTCGCTGTGCTTGATGAAGCAATTAAAGGCGGTATTACAATGTTTCAGTTTCGCGAAAAAGGAAAGGGGGCGCTTACGGGAATTGAAAAATACCGCTTAGCCGAGAAATTACTTGAACGATGCCGAATGTATAATATTCCTTTTATCGTGAATGACGATGTCGATTTGGCCCTCGCTTTACAGGCAGATGGCGTTCATGTCGGTCAAGAAGACGAAGTAGCTGAACGCGTTCGCGATCGCATAGGAGATAAATATTTAGGCGTATCTGTTCACAACTTAAATGAAGTAAAAAAAGCGCTTGCTGCTTGCGCCGATTATGTTGGATTAGGCCCGATTTTCCCAACTGTTTCAAAAGAGGATGCAAAGCAAGCATGTGGACTGACAATGATTGAACATATTCGTGCCCATGAAAAACGTGTTCCACTCGTTGCGATCGGTGGAATTACAGAACAAACAGCCAAACAAGTGATCGAAGCGGGTGCAGACGGAATTGCTGTCATTTCGGCCATTTGCCGTGCTGAACATATTTACGAACAAACAAAACGACTATATGAGATTGTCATACGTGCAAAACAAAAAGGCGACAGGTGATGTCGTCTTTTTCCTTTGTTCTGTGCAGGATTTTATTCATATATGTCGAAAGAAAATAGCGAACAAACGAAAGAGGGGATGGAGAAGATGGAACATATCGTACTATCATACGAAAATCGCGTCGCAACCATTGAATTGAATCGTCCGAATGCGCTAAATGCTTTACATGAACAAATGTTAACAGAGTTGTTACAAGCGTTAAAAGAAGTTGAAGCAAGTGAAGCGGATATCGTCATCATTCGTGGTCGCGGCAAAGGATTTAGCGCAGGGGGCGACATTAAGACGATGTTGCAATCAACGAATGAACATTCATTCATTGAAGTGATGGAAACGATTAAACAAATAGCGATGACATTGCATCAATTGCCGAAACTAACGATTAGCTACATACATGGTGCCGCTGCAGGATTAGGATTTAGTTTAGCCCTTGCTTGCGATCATGTAATCGCAAATGAACAAGCGCGCGTTGCAATGAATTTCATTGGCATTGGTTTAGTTCCAGATGGTGGGGGACATTTCTTTTTAAATCGAAAAATTGGAGATGTCAAATCAAAACAAATCATATGGGAAGGAAAAATAATGAGTGCACAAGAGGCATATGAAGTGGGACTCGTTGATGAAATCGGTGATGAACAAGCGATTCAGCACAAAGTGAATGAATGGCTAGCAAAACCGATTCGTGCGATGATTGCGACGAAGCAGTTATATGCTCGTTTAAGCGAACAACAGTTGTTGAACACGTTGCAAATGGAGACAGCGTATCAAGCGGAAATGCGCAAAACAAAAGACCACGAAGAAGGGATTCGCGCCTTTTTAGAGAAGCGACGTCCGCATTTTAGCGGAAAATAAAAAATTTGCAAAACTTTCATGATTAATCACGCAGGAAACCCCTGCTTTCAAGCATGGGGAGGAATGCGTTTTTTTTGTTTATTTT
>NZ_JAIWYK010000273.1:0-236 GCF_022030075.1 Anoxybacillus sp. LAT27
CCCGCTCGTTCAGCGGCAAAATAGGCGAACGTCGCTTCAAGTCCAGCGAGGGAAAACGTTGTGATCAGCTGCAGTAAGTATAGGCGCGCTACAGGCCCTTGGAGGGCGGCCGCAAGCGATGGCCGCTTTGTTCGTATATTCATTCGTTTTTCTCTCGGAAGCGACTCATGCAAGAAAACGAAAACGAATAGAGCGGTCAAGAGCGCCAAGCTGCCTGCCATCCAAAACGGAGCGGT
>NZ_JAIWYK010000274.1:0-236 GCF_022030075.1 Anoxybacillus sp. LAT27
CGGCTCCCTGGCCGGCCTTTTGCTCAACGATTCCGGGATCATCACCGCTGCGACCTGCATCGTCTTTCTGGTTGTGCCGGCCTTGTACGCGGCGCTGGGAGAGTCGGAGGAGCAGCGCTGCTCCACGTCGTGACCGGCTGACGTCGCCGCAGCCGGACGGTTGGCCCCGGCGCAGCCTGTTCCGCAGCCTGTTCGCTGCCGCCTTGCTCCGGTGCCGCCTGTTCGCCGCCGGAGGG
>NZ_JAIWYK010000275.1:0-235 GCF_022030075.1 Anoxybacillus sp. LAT27
TGCATACAAAAGGGGTCCACTGGTAATACGATGGAACCAGGCAAAAGGTTACACGTCCATCCAGCAAACGCCCCGTGTAAGGCACGCGTCCATCGTTCATACTACGAACAGGGACGACTTGTTCCTCACCTCGATCGATTGCCCGGCATTCCGCCGGGCTTTTTTTCGTGCGGGGCTACCGTACGCTCCACCCATACGGTATCATAGAAGTGAACCACGGGCGGTACTGCCGTGC
>NZ_JAIWYK010000431.1:0-233 GCF_022030075.1 Anoxybacillus sp. LAT27
GGCCGCCTAATGATCCCCATTCGCGATCCGCGCGGGCGGGTAATCGCGTTTGGCGGGCGCGTGATCGGCGATGGCGAGCCGAAATATCTCAACTCGCCCGATACGCCGCTGTTCGACAAGGGCCGCACCTTGTTCAACCTCGATCGCGCCGCTGCCGCCAGCCGCAAGGCGGGCCGCGTCATCGTCGTCGAAGGCTATATGGACGTCATCGCGCTGGCGCAGGCGGGGTTTGG
>NZ_JAIWYK010000276.1:0-235 GCF_022030075.1 Anoxybacillus sp. LAT27
GACAACGAATATTTTAGCAAAAATGAGAGGAAAGGAAAAGCCTCATCGGTGGAGGCTTTCCTTATCGTTGTTTCTTTTTGTTCTTTTTCATGTTTGGGATGTCTTCGAAAAACTTCTTGCTTTTCTTCGTTTTTTTTTGTTGGCCATTGTTCTTCTTTTTTATTTTACGCTTTACATAAATGAAAACAGGCGCCGCATTTTGCAGTTTGTTTTTTAGCCCATTAAAACCCACAAA
>NZ_JAIWYK010000277.1:0-235 GCF_022030075.1 Anoxybacillus sp. LAT27
TGGTCGACCTGGACAGCGACCCGACTAAGCTCATCGAGATCGTCGAGGTCGGCAAGCAGATGCTGATCACCCGCGGCGCGCTCACCACCTTCTCGATCGCCAACGACGTCGCGAAATACTTCGCCATCATCCCGGCGATCTTCGTGGTCGCCCTGCCGGCGCTCGGCGCGCTCAACATCATGGGGCTGAAGAGTCCCCAGAGCGCGATCCTGTCGGCGGTGATCTTCAATGCGCT
>NZ_JAIWYK010000278.1:0-235 GCF_022030075.1 Anoxybacillus sp. LAT27
TTGTACCCGCTTGCACGATCGGCAATACGGGTACAGCTCGAGGCGTACGTGAATGGGGTTGCCTCCGCATACCCGTTGTTTTCCGCCACGAAGACGACCGGCAGCTTCCAGATGGCGGCCAGGTTCAGGCCTTCATGGAAGGTTCCCTGATTGTTGGCTCCGTCGCCGAAGAAACACACGCTGACCGCGCCGCTCTTTTTCACCTTGGCCGTCAGCGCCGCGCCGCAGGCGAGCG
>NZ_JAIWYK010000279.1:0-234 GCF_022030075.1 Anoxybacillus sp. LAT27
GCCTCAACGATGTGTTTAAGGAGGCGTTCAACCCGGCGGTGCTCCGCGACGACCAAGGCCCGGCGCGTCGGGCGCTTGAGCGTTGCCTCGATGAGCTGCTCGCATCAGTTGGCTTTGATTTGGCCCAAGAGCTGCGGGCGACGAGCTTGCGTGTTGAGTCGTTTTTGCACAAGCAGCTGGCCGAGCAGTTCTCTCGCCTATTCCATGAGCTTCGTCGTTTAGATGATGCGCTCG
>NZ_JAIWYK010000280.1:0-234 GCF_022030075.1 Anoxybacillus sp. LAT27
TGCCGGACTGGATACGGGTTTGCGCGACAAGGTGTCCTACGTGCTGAAGCAAAACCACCTCACCTTTGTCGTGACGGGGGCCCTCACTCCCGACGGACCGATCAGCGAGTTTGTGAAATTGCACGGCGACGGGGTGAAGGACGTGGCGCTGCGCGTCGAGGACTGCGAGCAGGCGTTTCGTGAAGCCGTCTCCCGCGGCGCCGTGCCGGTGATGGAGCCGACGGTGTTCAGCGA
>NZ_JAIWYK010000077.1:0-28176 GCF_022030075.1 Anoxybacillus sp. LAT27
GTTTTCCTTTAACATATTAACAAAAGAAAAACGATTTTGTCCTTGACAAAATCGTTTTTCAACAGTCTGAAATCTCCTGCCTAGGCAGGAGATTTTTTCAACCATTTCCGCAATAACCCGTGTTTTGGAGCGATCCATAATGAAACAAAGAAGATGACACCTGTTGATACAGCAATTGCTCCAGAAATAGAGACATTAAATGCCGTTGCACCCGCGTAACCGATCACCGATGCCAACACACCGATAAAAGCACTACATATAAGCATCGTGCTAAGTCGATCCGTCCACAAATAAGCTGTTGCACTCGGTACAATAAGCATCGCTACAACTAAAATGGCACCAACACTATCAAATGAGGCAACAGTCGTTAACGACAACATCCCCATTAATACGTAGTGAATCAGCACGACCGGAATTCCAAGCGTAATTGCCATTTCATGATCAAATGAGCTAATTTTTAATTCTTTGTAAGCAAAAACAATAACGAATATATTGATCGCTAAAACAAATCCAAGCAACCAAACGGCTTTCGGTCCAATACTTCGTCCGCCAACTTCCAGCACATCCCACGGCACAAATGCAATTTCACCCATCAGCGCATGTTCGACATCTAAATGAACACGATCTGCGAATAAGGAAATGAGGACAACCCCGATCGCAAACAAGCATGTAAACACAACCCCGATGGCTGCGTCACTTTGCACCCCCTTTTGATGCAACAATTGGACGAGAAATGTTGTTAGCAATCCGACAAGCAAAGCGCCGATGAGCATAGACACCCCTTGCAGTTGATGGCTTACCATATACGCCCCCACAATTCCTAGCAATACGCTATGACTGATCGCATCAGAAAGCATCGACATTTTCCGTAATACGAGAAATGTACCGACTAATCCACAGTTAATCCCGACAAGAGTTGCAGTAAGCAAAATCCAAATCGTATAACTCATAACTGCTCCCCTCGCTCATACATTAGTTGTTTCACGCGCAATTTTTTTCTTTCTACATGTCGACGAATGATTTTGCTACATAAACCACGTTTCGGGGCGAATAAAAACGAGAAAAGAAACAGAGCCGTCGCAAAAATAATAACGAGTGGACCGGTAGGCACATAAGCAATCAAACTCACATATGCTCCAGCAACTCCAGATAAAGCACCAAATACGCCAGCTAATAATGTCATCCATCCGAGTCTTTCAGTCCAATATCTTGCAGCTAACGCCGGCGTAATGAGTAGCGCAGACATTAACACAACGCCCACAGCCTGTAGACCAATCACAACAACCGAAACGATTAAAAACATAAGCACACCATTCAACAATGACACAGGTATACCGATTCCTTGCGCAAATGCTCGATCAAATGTAATAATTTTAAACTCTTTGAAAAAAAAGAAGATGGTTATAACCATTGTTATAGCTGTTGCGGTTAACACGCTCACATCATTCCCGGTCAACGATGCTGCTTTTCCGAACAGAAAGTCATTGATCCCGCTCTGATTTCCACCTTCATGTTGATTAATCCATGTTAATAGCACAATACCTAAACCGAAAAATACCGACAATACAATGCCAATGGCAGCATCTTCTTTAATGCGCGTATGTTTTACAATAAACTGAATACATACTGTTGCCATATAACCTGAACAAGCAGCACCAATAAAAAAAACGAGAAGCGATTTTTGTCCATAGAAGAGAAAAGCGATACAAATGCCTGGTAGCGCGGCATGTGCCATTGCATCCCCTATTAAACTTTGTTTCTTCAGCAAGGCAAACGTGCCAATCATCCCACTCGCCAATCCGAGCAAAGCCATGCTTGTAAATACCCATTGAACATTAACATCCATTTCGTTCACCCCACAATATGTGTGGTAGAGAGAAAAGTCACTTTTCCACCATACGTGTTTTGAATATGATCATACGTGAATGTGCGTTCTGTTTCACCAAACGCTATGACACGTTTATTTAACAATAAAACATAATCGAAATAATCTCGCACCGTTTGCAAATCATGATGGACAACCAATACTGTTTTTCCACGTGTTTTTAGTTCATTCAACAGTTGAATAATCGCTTTTTCTGTTGCGGCATCCACTCCAACAAACGGTTCATCCATAAGATAAATAGAAGCATCTTGTGCAAGTGCACGTGCTAAAAATACGCGCTGCTGCTGTCCACCAGATAGTTGGCTAATTTGCCGTTTCGCATAAGGCAACATGCCGACCTTATCTAAACATTGCATTGCAATCTCTACGTCTTCTTTTCGTGGTCGTTTCCATAGTCCGATATGACCATATCTCCCCATTAATACAACATCAAGCGCATTCGTCGGAAAATCCCAATCAACAGAATTTCGTTGTGGAACATATCCGACAAGATGCCTTTGCTTCTCATACGGTTGACCATATACGAAAACATTCCCGTGCATACGCGGAATAAAATTTAACATCGCTTTCATTAATGTTGATTTCCCTGCTCCGTTTGGACCGATAATCCCTACTAACTTTCCTTCTGGAACAGAAAATGATACATCTTCTAATACAAGTTGCCGATCATACGCAACTGTCATTTGGTCAACAACCAACGGATTCATCGTCCTTCCCCCTTCAATGCTTGTGCAATCGTTTTAACATTGTAACGATACATACCAATGAACGTCCCTTCTTCAGTCCCCTTTTTTCCGAGCGCATCTGAAAATAGTTCTCCACCAATCGAAACGTGATGGCCACGCTGTTTTGCTCCTTCAACAACCGCTTCAATTGCCTTTTTCGATACACTGCTTTCCACAAATACAGCTTGAATATTTCGGTCAACAATCATATCAACAAGTTCTTGAATATCTTTCAATCCGTATTCTGCATCTGTACTTAACCCTTGTAGGCCAACTACTTCGATATCATACGCACGACCGAAATAATGAAAAGCATCATGGGCTGTAATTAAAACACGCTGTTTTTTCGGAATGGCATCTATCTCTTTTCTCGCTTCTTCTTTTAACTGCATGAGTTGCAACTCATATACTTCTGCTCGTTCTTGGTATATTTTTTTATGTTTCGGATCCATTACACTTAATTCGTCTCTTACCTTTTGCGTTGCATATCTCCACAAATCAAGATCAAACCATATGTGCGGATCATATACTCCGTCTATTTCAATTAACTTCTCTTTCGGAATCGTTTCACTTACTGCGACGACTTTTTTCGTTTTTGACATTTTTGTGAATATTTCTCCGAGTTTTCCTTCTAAATGAAGCCCGTTGTAAAAGATGATGTCTGCTTGACTTAACTTCTGAATGTCACCTTGTGTCGCTTTATACAAATGCGGATCTACCCCTGGCCCCATCAACGCTTCCACATGAACATACTCTCCCCCGACATGTTCAACTAAATCTGCAATTTGCCCCGTTGTAGCGACAACGTAAATAACGTCTTTTTTAGGTGCTTTCGTTTCACAACCGAACAACAATAATAAAACGGTCCATACAACCAACCATTTTTTCATATGCATCCTCCTTCAAAAGTTGTATAAGGATATAAAAGTTTCCTCAATGCAACATAAAGCCAAAAAAATTTGTTTGCCGCCCATTATATGCATGAACAAAAAACGTGTGACATGTGGAACAAGCAAACAATGATGATTAAGGTTAAAAAAGTTTCTTTAAGCCAACTTTAGTTTTATCTTATTCTTTTCTTTTCACGATGTCAATATTTTAATTTTCAAAAAAAGAAATTTTTCTTCATCTCATGCTATAATAGCGATTGTTCGACTAAAAAAAACATTTGTCCTCTAGGGGTGAACAACATGTCAAACACACAATTAAAACGGAGCATTGGCTTTATTACAGCGACAGCCATCGTCATCGGTACAGTTATCGGTTCTGGAATTTTTATGAAACCTGGGATCGTCATTGGCGCAACAGGAGATTCCACACTCGCTCTTCTCGTATGGGTCATCGGTGGAATCATTACTTTAGCAAGTGGTCTAACGATTGCAGAAGTAAGCGCAAAAGTTCCTGAAACAGGTGGATTGTATGTGTATATCGAAAAAGTGTATGGACGGTTTTGGGGCTTTTTATGCGGATGGGTGCAAACGATCATTTACGGTCCTGCCGTTATCGGTGCACTAGGGCTGTATTTTGGTACACTGTTTGCAGGTATTTTTTCTCTACCAAAAGAAAGCGAACTTTGGATCGGGATCATGGCAGTCTTGTTTTTGTCCGTTGTAAATATGCTTGGTTCTCAGTTTGGTGGAATCGTTCAAAGTGTGTTAACGGCAGCAAAACTATTGCCTATTTTTCTTATTATTGTCTTTGGTGTAGTGAAAGGAAATGTACCGATTTTCGGCATGGATAGCGGCTCTAGTCAAGCAATAAGCTTAGGGGCGGCAGTTTTAGCAACATTGTGGGCGTACGATGGATGGATGAACGTTGGGTTTGTTGCTGGTGAGATGAAAAATCCGGCAAAGACGTTACCAAAAGCGATTATCACCGGTATTCTTATTGTCATGTTTGCCTATGTGGCTGTGAATGTAGCATTACTTCACGTGCTTCGCGCTGATGACATTGTTGCACTCGGTCCGAATGCAGCGAGTGAAGCTGCAACCATTTTATTCGGATCATTTGGTGGAAAATTGATCGCTATTGGCATTTTAATTTCTATTTTTGGTTGTTTAAATGGAAAAGTACTCACATTCCCTCGCATGCCATTGGCAATGGCAATAGATGGGCTATTTCCACTTGCTCGTTATTTTTCTCGCATCCATCCAAAGTGGCGCACACCTGTATTAGCAACGTTCATGCAAATTACTATTGCAATTATCATGATGTTACTTGGTAATGCAGATCGCTTAACGGATATTGCTATTTTTAGTGTCTTTTTATTTTACGGCTTTGCTTTTTATGCGGTATTTTTATTACGAAAATCATTACCATCTAACGAACAATTATACCGAGTGCCATTTTATCCTTTCACCCCGATTGTTGCTATTGTTGGCACAGCATATATTATTATAAGTACGGTACTCCATGCACCGCTCGATACATTTTTATCGATTGTTGTGACGATATCTGGCATTCCGGTGTATTATATCGTTACAAAAAAGCGACAAGGATAACCCTTTGTCGCTTTTTTTAATAATCTCTTCCTTTTCCTGAATCCGTCACGTCAAATAACGGTTCTGGATAAGGTTGAAAATATCGTTGTTTCAACAAATATTCGTTTTGATAGCGAATGGCCCATGAACGAATGACGGCTGTTACACTACTTAGCGGCAGCTTGCCTGCCCGATATTTTTCTAACAGCTCATGGACATACCGTTTTTCCTCACCACTCAACTCATGTTTAAAATAACCGATCATATGTTGACAAACATTAATGTTCGAATTTCGACGGGATCGTCGTGCAAACAACTCATATAATGTTTGTTCATATCGCAAAAATACTTCTTCAATCGGCAAACGAACACGATTTGCAACAATATTTCCTAATTGCTTCAATTTCTGTTGATGATAAGCCATAAATAAATATTTATGCTCCGCATGAAATTCAACAAGTCGATGGTGCGAATTTGTCTGTTTTACCTCTCGAAATAAGGCAAGTGTAAATAACTTCGTCAAAAAATGCTCTCGAATAACGAAATTCGTTAATCGTCCCTCTTCTTCCACAGCTTTATGTGCAAACATTCGCAATACATGTTCTGCAAACATACCAGTTCCTTTTCCTAGCGCAGGTCCTTTTTTCTTACTGCCGTATATTTTGACGTCTTTTATCCCACATGAAGGTGACCGACTTTTTAAAATAAAGCCATCTACCTCTAATAGTTGTTTTAAAAATGAAACAGAAAACTCATTCATTTGCTCGGTGATGTCCATTTCGGTTGATGGCTGAACAAGCCGAACATGTTCATCTTCTTTGACCAGCCGAATCGTCTCACGCGGTGTACCGAGACCGATGCGCATTTCTGGGCAAATCGGGATAAATTGTACGAACGGCGCTAGCTTATGTACGACTTCATCGTTTAGTTGATCACCGTTATAACGACACGGGGAAAAACCGAGACATTCACTTACAACAACGATTGGTTTTGCATAATGCCACACTACTCGTACCCCTTTCACACTTACTTTCGCTTATCATATCGCATAAACAGAAAAAATACACACATCAATGTGTTAGGAAAAACAAAAAATTTTGAATTTGAACGTTTATACAAAAAAATGATTGATTATATCGTCACTTTGTTTTATTATGCTTTATGTTGCCTATTTTACTATAACTTAATTATTTTTTATTCGTATTTGTGTATTTGTATAATTTTATACTTTCATATTTATGCAGTCCTTATCACTCATTTATATTTCTGAATCATTTTGCTATATTGACTATTTTCATTTTTATATTACGATAGTAGTAATGTTATGTATCCGTTTTCAAAACATAAAATGGAAGGTGGTTTTAGAAAATGAATGTCGTACAAAAAGGAAAACACACACAATCGCATCATCTCTCTGACATACTGAAATTTCTTATTCCTTCGCTTGTTGGCTTATTTTTATTTATGATCCCTGTTCCTTATAAAGGTGAGATGACGATCCCTGTAGCTATTTTAGCTAAATGGGTCGAAGGAAGCTTTTCTTCAGTCATTCCGACAATTTCCGTTTTATTTATGTTTATCGCTACAGTTGGCACAATCGTTGCAAAAATTGCTTATCCTTCTTTCATCATGAACAGCCCATTCCTCCGACGTTTATTTGATGTCAATATCTTGTTCGTTGTTACGCGCATCGTTGGAACAATTTTAGGAGCGATGACGTTGTGGAAAATCGGTCCGGAATGGGTATGGTCAGAAAATACAGGAGCTTTGCTGTTGTATAGTCTCATTCCTATTTTGTTTTCCGTCTTTTTGTTTGCAGGATTATTTTTGCCGTTACTTTTAGATTTTGGTCTACTTGAATTGTGTGGCGCACTTTTAACAAAGATTATGCGTCCGGTATTTAAATTACCTGGTCGCTCGTCCATTGACTGTATTGCTTCTTGGTTAGGGGACGGAACGATCGGCGTATTGTTAACAAATAAACAATATGAAGACGGCTTTTACACAAAGCGAGAAGCAGCGGTGATTGGAACAACTTTTTCCGTTGTATCGATTACATTTAGCATCGTTGTCATCACGTATATGAAACTTGAACATATGTTTGGCGCGTACTATTTTACGATCGTCGTTGCTGGTCTTGTAGCCGCGATCATTATGCCGCGTATCCCTCCATTATCAAAAAAGCCAGACACATATTATCATGAACATCACGCTCCCGTTGATGAAACAGTACCAGCTGGCTATACTCCTTTTCAATGGGGATTAAAACAGGCAACAGAAGTGGCACAGCGCAATAGCGACATGGGGAAATTATTGAAAAACGGTGTACAAACCGTGATCGATATGTGGTTAGGCGTATTACCTGTCGTTATGGCCATTGGAACGGTCGCATTAATTATCGCCGAAACAACACCGGTATTTGAATGGCTCGGTAAACCGTTTGTACCGATCTTGACGCTCCTACAAGTGCCAGAAGCGTCAGCCGCTGCACAAACGATGGTTGTCGGCTTTGCGGACATGTTTTTACCTGCCATTATCGGTAGCGGCATTGAAAGCGAATTTACTCGCTTCGTTATTGCTTGTGTTTCTGTAACACAGCTTATTTATATGTCTGAAGTAGGTGGATTGTTGCTCGCATCTAAACTACCAATTACGTTTAAAGATTTAGTTGTCATTTTCTTACTTCGCACACTCATTACATTACCAATTATCGTTTTTATAGCTCATTTCATCTTTTAACGTAGAAGGGCGATCATCTCGCCCTTTTTTATTTTTCCTCGATTTGTCCAATTCAATAGCACGATTGTTTCATAATATGGAGAGAGGTGACAATATATGTTTAAAAAACATATAGGAAAAACAATCGGTTTATTCATTAGTCAACTTGTATTATTTTCAGAAGCGATCGCTATGAGTGATACGATTGATGTAACACAATTACGTGGAACGGAATTATATGTTGTCGTCGGTTTTTATGTGTTCCAAACCATTGTAGGTATTTATTTTGGTAATCGTTATGATCGAAAAGCTTGTGTAAAAGATTTAATATATCAGTTAAAAAGCAAAGACTTTGCTACAAGTACATTTGAAAAAATCGCAGCGCTCGTTGATCGAGATCCGGATAGTCGATTAACAATCTATTTGCTCCAAACGAAAAAAGGCAGTCATTCCCAACAACAAACTGCCTTCGAACAGCTGTTAGTCGAGGCAACGCGAAAAAGTGATATCGTAGCCAAATGGTCAAATGACCAGTATTTAATTATCGCTGTCGAAAATAACGCAAAACCATCTACAATAATTGAGCGAATTAAAAAAAATAGTCCGATATCTTTTCTCGTCGGCTATGCGACATATCCAATCGAAGGGGAACAATTCCAACAGTTATTACAAGTCGCAAAAGAACGCATGTATGCTACACGGACGACAAAATAAGCGATTCAACATATATAAAAAATAGTTTGTCCATTTCGACAAATTATGATAAGATGACGGCAAAGGCATTTCACCACACTCCTCTTCATATTCCTCGCCAGAAATGCCGTATACCCCTAAGATGAAAGGTAGGTGAATCAGGCGTGCAAGAACAACTTCTCCTTCAACTTGTTAACCTCGTTCAAAACTTAGCAGAAGACATGCAATGGATGAAGCAAGAAATACAAACAATGAAGCAAGAAATGCAGACAATGAAGCAAGAAATGCAGACAATGAAGCAAGAGATGCAGACAATGAAGCAAGAGATGCATGAATTAAAAACAAAAGTGCATAAGCAGGAAGAAGATATTCATTGGTTAAAAGAGCAAATGAAAGAAAATACAGCAATGATCAAGGCTATTCGAGACAATCAATTAGAACAACGTAGCCTTCAAGATGCTATGCGTCATGAAATTGCCCACATTCGTGGGGAAATGGCTACAAAGCAGGACATTGCCTATATCCACGAACGACTTGACTATCAGCTCGGCCGTATTGCACGCGCAGAGGAAGAGTTGTACATGCTCAAAAAAGCAAACTAAAAACAAAGCCGTCGCTCCCCTCTTGGAACGACGGCTTGTCTTTTATTTTTGCACTTTTTCTAGAAATGCTAACATATGCTTAATATATTCCTCTTCATACATCGCAAAACTTTTCACATGTTTGGCTTTGTCCGTGAGCCAAAGTTCAAACACTTCTGGATGTTTGTTGTACATCTCCACACTTTCTTCATATGGAATAGATGGATCGGCTTTGCTATGAATAAATAAAATCGGCCGTGGGGCAATTGCATCAACCGCTTTGATCGGCACCGACTCGGCTGGATCTAAATCAGTAATCATCGGAATAAGGGTAATGATTAAATACGTAAACGGAACGTTCGGTAAATGCGTCCATACAGGCATATATGTGCGCAAATATCCTTCTAAATCGCTAAACGGGCTGTCAGCAATAACCGCTTTCACCTCTTCATCCATTCCTGCCGCTAAAATCGACGTTGCTGCTCCCATCGATACTCCGTACAGAACAATTGGTTCGGCATAATGTTGTTTTGCATAGTCAATGACACCGAGCAAATCATATTTTTCTTTGGCTCCAATCGTTGTCATGTCTCCTTCCGATTCGCCGCTTGCGCGAAAATCAAACATGATGACGCGATATCCTTCGTCTGTTAGTGCTTTAGCAATTGGCAAAAACGGGACGTTTGGTTCGTAGCGATTGCCGCCATATCCATGCGAAAAAATAACGGTCATTTTCGCTTGCTTCGTTGGCTCAATCACCCACCCTTTCAGCTTTAGTCCGCCGTCTTTACTTGTAAATGTCACATCTTGATAAGACATTTCATAAGCCTTCGGCGTTTCGACGACTGCTTTTCGCTCTTTATGTGTCAAATTCCAACCGACGTAAATGGAAATGGCGACACACGCAATCGCCGCAAGTAACAACACACCAATAAACGATGGTACAAGCCATTTTTTTGTCTTTCGTTGCCTTTCTACCTGTATTTGCATCGTCCTCACCTCTCTTTTTTCCATTATATCGCGAACGAAAACAACAATGCACAAAAATGTATATCGATGTGGTACAATAAACAAAATGTCTTTCGCGAAAGGAATGAGACTATTGGCTTTTACCCATACGTTTACGAAAGAAGAAGAAATCGTGCATGCGATTACTCATGGCATCGGTGCGGTGTTTAGTATCGCGGCGCTCGTTATTTTGACGGTCATGGCTGCGATGTACGGAAATGCATGGCATGTTGTTAGTTTTACGTTGTTTGGAAGCACAATGCTTATTTTGTATTTGTCATCGACGATTGTACACGCGTTGCCGGAAGGGCGCTGGAAGCGATTGTTTGAAATTTTCGATCATTCGGCGATC
This sequence comes from Anoxybacillus sp. LAT27, assembly GCF_022030075.1. Taxonomy (NCBI): domain Bacteria; kingdom Bacillati; phylum Bacillota; class Bacilli; order Caryophanales; family Anoxybacillaceae; genus Anoxybacillus; species Anoxybacillus sp. LAT27. The sequence goes on from NZ_JAIWYK010000077.1 coordinate 10,443, forward strand.
TACTTTTTTATTGCAGGCACGTATACGCCGTTTCTGTTTTTAGCGGTGAGGGGGGCGATCGGTTGGACATTGTTTGGCATCGTCTGGGGGCTTGCACTCTTCGGTACCGTATTTAAATGCTTTTTCGTCGATCGGTTTTTATATACATCGACGATTATATATATCATCATGGGCTGGTTGATTGTATTTGCATGGAAACCGCTCGTTTCCAGCCTCTCGCCAAACGGTGTGTTATATTTAGTCATCGGCGGAATTTTGTACACAGTCGGCGCTGTTTTTTACGTATGGCGCGGGTTTAAATTTCATCATGCCGTCTGGCACTTGTTTGTATTAGGCGGGTCTGTGGCTCATTTTTTGGCGGTGTTTGTTTTACTATAAGGCAAGGAACCGACTTGGTCCCTTGCCTTTTTATACTTCTACCTCTTTCGTTTCGTTCATCACTAAGTCAAAATGACGAACCGATAACATCTCAGCATCGAATAAATCGTATCCCCAAATATGCTGTAAGAAGAGGCGGGCGATAATTTGTTTTCGTTCGTTTTCTTCCGCTTCTTTTAACGCTATGACGCTCAAATACAAGTCGCAAAGGCGATTGGCGATTTTTTTGGCGTGATACGTTTGCACGTCTTCTGGCTGTCCGTGAAGTTGTTTTAGAGACTGTATGAGTTCATGCAACCCGCTTTCGACCGGTTTAGCAAATGCGCGTATTCCCACAGGAAGTGCAGCTAGTTGTTCGTTTATTGTTTGAATAAACGTTTCATGGACGCGATATTTACGGATGAGGCGCAACACCTCAAGTCCTAAAATGTTTGCTGTTCCTTCCCATACGGTCAATACTTGGGCATCGCGAAGCAAGCGCGGGGTGACGAAATCTTCGATGTAGCCGTTGCCGCCATGCATTTCAATCGCTTCATGGGCAAATGCAATCGCTTCTTCGGCTGTTCGCATTTTTAAAAGCGCAATTAATAAGCGATTCCACGCTTTTTCTTGCTCAGACGCTTGGTCCGGCGTGCGCATCACACGGTCAAAAAAGGAAATGAGCTCAAAACAAGCGCTCGTTTGCACTTCTTGACGCGCCGTTAAGTTGGCTAACGTTTCTTTCACCATCGGATATGATGTGAGTGTATGTCCAAACGCTTGACGATCGACTGCATATTGTTTCGCTTCTTCTAGCGCTCGCTTCATAATGCCAATCGAAGCGACGGCGTTGCAGACGCGCGATAAATTGAGCGCTTCCATCATATAGTAGAACCCTTTTTTCGCATCGCCAATTAAATAAGCTTTTGCCCCTTCAAATACGACTTCCGCTGACGGCACAGCGCGAACACCAAGTTTATCTTTTAAACGCCGAATGTGAATGCCGTTTAATGTCCCGTCCTCATTGCGCCACGGCACTAAAAATAAACTAAGCCCTTTCGTCCCCGCCTCGCTTCCGTCGATGCGCGCAAGCACTAAAGCAACTCCGCACATGCCAGCGTTGCTCGCAAAATATTTTTCTCCGTAAATTTCATAATGATCCCCGCATAAAACAGCGCGCACTTCATTGGCACCGACGTCCGAACCGCCTTGCCGCTCGGTTAAAAACGTCGCGCCTTCATACAGCTCGACTTCGCCCGTCGAAATGACGTGCGGCAAATATTTCGCTTTAATTTTTTCGTCAGCAAAATGCTCTAATACGTACGCCGTTGCCATCGTGAGCGTCACCGGGCAATAAAACCCTGGCTCGACTTGTGATAACAAATATCCTTGCGCGTACGAATAGACGTAATTGCCAACGCGGCCAAGCGCAGGAATCGGTTTATGGACATAGCCGACAATGCCTGTTTCATACGTTTCCTTCACTGTTTGTTTATATCCTTCGTTCACCCATATTTCTGAAACATCATTGCCAAAACGGTCATATTTGAGGAGTCGCGGCTGTCCTTCGCGGTCTGTATGTACCGCGCGCCGATCGATATCGGTCATGCAAAGCTTCCAAAACTTCTCTAACTCTTCTTCGGCGTACGCATAAAACTCTTCGTCTAAATATTTTTTTAAATTGGCAAATAAGTTCGGATCAACTTCGCGTAGCTGTTTCATTGTGTATCCCCCTCAACACCTGTTTTAATATTTTTCCTGTTGCGTTGCGCGGTAGTTCAGGAATGGCTTCATATAGCTTTGGAATTTTATAGTCTGCAAGTTTATCCGAGAGAAAACGTTTACATTCTTCCGCAAGCTGCTCGATCGGTTCTTTTGTGACAACAAACGCTTTCACCGTTTCTCCCCATTCTGGATGCGGCACGCCAACAACCGCCACATCAACAATCGCTGGGTGCAACTTTAGCGCGTCTTCCACTTCTTTCGGGTAAACGTTCACTCCCCCAGAGATGATCATATCTTTTTTTCGATCGACAATCCAAATGTATCCATCTTCATCACGGCGCGCTAAATCGCCTGTATATAGCCAACCGTTTTTCACCGTTTCCGCTGTTTTTTCCTCGTCTTTGTAATAACCTTTCATTGTGCCTTCACCAGCTAAGATGATTTCACCAATTTCGCCTGGTGGAACGTCATTGCCGCGTTCATCGACGATTTTTACTTCGCAATGAAGGGCGGCATCTTTGCCAACGCTCCCTGCCTTTGTCGCATGTTCTTCCGGTGATAAATACGTTCCGTTTGGTCCAGCTTCCGTTAGTCCGTACAAACACATGAGCCGATTCGTGCGAAACTGTTTGGCGACAAATTGCACTTCATTTGCCGATAACGGTGCTCCCCCATACGTCCAATATTGGACAGACGACAAATCGTATTCGTGAAGGCGTGGGTGTTTTGCCGTGAGTAAATAGGCGACTGGTGCTCCGAAAAAGTGGGTAATTTGATATTTTGTGACAAGTTCTAACAATGCTTCTGGGGAAAACGTTGGTGATAACACATGGGTGGCCCCGACGTACATCCCGCCGACAAAAAATAAATGAAGCGGTGCGGAATGGCTAAGCGGCATCATATGCAACAGGCGGCTATGTTTATCCATTTTCGTCTCTAGCGCCATCATCGTTGCGACAGCGAAAATATTGCGCGCTGTAAACAATACTCCTTTTGGTTTACCAGTCGTTCCAGATGTGTATAAAATCGTCGTTTCGTCCTCTTCGCTCAGCGGACAAACAATTGGGGAAGAATCGCCGCTAGCAATGAGCTGCGATAACGAACGCCAACCTTCTATTGCTTCCCCTGTTTTCACCCAAATGACGTCAACCTTATGAACAAGCGAGGCAAGTTCTTGATAAATCCAATCATGTGCGATGACCGCTTTTGCTTCGCTATGGTCCATAATATATTGCACTTCTTGGGCAGTTAGCCGCGCATTAATTGGTACGATGATGGCACCAAGGCGCAAGACAGCAAAATACGCATATACAAATTCTCTCACATTTGGCATATACAATACGACTTTATCGCCTCGTTTGATGCCGAGCGAAGCAAGCGAAGAAGCGAGCCGATTGACCGTATCATCTACTTCTCGATAAGACAGCGACACGGCACCATCCATGAGTGCTATTTTATTCGGAAACTTTCGCGCATTACGCGCTAACAACTCGGAAATGTTCATTTCGTTCCCTCCAGCTTTTGTAATCGTTCGCGAAAATCTGCCAAAATCGACTCCATTTCTTGTTTTAACTGCATTAAGTCTTCAATCCGCTCCGTCACCTCCTTTAACTTTTGTTCGCCGTATGCGATTGTTTTTTCCAGCTGTTTTCGGCCAGTGCGATCGTTGTCAAACAAGCTAATCATTTCGTGAATTTCTTCTAACGAAAAACCGAACCGTTTCCCGCGTAAAATAAGCTTTAACACCGCTCGGTCTTTTTTCGTATACAGCCGCTGGCCCGACTCGGTGCGAATCGGGGAAATGAGCCCACGTTCCTCATAATAGCGAATCGTTCGCGTGCTAATATCAAACTGCTCGGCCAGTTGGGAGATTGTATAGTAATTCATTGCTTCCACCTTTATTTTTAATTTTCTGAATTTTATTTTAGTTTACGTTTACGTAAAAGTCAATAAGAAAAGCAGCGCACACCACTAAGGCTGTTGCCAAACGGCAACAGCCTTGCTTATACATTCGAATGCTCCCATTGTTTCGCGAGTTCGATAAAGAAAGAAAGTGATTCTGGGTTTGCCATCGAGCCAACGTTCACTGCTTTTTCGAGCGGGAAGCCTAATAAAATTTTCCGAATTGGGATTTCCATTTTCTTTCCGTTTAACGTTTTTGGAATTTGTTCGACTTGATAAATGTCGTCTGGAATAAAGCGTGGCGATACGTGCGCTTTAATGGCATCTTTCACTCGTTGTTTTAATGCGTCATCTAGCTCTATCCCTGGCTGCAGAACGACAAATAGCGGCATAAACGATTTTCTTCCCATCACTTCTAAGTCAATGACTAAACTATCGAGAATGCCATCCACTGTTTCCACCGCCCGATAAATTTCGCTCGTGCCCATGCGCACGCCTGCGCGGTTAATCGTCGAATCCGAACGACCGTAAATGACGCAGCTTCCTTCAGCATCAATTTTAATCCAATCCCCATGTTTCCACACGCCTGGATACGTATCAAAATAGCTTTCGAGGTAGCGACGGTCGTTTTCGTCGTTCCAGAAAAAGAGCGGCATCGACGGCATTGGATCCGTGATGACTAATTCTCCCACTTCATTGATCAGCGAATGTCCATGTTCATCAAACGCCTGTACGTTTGCCCCGAGCGAACGGCATTGCAGCATGCCTGCACGAACCGGCAAAATGGGCGACCCACCGACAAACGCGGTGCATACATCCGTCCCGCCACTGCAGGAAACGAGCCAAACGTCTTTCATATGTTCATACACCCAAAGAAACCCTTCGGTCGTCAGTGGGGATCCTGTCGAGAGAACCGCTTGCAAGTGTGAAAAATCGTAAGTGTCTTTCGGACGAATGCCTTGTTTCATGCAGACGTTAATAAACGCTGCGCTTGTGCCAAAATGCGTAATTTTTGCTTTTTCGGCAAGCTCCCATAAGACGTTCGCATCTGGAAACGTTGGGCTCCCGTCATATAACACAACTGTTGCCCCAACTAACAGCCCGCCAATTAAAAAGTTCCACATCATCCAACCGGTCGTCGTGAACCAGAAAAATGTGCTATCGCGCGCAATATTGCATTCAATCGATAAAATTTTTAAATGCTCTAATAAAATACCGCCATGCCCTTGTACAATTGGCTTTGGCAATCCGGTCGTTCCAGAAGAATATAAAATCCAAAGCGGATGAGCAAACGGCACTTGTTCATACACCAGTTCACCTTCCTCTTTTAATATGTCCGTCCATAATAAAACGGAATCGTCCCACGCTTCCACATCGTCACGCAAATACGGAACGACAATCGTCTTTTTTAGCGACGGAAGTTTTTCTTGCAGTTCTTTCACAACTGGTACTTTATCAAACGTTTTCCCGTTATATTGACAACCATCTACCGCAAACAACACCGTCGGCTCAATTTGTTGGAAGCGGTCGATGACGCTGTTGGCGCCAAAATCGGGAGAACAACTAGACCAGATCGCGCCAATGCTCGCGCACGCCAAAAACGCAACGACGGTTTCCGGAATGTTTGGCATATAAGCAACGACGCGATCTCCTTGCTTGATCCCCAGTTTTTTCAGTGCCGAAGCGACGGCTGCCGTTTGTTGTTTTAACTCTTTCCACGTCACTTCACGCAGCAAAACGTGTTCGGAACGGAACAAAAGCGCTGGCTTCTCCTGCATGTTGCGAAAAATATGTTCCACATAGTTTAGCCGTGCCCCTGGAAACCAGTTTGCCCGTGGCATTTTTCGTTCTTCTAACACACCGGTATACGGTGCAGACGACTGAACGCTGCAATATTCCCACACCGTTTCCCAAAATTGCTCAAGATTCTCGACCGACCATTTCCATAACGCCGCATGCGAATCAAACGTAAGCCCTTTTTTTGCTTCTAGCCAATTCATATACTTTTTCACGCTTGATTGTTCGATTTGTTCTTTCGTTGGCGTCCATAAAATATCCCCATCCGTAATCGCTTTCATTTTCTAGCCCCCTTCTTCAAAAAAGAAAGAAAATTAAGAACATTTACATTATACTATATGATTATCCGAAAAATATACAAAAAGACGCATCGGCTTTGTTGGCCATGCGTCTTTTTTATCCAAATACAATTTCTTGACGTTCGTCGTCCCATTTCATTTCAACGTGTTTTTTCTCTTCATAAAATGTATACGTCTTTTTACCAAATTGTACAACTGTTCCTTCCCATGCGTGTTCAATATAGATCGTCTCCCCTTTTGGAACAGCTAATACAGTCTTAATCCCGAGCGAAGAGCCAACTTCTTTAATTTTCATCCCTTTTTGCGCATACGCTTCACCACCGCGTAACACTCCGTGAACAGTCAATGTGCCTCCAGCATAAATGTTACAATTGTAACACCCTTTTCCCGTTACAACGACATCTCCACTTCCGTGAATGACGCTATTTAAAGCGTAAGAAAGCTCAATTGCATCGTTTTCTTCGCGGTCGTATTGCCCGATAAACGTATTTAGTTCTCGAAGCAAATTCGCCATGCCTTCTAAACAATGAAAATGATTCGGACGATCAGCGAGCAAGCAACCATCCAACTGTGAGCCAATATCGAACCATTGTTCACCAATTTGTTCGCGCTTTTGCTCACACATCGTTTTATACTGTTTCATCGCTTCCATCGTCGTTTGAAACTTGCTTTCAAGCAATCTCTTCGTCAGCGGATAAATATCTTGTTCGCGAATTTTAGACATGACCATTAGTTGTTGAATCGCAACAATCATTCGCTCAAGTGAGTGGCGAATTTGTTGTAATAAACCGATCAGCTTGGTCACAATCATTTTGTTTTCTCCTGATGTCACCGTACCACTAATGACGTTTTGTTGAATAAAAATCGATTGTTGCGCACGAATTTTTGCGCGATTGACATTTTGTAAAATCATAATGCTACCGAGCGCTTCAACAACCATTTCGTCTTGGACGTTTCCTGTAATTTCAACATCGCCTTTAAAATGAATATTCCCGACTGATAAATCGACATCGCCTTGATGAACAAGCTTTGGAAGGATGGAGACGACAACCGTCTTTCCCTTTTTCGCAATTTGCGGTCGCCCGCCTGTTGTTGCTAAAATGCGGTTTCCATCCATCGTTACTCCCTTACCAAGTTTAATCATCACCGGATGTACTTCACGTACAGGTATCACGTCATTTGTGATGGTTAATCCTGGTTTACCTGGCAGCGGTGGATGAACAATCGCAATCAAGTCACCTTCACCAACGGTCGCAATCATTTCTATTTCACGATAATCAACGGTTCCGTCTTCACGAACTTTCGGTGTTCTTTTCCCCTCACCTACTTTTACTTCTACCCATCCGTCCTTTCCCTCTGTTGGCTCAATTCCTCTAGCAATTATAGCTGTTATTTTTTTCTCTGATTGCAATACTTCTCGAATCACTTCTTCTCTTATTCCATAAACAATCCCTAATTCTTGCAATTTTGCTATTACTTTCTCATATGATACGTCATAAATAAGTTCAGTTTCTATTTTTGCTTGTATATGTAATTTGTTAGATGGTGATTGATCTTCCAATATATATCGACGCCGTACCCCAGGGGCGAACGTTAATGTTGCTTCTAACTTTCTAGCATCTACATCAATTCTCCAAACGGATTGGGCGATGCTTTCTTCTTTTGGGTAAATACGAACGTCGTCGCCTTCTTGTAACGTGATGCTTCCTTCGACTTGTTGACCATTATGTAAACAGATGACACCTTCACCGATTACGATCGTTGGGCTTACGTCCAAACATTCGTAATACAACGTACCATCTTGAATCCATGCTTTTCCTTCAACTTGTTGAATCATTTGGTTTGCTTGCTGTTTCTTCGTTAGTCGAACAACGGCAGGTTGCGAGACGACTCCAAACAACTTTTTGCGCTCTTGTTGCACAACTTCGATGATTACTTCTTCGCGCGTTGCTTGAAGCTGTTTGAGCCCCTCTCCAATCGCTTCTTCCACCGTTTTTCCTTTTACTTCGATGCAATCCATTTTTCCCCCGCCTTTTTCCTTATCATTTACTGTTATTTTTATATTATAATAGTGAAAAGATAAAAGAAATAGTGAAAAAAGTCGGAACCCTTTATCATTTTAGAAAAAGGATGGTTGGGATGAGAAAACGATTGATGCTTAACGCAATGATCTCTACTAGTTTATTGCTTAGTGGTTGTGTACAACAAGAAGAAAAACATACTGCAGAACACGAAACAGGTGATATCCGGGAAGAAACAAACTCGATTCGTGATCTTCCATCATTTTTGTCTTCCTATAATGAATCGATGTCTCATTTATATGAACAGGCTGCAACACATCAAAAGTTGTTAGAAAACATACCTTGTTATTGTGGTTGCGGTGAATCAGTCGGTCATGAGAACAATTATGATTGTTTTGTACATGAAAATAAAAGCAACGGTGCAATCATTTGGGACGATCACGCAACAAAATGCGGAGTTTGTTTAGAGATCGCCGCTATTTCTATTGAACAATATGAAAAAGGAATGTCGATCAAAGATATTCGTCACCTTATTGATGAAACATATAAAGAAGGCTATGCGAAGCCGACACCGACAAAGCCGATGTAAAAACCGAGCTGTTTGCTCGGTTTTTCATTTTTTCGTTAATTGCCATGCCCGTTTGAGATCTTTCCATGAAGACGCTTGATTGTACATGAGCACGCCACCGCGATATATTTTTGAACCAAACACAAATAAAAAAGCGATTGTCCCAATGAGCAAAGCAATGCTAAGAGCGATTTCCCAAACTGGAACGTTTAGCATTCCGATTCGTAAAAACATAATCATTGGAGCAAAAAATGGAACAAACGACATTGTTGCAATAAACGGAGATTCCGGTGCATTCAAGCCAAACATCGCCATAATAAACGCAGCGACAACTAACATTGTGACAGGTCCAGCCATTTGTTGCACTTCTTCTACTCGACTGACAATCGAGCCAAGTACCGCAAATAACATTGCGTACAACAAATAACCGAGCAAGAAAAAGATAATGCCGTACGTAATTAAAGAAAGTGGGAGTTCATTCATACCAAGCAACTGACGCAATATATCGCTTTGTTTCATCGAGACATAGCCAACTGAAAAAATAAACATAAACTGCGTCAAACTTAACAAAGCAACTCCTAAAATTTTTCCGAACAATTGTTGAACAGGTGAGATACTTGAAATTAAAATTTCCATAATACGCGATGATTTTTCCGTTGCTACTTCCATCATAATCATACTTCCGTACATTAACACGAACATATACATCGCAAACAATAGCACATATACGATCGCTCTTGCTTGATTTAATTGTTCTTCTGTTTTTGCATGTTCTTCAAGCGCTACCTTTTCTATGGCAATTGGAGCATATAATGCGTTTATTTGTTCATACGTTAATCCAATTTGTTTTGCCATCATCGCAATTTTAACTTGTTGCAACGCTTGCTCAATGCCATGAATGACATCACTATCTGCAATATTTTTTGCATAATATGTCACTTTCGGCTGACCGTTTTGTACATCAAGTACAATATACGCATACCACTTTTCTGTTTGGACAAGTTCTTTTGCCTGTTCCTCACTTTTATCATGGCGAACAAGTTTTATTTCTTTATTCGATTGCAATTGCGATTGCAATGCTTCGTACCACCCATTTGTTTCATCAATAACACCAATTGTTTTTTGACCATTATCGCTAAACGCTTCAATGATACGATCTAACTGACTAATACCAAATACAATAAAAGCAGTAATGATCGTTGAAATGAAAAAAGACTTTGATTTTAATTTCGTTACGTACGTGTGAAGAAAAACGATCCAAAACTTATTGTTCATACGCTGCACCTACTTTCTCGATAAAAATGTCATTGAGCGATGGTTCTTCTAGCGAAAACGTACGAATAAATCCTTTTGCATAAATATGTTCAAGAATGCGCTGGGATACACTTTCATCTGCTATTTGTAAGCGAACTCCTTCAACCGTTTTCTCCATTTTTAATACGCCAGGAACGTTTGTTAATGTTTCAAACGGAAGCTCTCCGTGAATAATGACATTTTTCTTGCCGAAAGATTGCTTAATTTCTTTAATTGATCCATGAACAATAGGTCTTCCTTTATGCATAATGCATATATGTTCACATAATTGTTCAACATGTTCCATCCGATGACTTGAGAAGACAATCGTTGTTCCTTGTTGTTGTAAATCTATTACTGCCTTTTTCAACATTTCGACATTTACCGGATCTAGTCCGCTGAATGGTTCATCTAAAATCAGCAATTGCGGACGATGTAACACCGCAGCGATAAATTGAATTTTTTGTTGATTACCTTTCGATAACTGTTCTACTTTTTGATTTTCATATTGTGGGATTTTAAAACGCTCCAGCCAATTGCGCATTTCTTTCACAATTTCTTCTTTATGTAATCCTCGCAATCTTCCTAAATAAATGAGTTGTTCTTTTACTTTTAACTTTGGATACAATCCTCTTTCTTCCGGCAAATATCCGATGAGATGACTATGTTTATACGTAATATGCTCACCGTTCCATGTAATCTCCCCTTTCGTTGGCTCAAGCAATCCTAAGATCATTCGAAATGTTGTCGTTTTTCCTGCTCCGTTCGCCCCCAGAAATCCAAATATACCCTTTTCCGGAATAGACAACGTCACATCATCTACTGCTGTAAACGAGCCAAACTGTTTTGTTACATGTTGCAACACTAATCCCATGTTTTCCACTCCTTTCTCTTTTATTACATTATAACGTATGATGTTAGGTAAAAGTTTCATCTATTTACTTTTTATGATCGGAAAATGATGAGAAACATACTTCTTTCTTGTCCGTCATTCATTTATAATGAAAAATAAAAGGGGGGTGAATCAAAGTGGACAGGGAAACAATTGTAAAAGAAATTGTGAAAGCGCTCGAACTATTCTCAAACAAAATTCATTACGAAATGAAGGAAATGAACAATCAGCTCCGGACGGAAATGCAAGAGATGGGCAACCAGCTTCGTTCGGAAATGCAAGAAATGGGACAACAGCTTCGTTCAGAAATGCAAGAAATGGGGCAACAGCTTCGCTCGGAAATTCGAGGTGTAGAAAGCAAATTAGAAACGAGAATTGACGCTCTTAAACAAGAAATGGACAAACAGTTCGAGCAGCTAAACGAAAAAGTTGATCTACTACGCGATGAATTAACCGACACGCAAGAAACCGTTGATCTGCTTTCTTCCAAAACACTCCAACATGAGCGAAAACTTCGTCTTTTATCCAAACAATCGTAAAATCCATTGACATCTTCGCTTTTTTGTTTCATAATTCTAAAAAATATAATAAGTGAAAAAGGCACGGGACGAGTAAACCGATGGAACGTGCAAGAGAGTGGAACCCATAGGCTGGAAGGTTCCTCACGGGAAGTCGGTTGAACCTACCCTACACGGCCGCTTATGCAAACATAAGCCGTTTCCCTACGTTACAGGGCAAGAGGTGGGCGCGCTTGGCGCCAAAAAAGGTGGTACCGCGGAAACGACGCTTTTCCGTCCTTTTCTATAAGGACGGAGGAGCGTTTTTTTATTTTGTAGTAAAGGAGTGAAATAGTGAAAAAAAAACGAATCGTTATAAAAATTGGCAGTAGCTCATTAACAGAAACAAACGGCACACTCTCGGAGCAAAAGCTTCGTGAACATGTCGAAGCACTGGCGTATATGAAACAACTTGGACACGATGTCATTCTCATTTCTTCCGGAGCGGTCGCCGCTGGGTTTGGATTGCTCGGGTATCGCTCGCGACCAAAAACAATCGCAGGAAAACGAGCAGCTGCCGCAGTCGGGCAAGGGGTGCTCATGCAAAGCTACATTTCTGCTTTTCGTTCGTTTGGTATCGTTACCGGGCAATTGTTGTTAACACGCGCAGATTTTTACGATCGCGAGCGATTTCGCAATTTGTTTGCGACGATTTCAACGCTGCTTGACCGCGGAGTGCTTCCGATTATTAATGAAAACGACTCTGTCTCTGTTGAAGAGTTAACGTTTGGCGATAACGATTTATTGTCCGCCTTGGTGAGCGGTTTTTTGCATGCCGATGCCTTAATCATTTTAACGGATATTAACGGGCTGTATGACCAACACCCGAGCCATCTGGAGGCGAAGAAATATCATTTTCTTTCGGAAATTACTGACGAACTGATGGAACAAGCAGGCGGAAGTGGCTCAGCAGTCGGAACAGGGGGTATGAAATCTAAGCTACTTGCCGCGCAAAAGGCGCTTTCCTTCGGCGTCAGCGTCTTTATCGGTACAGGAAAAGGAAAAGAAAAGTTGAAACATATTTTAGAAGGAAAAGGCGATGGGACGTATATCGGCTCCCCATTTCAAGAACATATGCAAATGCGCAAACAATGGATCGCATACCATTCCGAAGTCACCGGAGCAATCGAAATCGATGAAGGAGCAGAAACAGCCATTTTGCATAAAGGAAAAAGTTTATTACCTGCTGGTGTGACGAATGTATTCGGTTCGTTTCAAGCGCTAGATGTCGTCAATGTCGTCAATCAAAAAGGCGATGTGATCGCTAGAGGGCAAGTATATTATGCGGCAAGCGATTTAGCGAAGGTAAAAGGGCTTTCAAGTGAAAAAGCAAAACGATACTCTTTCCATCATCGTCCAGAAGTCATTCATCGCGACAACTTAGTATGTTTAAAAAGGATATCTGTTTGTTGAAAACGAAAGGAGCGAAAAGGAATGAGCGAACTAATCGCCAAAGCGAAAAAATTAAAGCAAGCTGCCAAGCAATTAGGGATAGTGTCAACAGAAGAAAAAAATGAGGCGCTTTCGATGATCGCAGAAGCGTTAATTGCGCAAATGCCATATCTTTTACACGAAAATGAAAAAGATATGGCGAACGGGAAAGAAAACGGTCTCTCCCCTTCCCTACTTGATCGTTTGCAATTAACAGAAGAACGCATCAAGCAAATCGCCAATGGCGTCCAACAAGTCATCGACCTACCAGATCCGATTGGCGAAACGATCGAACAATGGACGCGACCAAATGGGCTATTCTTAAAACAAATTCGTGTGCCGCTTGGCGTCGTCGGCATGGTGTATGAAGCACGACCAAATGTCACCGTCGATGCGGCTAGCCTTTGCTTAAAAACAGGAAATGCTGTCTTGTTGCGCGGCAGTTCTTCCGCCATTTACTCAAACAAAGCGCTCGTTTCGGTCATGCAAGAGGCGCTAAAACGGTCGTCGGTTCCAATCGATGCCATTCAACTATTGGAAGATACGAGTCGCGAAACGGCACAACATATGTTTCGTTTAAAGGAATATGTAGACGTACTCATCCCGCGCGGCGGCGCTGGCCTTATTCAATCGGTCGTCGAAAACGCCACGATTCCTGTGTTAGAAACAGGTGTCGGCAATTGCCATATTTTCATTGACGACTCTGCCGAAAAAGAAATGGCGATCGATATTGTCATAAACGCTAAACTGCAGCGCCCGTCCGTTTGCAATGCAGTTGAAACGGTCATCGTTCACCACCAATGGCCATATATAAGTGCGTTGCTTGAAACGCTGCATGAAAAAGGGATCGAATTGCGTGCCGACAAACAGCTTGCGGCTACATATCCGTTCGTTCGTGAAGCGACAGAAGCCGACTGGGCAACCGAATTTTTAGCCCCGATTTTAGCAGTGAAGCTTGTTGAAACAGTCGATGAAGCAATAGAGCATATTGAGCGCTACGGCACAAAACATTCCGAAGCAATTATTTCTGAATGTAGGGAACACGTGGAGCAATTTTTTGCTCGCGTCGATGCCGCTGTATTGTATCATAACGCCTCTACCCGCTTCACCGATGGCGAACAGTTCGGATACGGCGCGGAAATCGGCATTAGCACGCAAAAACTGCACGCCCGCGGTCCAATGGGCTTACGCGCCATCACGACAACAAAAACGCTCGTGTACGGGAACGGGCAAGTGCGGACATAAAAACCAGCCTCTATGTGGGGCTGGTTTTCTCACCCCTTACCGAATCGCTTCTAATACTTCCGCAAACCGCTTGCGCTCTCCATCCCATTTCGCTTCTTCTAATCGTAAGGAAATCGGAATATCGCAATGGATAGTCGCAAGTTTTCGCGACAAATGAAGCAAGTCGAGATGTTCGGTTATTTTTTGTTGCTGTGCGTTTGTTAAGTTCGCTAAGTTTTCCAAGATTCCTTCAATCGAACCGTACTGTTGAATGAGTTTAAACGCTTGTTTTTCGCCGATGCCGCGCACGCCTGGGTAATTGTCGCTCGGATCCCCCATAAGCGCCTTCACATCGATGAGTTGATGTGGCTGAATCCCTTTTTCTTCAATAAAGCGTTCGAGCGTATACGCCTCGTAGTTGCCGATGCCTTTTGCCAACAAATAGACAGTGACACGTTCCGAAAGAAGCTGAAATAAATCCCGGTCTCCTGTCATAATAGAAATTTGCATATGTTCGCGATATTGCTTTACAAGCGAGCCGATGCAATCGTCCGCCTCCGCACCGAGCACGCCGATATTCGGAATACCTAGCATCGCAACCGCTTCTTTCGCCAAATCAAACTGCGGAATTAATTCATGCGGCGGCTCGCCTCGATTCGCTTTATAGTCCGGAAACCATTCCGTGCGAAACGTCGTACTTCCCATATCCCAACAACAAACGATATGCGTTGGTTGAAGTACATTTGTCGCCGCTTCGATTTGTTTCACTACCCCATATACCGCATTCGTCGGCACCCCACGGCTATTCATCATCCATCTCGGCGCTGTCGCATAAAACGATCGAAACAATAACGCCATCCCGTCGATTAATAACAAATGTTCTCGTTCCATCACTCGTTGTCCTTTCTATGTATCGATGCAACAAGTATAACAAAAAACCACCCCATATGGGATGGTGGAAACGTTCAAACATATTTTGTGCAACGTATCATTTATTGCAGACGTCTTTTTAAAAAACGAACTAGCTTCATAATCGACCATACAATAGCAAATACGACAACGTAAATAATAAAAAAAATAACAATACCTTTTAAAAAAAGAAGTAAAATGCCTTTCCAACCTTCTTTAGACCAACTCATATACAAAAGACACATAAGAAATGCAAAAAAAGCAATGTAACTTTTTTCATGCTATTTCCTCTTTCACACTCTGAAGTCATAAGTAGATAAAACATCGTTAACTTTCGACAGGTGACAGGCACAACGACAAGCCTATCAATTTCTGCGACCGAACGAGCAGTTTTTTCACTTGAAGGATCAGATTCTATCGATTAAGCAATATAATCTCCTTAGCCTCAACGTCTCTGCTTTCTTTACTTTGACTCATAGTCTGAGGAGTGGCAAGAATGACTTTCACAGTTACTTCTTCCGTAAAGTCGTCAACACTTAATTTGTTGCCATCTTCATCACTGAATTTTGTTTGATCTGTGATTCGGACTGTACAAGGATAGCTTATATCCTCTACGTTATTTTTCCTTTTCTTTACTTCATGGGAACAGTCCACAACAAAATAATTTTCTCCAATACTATAAAGCGTCCCTTCAAAAGACTTTGTTCCTGTGCAACCAGTCAAGAGTAAACTAACCAAGACGAAAACAACAGTTCTAATCATTCGAATTGCATTCCTTTGTATGAAAAATAATTTTTTATAAGATTACATTTATCGAAAAAGACAACACAACGCAAAACTAAACTTCTTTCTATTCCCTTTTTATGAGCAGGAGGCTTTTAAAAATGCTCCTAAGGGAAGTAAAGATTACTCATGAACGTTTTATTTGGTAATACGTTATTTCTCTAAATTATCCCTATGTTAACAAAGATAATACACAAAAACATTCACCACGTTCTAGGAGATAACCCCCAATAATCTACTATACTTTGTACATGAGTATACATTTTCCACCCATTAGAGCCTACGCCTTCATGTACACCTCTAATCTGGCTACCATAATATGTAGGCGAACCACTGTCACCGTTAGTAGAATTATAATCAGCAGCAGTCATATTATTGTGTTCTCTTGCTGAATAATTTGTACTTTTTACAACCCCACATGCATTGCCAGTATATGAACCATTCATACATACGTATTGTCCTACATATTCATATGATTCTCTTTGCCAACTGGTAAAGTTAGGCTGTCCATAATTATAATTGCTAGCATAGGAAAGTTGACCTAATGAAATCAGCATTGCATCCAGTTCACCACTATTTACGAGCCTGTAGGCATATCCAAAGTATGAACCGCCTTGACTAAATCTATCACTACTTCTCCCGCAATGACCAGCTGTGACATAGTAAACCCAATTTCCATAAGAAGCTGAAAATCCGCCCGTACATCCCCAACCTGTGTCAATATTGCTAATCCTTAATCCACCTTCTAATGGCCGTGTATAAGCAGTTCTAGACTCTTCGTACCCACCATCAGATTCAATTACTTCAATATCTGAACCGAATATATTTACAAGTGAATCCCTAGCAGTGCTGTCAAATGGATAAATACCGATAATAACCTTATTCCTTTGAATATCAGAATATATAGTAGTAACATTTATGCCTTGTTCTTTTAATTCACGCTTCTTCGAGAGTACTGTCGAATGTATTTCATCAAGCTGCTTTTCTGATCTTTGTACTTGTTTAAATTTTATTTTTGAATCATTATTAAAAATTTTCCTAATGTCATTTATCTCTTTATTCATTTGTTTTAAATTTTTAGAAAAACTAATTGTTACCACACCTTTTTTCGATTGATCGACGTACAGTCCCCCAAAATCACTTGAACTAATATTGTTTCTAATATATTCTAAAATCAATGGTATTTTTTCCTCTTGATGTTTTATTCTATTTTCTATTTCCTCTAATTCGTCCTCAGTTAGCCAAACTCCGTGTTTTTCGTATGACTGTGTTACTTTCTTTGATGTTATTAAATTACTCACATAAACAGGATCATAATTTAAACCCATTTTCTTTCTATATTCTATATTTCTTTTTAATTCGGAATCATTAGCTATATCATTTTCCGCGTTTATAGACCGTGGTGATAAAATCAATATGGGAAGTAAAATGATGAATAGGATCACAGTGTTTTTTAATGAGATATTCATTAAGGACACTTCCCTTCTGATATTGGTATTGTCAAAAGTTTTAAAGACGTCCCCTGATTTTTTGTTGATTTTACGCTGTCCTGGATAAAAAAGCTTGTCACTCTTGTTGTCTACGGTATGATTGAGGTAACGACACACACAACCACCCAAACATTGGAGTGACAAGATTGTTACCTCAATTATTAATCAAACTTCATCTTTTACAACAAAAAGACGAAGAACCGCGGACATTCTCTGCCTGTATCAATCGAACCTTTTTCCTGACAACAAACCATTTCGACAGGTGACAGACACAACAACAATCCCCCCTTTTTTTGTAAATGAAATTCAATAAAAATTTCCGATTTTTCGTTTCCTCTGTTCTCTCTATACAAGTCGACTATAAATACAACACAGCAAGTGATCGACAGGATGTAAAGCAAAAATGGCAACTTGCGTAACTATTCACCCCGATAGTAGTATGTAAAAAAGCGCAACACAAATAGGGCATCTCCGTGATAGAAAATG
>NZ_JAIWYK010000281.1:0-234 GCF_022030075.1 Anoxybacillus sp. LAT27
TGTTGAACGCGCCGCCTGCCCCGATCACCAGCAGAATGGTGGCCGTCGGCGCCAGGCAGTCGTTGGTGAACTTCAGAATGTCGTCCTTGGTGAATCCGCGGGCAAAGCCCAGCGTCCAGAACGAGATCACGGTGGCAATCAGCAGGGACGTGATCGGGCTGCCGATGAAGTCAGCCCACACGCGAACCGTGTGTTCCGTCGGCAGCGTGATGTCCGCGATGGTCGCCCCCAGCA
>NZ_JAIWYK010000282.1:0-234 GCF_022030075.1 Anoxybacillus sp. LAT27
CGTGTTTGAACAGTTCATCGAAGAGCGGTACAAAAGCTATACGGAAGGCATTGGCCGCGAAATTGTCGAAGGAACGGCCGATTTCAAAAAACTCGAGGAGTATGCCTTGCAGCTCGGCGAAATTCGCAATACGTCCGGCCGCTTAGAGCGGCTGAAAACGCTGCTCAACCAATATTTGTTGGAAGTCAGCGTGCCGAGCGTATCCCGTTCGTGAAAGAGGGATGACTTTGGAAT
>NZ_JAIWYK010000283.1:0-234 GCF_022030075.1 Anoxybacillus sp. LAT27
TCCGTGACGCTCGACAAAAAAGCAGTGCTCCACGATGTCGGCCTGCAGGTCCGGACAGGGGAGCTCGTCGGCCTGATCGGCCCGAACGGGAGCGGGAAGTCGACGCTGTTGAAGAGCATCTACCGCGTGCTGAAGCCGGACGCCGGGCTGATCTCGCTGGACGGCGATGATCTCTACCGGCTGTCGCCGCAGCAGGCGGCCCGGCGGATGGCCGTGGTGCGCCAGGAGTCTTCG
>NZ_JAIWYK010000284.1:0-234 GCF_022030075.1 Anoxybacillus sp. LAT27
TCGGGTTCATGTCTCCTTTTTTGTTTAGTTGTCAATTTATGTCAGTGAATTTGCTCATCTACAGTAGGAAAATACAAAGAGTGAGCGGGATATACATTTGTTAACACTAATTTATGATTTTCACATAACGATAAGCTGATTCGTTCCACTGGAAAAATTGTTTTCAATTTATCTATACTATTTTTTAACATTTCATCCATTGACATATCAATATTAAAACTTTTGGTAATATCG
>NZ_JAIWYK010000285.1:0-234 GCF_022030075.1 Anoxybacillus sp. LAT27
GGCGTGAAAGTTGCGGCAGTCAACACCATGCGTGTTCCTGCGAAACCGAAGCGCTACGGCAAATACTCCGGTTACACCTCCGAGTGGAAAAAGGCGATCGTTAAGCTGACTGAAGACAGCAAAGAGCTGACGTTCTACGAAGGTGTATAACCCCGACGGCTACAGAAAAGGAGGGAATTTACATGGGTATCAAAAAGTTTAAACCGACTTCTCCTGGTCGTCGCCAAATGCCGG
>NZ_JAIWYK010000286.1:0-234 GCF_022030075.1 Anoxybacillus sp. LAT27
TGGGAGCAGTGGCTCGTAAGACGGGTCACTTCTTCACTGATGTCGGAACGGTCGGCCAAAAAGGCCGCTTCCTGCGCAAGGCGCTGCGCGTCCAGTTCAAACGGAGCAGTTTCGGCCCATTCGGCCATGCGCTGATGCAGACGGCTGCGGTACTCGTCGACGACCAGCGGCGCCATTTGTCCGATTTCCTGTGTCCAGGCGGTGATCCGGGCAAGCCGCTGTTCCAAATCCGCC
>NZ_JAIWYK010000287.1:0-234 GCF_022030075.1 Anoxybacillus sp. LAT27
CGCCTGTTCAAAGGCCATCACCGATTCCAAGTCCAAGTGGTTGGTCGGCTCGTCCAGCAACAACAGTTGCGCCGGCACTTCGCGCCACAAGGCAATCGCCATCGCGGCCTTCAAGCGTTCGCCGCCACTGAGTTGCCCGGCGGGTTGGGTCACGCGCAAGGCGTTCAGTTGCAGCAACGCCAGGCGCGTGCGCAATTCGGCTTCGGCCAGTGGCGTGTCGAGCAGGTTGAGTTG
>NZ_JAIWYK010000288.1:0-234 GCF_022030075.1 Anoxybacillus sp. LAT27
CTCTGGGCAGCTTCCTCTCGATTGGAAATCCGGGATGGCCGCTGCTTTGTTTGAGTATGCCCAAATTTATGGAAGGCGTATGTCTAATTTTGGATAATCAACACTCGTGAGACACTTTATTTACTTTCCATATAATCTGTGTTTCGTTTTCTTTTTCTAAAAAAGTTACAACCCACCCGAAATGATGTAAACGATCAGTAAATGTCACCTTATGATTTAGTGTCCATCCTGAAT
>NZ_JAIWYK010000289.1:0-234 GCF_022030075.1 Anoxybacillus sp. LAT27
GCAAAAAACCCTTTCATCCCACACATAAGGACGAAAGGGTATCTCTCTTCCGCGGTACCACCTTATTTGACGGTATTCAGGCGTCCCAAACCAGGGGGAGAACGAGGCGTTCCGCTCCCGTGTTCAGCCGCCAAACCGTCCGGCTCTCTTTCTTTGATAACAGGTGAAAGAAACCTGTCCAGGTCATCCCTGGCCGCTCGGGGGTGGGTTCAAACCGGTTCACGGGCGAAATCT
>NZ_JAIWYK010000290.1:0-234 GCF_022030075.1 Anoxybacillus sp. LAT27
CATCGTTGTACTCACTTTCTTGCAAAATTTTCTCTATAAGCGGGCGTGCTGTTGATTTTCCTCCAAATCCTGCGTATAGCTGGACCTTGTATGGGGTAATTTTTTCATTTTGACTCATTAGCTCTTTAATTGCCCATTTGATTTTGCGGATGCGAAAGCTTTCTATGTCTTCTGTCGCTTCTTTCAAAAATGCGTTTGTTTTCACAAGTTTTTTATTCAAAAAGGAGCCTTTTG
>NZ_JAIWYK010000446.1:0-19541 GCF_022030075.1 Anoxybacillus sp. LAT27
CGAAGTGCGGTAGTAGGGTTTTAAAGTTTTTCTCGATTTTACATGTCTATTTTCTTGACATAATACCAAAGTATTTGCTCTTAAAAGCATATCCATGTTTAATCTCAATAAGATTCCCTAAACTCACAACCTCCCATCCCTTTGGAATCATCCCTAATTCCGACTCCATAAACTCCCCATCTTGAAATGGTCCAAAATCAACAAACCAATGCTTGTACAGCGTCATTGCCATTTCTTCGAGGGTTTTGTTCATTTTTAAGTTCAGTTCTATCTTTTCATCAATACTTCCAAGAATTGAAGCAATCTTTTTCTGAATATCAATAGGTGGTACTGGAATTGGTATTTTTTTTAATTCAGAACTTTTTATCCCAATAACTGTTGTCCCTGAAGAACGAGAGTGTATTCTATGTTGCATCAAAGGGGATTGAAGCATATATTTTAAAAATCCATTATCAAGTACATTTACTTTCCCTCTCATGGTAATAATCCTTTGGGCCAATGCCACTTTTCCATCAAAACATAACTGAGCAACTTCTCCCAATGGTGCTTCTGTCGTCATGACGACATCCCCTTTTTGCGGGATTCCTCTAGTCATCCATTTATCGTAATCTTCAAGAGCAATAAATTCATTCGGAGTGTTAATTCTACCGTTTTTTACTATTTTTGCTGTGATTAATGGTACACCACTTGCTGTTTTTTTCGGTGTCTTTCCTCTATAATCAATAAATTTTTCTACTACTTCTTCTAAGGCAAACTCTTTCCACTCAATCACATTAATTCCTCCAAGTCTTTCTTAATCTTCTCTTGAAGGCGATTAGACTCTTCAAACTGTTCCAAAAGACGCTGAGTTAACTCAGCCATTTTTTCTTCAAATGGTATATCGTCTACATCAGATACTTCTGTTCCAACATAAATGCCCGGTGTCAATTTGTAGTCATTGGCCTGTACTTCGTCAATTGTTGCAACTTTGCAAAAACCAGCAACATCTTCATATCCTTCTGTCTCTTCATATTTGTAGGCATGATAAACGGCAGCGATTTTATCAATTTCCTCTTTGGACAGCGCTTTTTGCTTACGGCTAACGAGTGTACCCATTTTGCGAGCGTCGATAAACAAAATTTCATTCTTTCTTGCTCGGTAACCGTTTTTACCGTCACGGTTTTTGCTTAAAAAGAATAAACAACATGGGATACCTGTTGTAAAGAACAGTTTTTCAGGCAACTGAACAATGCAGTCAATATATCCTTCGTCAATTAATTTTTGACGCACTTCTTTCTCCTCTTTGACATTCGTTGTCATGGCTCCGTTTGCCATTACAAACCCTGCCGTACCTGCATCATTTAAGTGATATAAGAAATGCTGCATCCACATATAGTTCGCATTGCTATTTGTTACAGGTCCGATTAAACGAGGGTCTTTTTTCGATAAACGATCTGCTCCCCAATCTTTTTGGTTAAATGGCGGGTTAGCAATAATGTAGTCTACCTTCAAGTCAGGAAACTGGTCATTTAAAAGTGAGTCTCCTAAACGAATTTCTGCATTGATGCCATGTAGCAAAACGTTCATTTTTCCAAGACGCACTGTCGTTACTACATTTTCTTGTCCATAAAACGAAAGTGCATGTTTATTCGGAGCATATTCTTCACTTTGTATAAACATCCCGCCACTACCGCACGCAGGGTCAAAAACAATACCACTTTTCGGCTCAAGCATAGCAACAAGCAACTTAACGATACTTGACGGTGTAAAAAATTCTCCGCCTCTGTTACCTTCAGAAGCAGCAAAAGAACTAATAAAATACTCATATGTACGCCCTAATATGTCTACACTTTCATGAGTATTAGCGCTAAATACATCGCGTGAAAAGATTTCTATTAAGCCCGCCACATTTTCAGCAGGTAAGTTCGAACCTTGGTAAATTCGAGGCAACATGCCTTCTAATTCTGGGTTCTCCTCTTCAAGACGCTTCATCGCATTATCAAGAATTTCTTTAATATTTGGCTGCTTGGCGTTTTTCATAATATAAGACCAACTTGCTTCTTCAGGAACCACAAAGACGTTCTCAGCCTTGTATTGATCTGGGTCAGAAATAATCACTTGCTGCATTTCAGCATCTTCCATGTACCAATCACTGTTTGGGTCTTTTACGATTTGTTCTAATTCTTTTCGGCGCTGTTCGTACTTATTAGAAAGATAGCGCAAAAAGATTAATGGAAGTACATAATGTTTATAATCAGCAGGAGCAACACTCCCACGCATTTTATTGGCTGCTTCAAACAAATCTTTCTGAAAATCTATATCTGCTTTAACTGTCATTGTAAACCTCCTGATATTACTAACAACTAATATAATCTAATTTTCCATATAATATTATTTTATCATAAAGCCCAAACTAGTAATAAAAAGACAAAGAACGAAACTATGACTTTTTTCTATTGTTAACTTTGTCCCTCAGTTTTAGAAGTGTTTTTCGTCCCTTCGAATGTCTTTGCTATCGTAATCTAATAGTACTAAGAAATGTATCTTCAAATAATAAGAACGTAACCAAAAAGTATTAAATTCAATTGTTTCTTGAAAATGTAAGCCCTCCCCTAATTATTAAAAAACATGAACACATTAAGAATAAATTCATATTATCCAAAATTATACATACTTTCTATTTATTAAAACACCATTGTGTTATAATTTTTAATACATATATTGGTTAGAATAGGGGGATTGGCTAATGGGAATAGAAATTGAATTTCTACCTGTTGGAGAGAACACAAAAAATGGCGATGCTATAGTGATTAGGTATGGTAAAGAGGGAAATTATAAAATTATGGTCGTTGATGGGGGAACTAAAGAATCTGGCAAACAAGTTGTTGAACATATAAAAAATTATTATGGGACTAGTTACGTAGATTATGTAGTTAATACTCACCCTGATATTGATCATGTTTCTGGGTTAGTAACGGTTCTTGAAGAATTAGAAGTTGGAGAATTGTGGATGCATCTCCCATGGGAACACTCTTCTGAAATAAGAGATATGTTCAAAGATGGTAGGATTACTGATAATAGTTTATCCGAACGAATTAAAAACTCTTTAAATAAGGCACACCAATTATATGAGATTGCAATACAAAAGGAAATTCCCATTTATGAACCTTTTGCAGGGGAATATATAGGAGATTTTCTAGTACTGTCACCGAACAGGGATTGGTATATTAATGATTTATTACCTGATTTCCCTAATATGCCAGAAAAAAAAGAAGAAAATTTGATTAGAAAAGCAATTACGGAAACCTATGCAAAAATTTTGGAATGGATAGACGAAACTTGGGACATGGAAACTTTAAGTGAAGACTATGAATCAACGGGAGCAAGAAATGAAAGCAGTGTTGTACTCTACGGAGATATAGAGAATTATAAGGTATTACTTACTGGCGATGCTGGAAAACAAGCACTTCATAATAGCGCAGATTATGCTGATTCATTAGGTATTGATTTAAAGAGGTGTAAATTTGTTCAAATGCCGCATCACGGTAGTCGTCGCAACGTTTCGCCAAGCGTTCTAGACAGGATAATAGGTGAAAAGGTAACAGAGGGGGAAGAACCTAACAAAACCGTGTTTGTATCTGTTTCTAAAGAAACCACTGAACATCCAAAAAAAGTTGTAGTTAATGCATTCATTAGAAGAGGAGCAAAAGTTTTTGAAACAAGAGGAACCACCATCAGGCATTTCAAAAATATGCCAACAAGGTCCGGATGGGTTTCATTAACTCCCTTGTCCTTTAATTCGAAAGTAGAAAAATAGAGTTTAAAGGGGAGGATGTATATGAATCTTGAAGTTATATTAAATACATACGAAAGAAAAGCGAGATATTATCCGTCCCTTTTAACAGTCTCTCCCATTATAATTTGGTTATATTTATGGTTTCCTGAGATCAGTTCACTTGAAGGTACTTTTATTAGTTTAATAGTTGGATTGGGGATTTCAATACCACTATCTGTATTAGCAAGAACCTTAGGTAAAAAAAAGCAAGACAAATTAGTGGCTCAATGGGGTGCTCTTCCTGCCACATTAATATTAAGGCATAATGATAATACTCTAAACATCGATACCAAAAAGCGGTATCACCAAAAACTTAGATTATTAACAAACTTGGATATACCAACAGAGAATGAAGAAGTAAATAATCCTAGTGTGGCCAACCGAATATATGATTCATGTATTGATTATTTAAGACAAAGTACTAGAGATAGGACTAAATACTCTTTGGTTTTTAACGAAAACATTTACTATGGGCAATTAAGAAACTTACTGGGACTTAAACCATTAGGCTTGTTCATTTGTATTTCTTTATTAATAATCCAATTGCTTTTAATTTATAATAATTATGGGATAGGAATTAATATTTCTGCGGTACCTATCCTAAAAATAATTTCAATCTTATTTACAATTTCATTTATTATTTTTTGGCTCTTTTTTGTTAGTCCTATTCAAGTTTACAATGCCGGAATAAATTACGGAAGAGCACTGCTAGAATGTTGTGAAGAAATTGAGTAGAAACGATAAATTTTCTTCAAATCAAGCAAGAGGATTGTTAAGACAGCCCCTCTTGCTTTTCTTTTTAGTATCTTAAGTTTTAATATTTTAGTATCTAAAACAAAATGTGTTTTGCTTTATCATTATTTATAAAATGAATTTTATCAAAGAATAATTGACTAAACTCCCAACTGCTCGCAGATGTTATTAAGATTTTTCGCAACAATTCTATTTCTGCTAATAGCCTTTTTGTATTTCGTTTTAAGACGGTGCCATTGAGCATTTGTTCTTTTGAGATAAACCGTAGAAGTATCTATTTTACCATTGTTTTCTATTTCAAAAACTCGGTATTTAGAGTTGAACTCATCAATCTCTACTACAATGAAATGAAAACCGTTTTGTATAAACAAATCCACAATACTTTTGTTGAATATTTCGATATCATGCACAATAATTGTGTCGATTTGGCGTTTCTTGAGCCCTTCCATAAAATCCGTTGCAGCAGCGGGATTGTTTTTATATGAAAGATATCCCTCTACTTTCAAGCCTACAGTTTCCTCCAATATTGCACTTACTACTTGTGACTCTAAGTATAATTCAATACTGTTATCTTGAATTGGATCAAGATGAACAAGATAACCCACTTTTTTTCCGTTCTTACCAAATTGATTTTTTTGCATAAAAAACTCCTCCTTTTTAAACACAGAATTTATAAAAATACATAATACACCCATATAAACGGGCACAAATAGCCTTATATATGCACATATTCAACTATTAAATGCGGTGTATTATATATTTTTTCTTCTCCGTGTATTAAAAAGAAGGAGATATCGTATAAATATAAACGTTAAAATTTCCGTATATTAAACAACAAACCATTTATTATATATAAAAATATACCAATATATAACAATATACTAAAATTAGATTGCTTTTATGATACTACATCATAAACTTCTTGTAAAGGTCCAATATTCAATTTTTATCTTCTTCTACTATTACCAATCATTTTGCCTTACTCTCCTGTCCATCAATATTGCAAACAAATAAGACGGAGCCTGCAAGTGCTGTACAGGTACAGTATTTTCTAACGGTACATATTTTAGTGCTTCTTTAAAAGTATTTTTTGATATTGAGCGATTAGTTCTGCTTAACTCAATAGAATTTCCCTTAACTTTGTACGTAAACTCTCCTCCACGAATTTGCTTGAAAACTTGACCTTCACATTCCTTTATTCTTTCCCATACGATTTCAATCATCCTATCCCCTCCCCCTTGTAACAAAAATTCTAAAAATATATTGAGTTCATATATTAATTATACCAAACACCTAATCTTAGGTTATTTTATACAAAAATCCCAAGTCTCATTTTCTTGTGAGTTTATAGCAATAACTATTGTATTTTTGTATGTGCTACATATGTATATTTAGTAGTATAATAGTCGTTAAACACATACCAAAACAGGGGGAATGGGTATATGGATAGTAAGTTACCATCCAGTGTTAAGTATATATACGCTTATATCCGTCGTTCTCGACAAGACTTGGAACGGGAAAAAAAGACAGATCAGGATACACTAGCAGAACAACGAGCGTTATTGGAAAGAATCTTAAATGAAAGATACCAACACTACGACTGGGATTTATACGAAGAAGTAGGAAGCGGTGCAGATGCTATTGAGGAACGGCCTGTTTTTCGACATATTATTGAACAATTGCAAAATGTAAAACCACGCACAGTTGCTATAATGGTTAAAGATATAAGCCGTCTGGGACGTGGTTCATATGAGCAGATGGGGTTTCTAGAAAAAATCATATTAGAAAAATGCATTTACATTATAACTCCATTTCAAACATTTGATCCTCTTGATGATAACGACATGGAATACATTAAGTTCCATATGTTCTTCGCCAATATGGAATATAGCAAAATAACGCGACGAATGCGGGAAGCACGCTATACATATGCAGTACAAGGCAGATGGATGACGGGTGGCGGCGGGATTCCGTATGGATATAAATTTAATAGTTTTACCCAGAGATTAGAACCCGATGAAGAAACCGCATGGGTAGTGCAAAAGATTTTTGATTATTATGTAAATCATGGCATTGGTTATAACGCTATTAGTACAAAACTTAGAGAAGAAGGGATTCCTACCCCAACGGGAAAAACATATTGGAAGCCCATGGTGATTAGACGAATATTGAGAAACCCTGTGTATATTGGCACCGTACAATTTAGAACCACACGGCTTAGAAATAAGAAAAAAATAAAACTGGAGGAAAAAGACTGGATAGTGGCAGAAAATGCCCATCCTCCATTGATTGACAAACAAACGTTTGAAAAAGCGGCTGAAATCATGGAAGAAAATAAAAACAGTCCTAAGGTCAGATTAGATTTTGAGCCTCAACCACTAGCAGGACTTATCGTTTGTTCAGGTTGCGGAAATAAAATGCAAAGGCAGTACTCTAGACAATACTATACGAAAAAAGACGGTACACAGTCTGTATATAACAAAGAATTTCTAAATTGTTTGGCTTGCAGGGTTTATATGAAGTATAGAACTGTAGAACAAGAAATTCTCCGCATCCTGCAAGAAGATTTCATTAATGTCGATACTGAAATATTAAGACAAAGGCTTGAAGAAATGATTGACTTAGATAAAATGAAACAGAAAAATTCTGTTAATCCAACTGACCGAGTTTTACTCATACAAAAACAGTTAGAAAGTCTGGATGGTGAATTGACTGCTTTGCGGAGAATGTTGCGGAAAGGACAAATAACAGACGAGGAATATGAAGAAGATCGGGCAGAAATTTTAAAACAAAAAGAAGAAAAAGAAAGACAACTTTATTTTTTGCAAGCAGAAACACATAAGGAGCAAATTGAAGAAGTAAATGTTGAGTCTATACAGCAAGGATTTAAAACTTTGTATGACTTGTATGTAAACGGTGATTTATCTAAAGGCGAAAAGAATGAAATTTTACGAGGGATCTTTGATTACATTGTGCTAGAAAAAACAGGTAAAGGGAAATTTAATCTGCATGCTTACATTAACCCTAAAATCATTTTAAACACTATCTCCTCTGCTTCCCACTGAAGGGAAGTTTTTTTATTTTTTAGTCATATTTGTTTTTACGCTTTTATATACTTTTAGTAGATATCAAATAACAACCGATTCATCGGCACTAATGAGCGCAAATCGTCCTGCCTTAAAGTTTCCTTCTTGCGTCAAAGAAAGCAAATGCCATAAAAACTTTTCATCGCATTTTAGCATTTCTTGAAATTCCATAATACCACGATTAGCTTTGTTTAACTCCCCATCAAAGCGATATGCGCGCGGATCTGATTCCGATCCATATTGAGCAATCGTCGAAAAATCGATGCTTCCTGTTAAATCAGCAATATCTTGCGACTTCGGATCGGACGGGCTGAACGTCCCAATCCCAACACGTTTATCTTCCGAGAAAAAGATGCGTTCGACCATTACATCCTCAATGCGTCCACCATATTCCTTTTCAAGTCTCATCATATTTAACGGCGACAAGTTTCCTTCAATACGAATACCGTACTCTTTATAAAACTCATCACGCAAATGATGCGGAATTAAATGGAGCGGGTCTTCATGCATCGGACACCCTTTAATGGCATATACAGCACCGCGATCGGTATATGAGTAAGCTTCAAGCCCTCGCTTTAGCATCGTCACAAGCGTTGATTTTCCTCCGCTTACCGGCCCCATCAACAACAAAATACGCTTTCGAACATCTAATCGCTTAGCAGCTGGATGAAAATATTCTTCCACAAGCCGCTCTAGCGCTTCCTCAAGCCCGAACAATTGCCCGCTAAAAAAGTTGTATTTTTTCTTTCCGTCTACTTCTTCTATGCCCGCATCTTTGATCATATTGTAAACGCGAGAATGAGCAGACTGAGCTACCCATGGTTTTTCTTTTACAATTTCCAAATACTCCGCGAACGTCCCTTCCCACTTTAATTTTTGTTCTTCTTCTCTATATTTTTGTATTTTTTTCAAAATGTCCATACACGGACCTCCTCCACCTTTGATGTCTAGCGTCATGATTAATACCATATGTATGCAAGGATGTCCGTAATCATTCGTGAAAGTATGACTTTCATCTTGGTATACAATTAAGCTATAATGAAAGCGCGGACATTTTCTTGTCACTTCATAAGGGAGGAGATTTCGTATGAAAACGCTTCTTGTGCTTGGCGTCATTTTCGCCTTCTTAGCTGCTATTTTTACAGCAGGATATAACGATAAGCCAGAAGTAAAAAATTAAGCGACTTTCAAATGAAAGTCGCTTAAAATACATTTGGGAAGTTTTGTTGTCTTAACGCCTCATATACGAGAATGGCTGCGGTATTCGATAAGTTAAGCGAACGAACATATTCGTTCATCGGAATGCGCAAACAACGTTCCATATTGTTTTCAATTAAGTCTTTTGGTAATCCGCTCGTCTCACGACCGAAAACGAAAAAGTAATCTTTCGTTTGATCACTATAATCAAATGACGTGTAATATGTTTTTCCAAACTTCGTAATAAAGAAAAATTCTCCCTCTTTATATTTATCAAAAAGCTCCTGCAATGAATCGTAATAATGCACATCAACGTAGTCCCAATAATCTAATCCGGCACGTTTTAACATTTTGTCGTCCGTCGAAAATCCGAGTGGACGGATTAAATGTAACGATGTGCCTGTTGCCGCGCACGTACGCGCAATATTTCCTGTATTTGCCGGAATTTCTGGTTGATATAAAACGACATGTAAAGCCACATTCTTCACTCCTATATTCGATCAATAATATGAAAAAACTTATATTGAATATTCGGCGTATAAGCGGTTGAATCCTCGTATGACCAATAACGCATACGGCTGTTGGACGTATGAGCGTTTACAAGCGGCATCCCTTGTTTATCTTTCGCGACAACGATCGTCGTATGATCGAATCGTCCGTCCCCTTGAAAATCATAACAAATGACATCACCGAGAGACAACTGTTCCGGCGATTTTTTTTCGACCGCTTGAATGCCTGTTTTCGATCCGCTTAAATACCAGCGAAACGCGTTTGCGACTGTCCACGTATAACTCCAATCGTTTTTCCTCATCCACCATCCTTTTGTTTTATTGGGATAGCCCATCATCGGAATGCCCCCCGCATGCAAGCATTGTGAAATAAAATTTGTACAATCTACAGAGAATTTTTGGAACTCTGGATTATAATCATTCCACCATATTTCAGCATATCGTACTGCAGCTAGTCGATCATACGTATAGCGAACGCGTTCATCGTCATCTCGTTCTTGTGTTTTTTCTATTTGTCCCGCCTCAACATGTGGCAAAACAAGACGATCATCTACAAGTTCATTTTTCTCAAATGTTGCTTCGCGCACCTCTTGTTGTTCCTCCACATACAACCACCCATTTTGCGAAATAACAAAACGAAAATGAACAATATAGCGCACAAATGTGTGTAGCCCGATATGTTTTTTTTCGATGATCGCTCCTTTTCCTTCACATTTCACAAGTTTCGCATTCCGCTTCACCAACAGCTTTCGTTTTCTTTCCACTTCTTCGTCTATCACATCGCTAACAAAAAAATGACGAATGCGTTCATCGAGAAGATCGTGTAGTCGTTTTCTCATCCCGTTCACCACTTTTTCGTTTTTTAATACGTTATGTCAGAGATGAAAGAAAAACAACTACACATTTTCAAGCATCGCTAACGCTTTTTCAATTTCACGAATGACATCTTCATCTTGTTCCCGCTCTTTTGCTTTCTTTAACATTGGTATTACTTCATAATTTCCGATTTTTCCAAGCGCCCACGCCGCTGTTCCACGAATGACTGGACGCGAATCTTTTTGAAGCAATATCAATAAATCATCGATAGCACTTTCATCTTTATAATGAGCCAATGCAATAATAGCATTTCGTTGAATCGGTTTTTTTCCACGCCATGCTCCAGATAGATGTCCAAACGTTTCTTTAAACTGGCGATTCGTCATATGAAGAAGCGGTTTTAATAAAGGTTTCACCACTTCTGGATCCGGCTCCATCTCCGGATGTAGATGAAAGTCTTTTCCTTTATTTTTCGGACAAACAAGCTGGCACGTATCACATCCATACAATCGGTTTCCTATTTTATCGCGAAACTCATCTGGAATGAATGTTTTCGTTTGTGTCAAAAAGGCGATGCAGCGCTTCGCATTCAGCTGTCCCCCTTGCACAAGCGCACCCGTTGGACAAGCATCGATGCAGCGCGTGCACGTTCCACATTCGTCTTCGACCGGCGTATCAGAGGGAAATGGAATATTCGTAATCATTTCACCTAAATAAACATACGAACCAAACTCCGGTGTAATAATGGCGCAGTTCTTCCCGCTCCATCCGATCCCTGCCCGTTCCGCCACCGCACGATCCGACAGTTCCCCTGTATCCACCATTGATTTGACTTTTGCGTTTGGCACACGTTCTAAAATAAATTTCTCCAATTTTTGCAAGCGATCGCGTAAAACAACATGATAATCTCGTCCCCAAGATGCGCGACAAAAAATGCCCCTTCGTTCTGTTTTCGTGCTTCGCGGTGCATTTTTTAGCTTTGACGGATACGCGAGGGCAATCGCAATAATAGAACGTGCTTCTGGAAGCAATAAAGACGGATTCGTCCGCTTTTCAATGTCAGGCTCTTCAAATCCCGATTCATACCCGAGTTGTTGTTGTTGACGCAATCGCTCTTTTAGTTCAAAAAACGGATCCGCATGAGCAAAACCAATTTTATCAATACCGATCGTTCGGCTATACTGAATGATTTCTTCTTTTAGCGCTTCAACGTCCATCCCTGAATCCCTCCTTTCTTCGTTGTTTATGTTACAATGTAAAGAAAAAGGAGTGAACGATATGTTAACCATTTGTGACACAATAAAACAGCGCGTATCCCATTTTAAAATCGGTGTCCTTACATACGATCAAATCGTCGTCGGTCCGTCCCCCAACATGTTGAAAGGGAAACTTCGACAATTTCAAGAGTTGCTATATTTTGATATGGAACAAACTCCGTTAGCTGAATGGCCAGAAGTAAAAGAATGGCGGTCTGTATTTAAACAAATTGGCACAGATCCGAGCCGATATCGTCCTTCATCGGAAAGTTTGCTTCGTCGCGTACAGAAGCAAAGTTTTATTCCATCCATTCACTCGGCGGCCGATGTGAATAACTTTTTTTCCTTATATTATAAACTACCGATCGGCATTTATGATCGAGATCATCTAACAGGAGATATAGCCGTCACGATCGGTACACAAGCAGATGAATATATCGGCATCAATGATCGGACGACAAATTTTGATCGAAAACTCGTCACAAAAGACGCTCAAGGCCCGTTCGGCAGCCCAATCGTTGATTCGAAACGAACAATGGTTACAGAGCAAACAACAAATGCAATTCAAATCGTATATTTTCTGCCCTCATTTACAGAAACGCAATGTGGACAAATATTACAAGCGATGAAAGAGATGTTTATTCAAATCCATGGGGGTACAGCTCATACACAACTCATCATATAACAAATACGGGGCGAAGCGAAATAAAAAAAACGCAATGCCCCGTTCATCTTCGAAACGAAACACTGCGTTGTCCCCGTATGTATGGAGCGGGTGATGGGAATCGAACCCACGACATCAGCTTGGAAGGCTGAGGTTTTACCACTAAACTACACCCGCATCATTGTGTTCACTATGTCCATAATTGCCCAGCACGCTCAACCCATGCCTCTTCCTCTTCCAGCTTACTCAATGATGATCGATGCGTCGAGGCAACTCGCCGCTTATTCGACGATGCGTCGCTCGTGGCTGAGGTTTTACCACTAAACTACACCCGCATCATTGTGTTCACTATGTCCATAATTGCCCAGCACGCTCAACCCATGCCTCTTCCTCTTCCAGCTTACTCAATGATGATCGATGCGTCGAGGCAACTCGCCGCTTATTCGACGATGTAGCGCTCGTGGCTGAGGTTTTACCACTAAACTACACCCACACATGCAGAAAAAGTAGAAATTTGTCGAATGAAATGTAAAAATAAAAAACAGGAATCCCTGTTTCGTAATTACGTTTTACATTATATCGACTCCCCTCGGACAAGTCAATACCTTGTTCACAACTTTTTCAAAAATGCATTCTCGCTTTATCGTCCTGTACTTGTATATGAATCGAAAATTAGGGGAATTTATTATCTCCATCCTGAACCGTTAACAGAATTAAAGCAAAGGCTGTCATTTTATGAACGTTTTTAGGAGAATAAGCTATCTGTTTTGAAGCATGTAGTTGAAAATGAGGAACATATGTAACCCCCTATGTTTGTAATGATAGGGGGCTTTTCCTTGCCTACATCTTCCCAGACATTAATCCGTACAATCGATTGCTTCCACAAGATTCGCGAATAATTAACTCCGGTTCAACCATAACCGCTTTCGGCTGGAATTGGCGGTGTATAATATCTTTTAACATATATGCGGCAAGTCGTCCGATTTTTTCTTTATCTTGACGAACGGAAGTTAAAGGTGGATCGGTATAATTGCATGCGTCGATATCATCACACCCAACGATCGCAATATCCTCAGGTATTTTTAATCCGTGTTCCTTTACCGCTTTCATTGCTCCAAATGCCATTAAATCTGACGCTGCAAATACCGCTTCAGGATGATGTGACGAACCTAATATTTTTTTCATCGCCTCATAGCCACTTTCCATAAAGAAGTCCCCTTGAACGAACCATTCTTCGTGAATTGTTAATCCAAATTCCTTCATCGTGTTGCGAAATCCTTGTTCACGAATTTTTGTCACTTGTGCGCCTGGCAAACCACCAATGTAGCCGATATGTCGATAGCCACATAAGTAAAAATGCTCTACTACTTTCGCTGAAATCTTATAGTTATCTGTCATAATATACGCAGAACGGTTGCCTTCAAGCGGAATATCCACCCCAATACATGGAATGTCGCTCATATCTAATCGATAAATAGATGGTTGAAGTTTTTCACCACTAATAATGATTACTCCGTCTACTTTGTAACGCATAGCACGCTCATAATAATCTTCCTCCCCTTCTTCAAATTGTTCATTTGAAAAGAAGAGGAGGTCATAACCGAACGTTCCCATTGTTTTTTTGAAAGAGTTCATTACCTCAATAAAAAACGGGTGGTTGAAATCCGCGTTGATTTCTCCGGCGTAAATAACGCCAACTACTCTCGACTTATGAGCAGTATCTTTTTGAATGCGAGCAGCGACATACCCAGTCTGCTCCATAATTTCTAGCACTTTTTTTTTCGTTTCCTCACCGACATCATGATAGTTATTTAATACTTTCGATACCGTACCTGGTGACACACCCGCTAATTTCGCAATTTCCTTAATGGTAATTTTCATACGATCCCTTCTTAACTTTATAATCTTACCTTTATTATAACATAAATGTTCCCATTAAAAATGAATGCGCTTTAGTTGGCGGTTATGTCACTATTGTTTGACGGATCCTTGCGTCAAGCTTGAAATGAACAACTTATTAAACATTAAAAATACAACAACTAAAGGCAATGTTGCCCAAAATGTTCCAGATAAAATCATACCATAGTCTTTCACGTATGCGTCTTGAAGAGCGCGAATAGCAATTTGAATCGTGTAGCTTGATTCATCTCTCAATACAGTTAATGGCCACAAGAAATCGTTCCATACGAACATAAATGTTAAAATGCCAAGCGTCGCAAAAGCTGGTAAAATTGAAGGAACGACAATATTCCAATATACACGGAATATACTGCATCCATCAATTTTTGCCGCTTCAATCAATTCATCAGGAATTGCGTCTTTAATATATTGACGCATCCAAAAAATACCGAACGCATTCACTAAACCTGGAACAATAATTGCTTTTAAATCGTTCAACCAACCCAACTTCGTAATAATGAAGTATTGTGGGATTAATCCTAATTGTGGCGGAATCATCATCGTAATTAAAATGACAGCAAACAGCTTTTCCCGACCTTTAAACTGCAACTTAGCAAATGCAAAACCTGCTAAAGAGCTGAAAAATAACACCCCAAGCGTCGTTAAGCTAGCAACAATAAAAGAGTTCCACATTGCCCCGAAAAAGTCGACATTTTCTAATACGTTTTGAAAGTTTTCGACTAACTTATCTCCCGGTACAACAGCTGGCGGTAATTTATTAATGACATGATTCGGCTGAGTCGCCATAACAAACATCCAGTATAGCGGAAAAACCGACAATAACGCACCGATAATCAACAATACATGGATTGTTACTTTATTCACAAATCCCTTTTTACGTTGCATCTTCATTCACCTCCATATTTTTTACTTGCCCGATTTATCTAAACGATTGGACGCAAAGAAGTTAATTGTCGTAAATACAATGATGAGTAAAAATAGCGAGACGGCTGTCGCAGATGCTGTTCCGAACGCGTTATTCGAGAACGCTTCTCTCCATAAATACAACACGATCGTCATACTTTCTTCTCTAAATCCACTTCCGAAAATGAGTGGCTCGGCAAAAATTTGTAGCGATCCGATCGTTGCCGTAAATACAACGAATACGATGATTGGCTTTAACATCGGCACAGTGATGTAAAAAAACTGCTGCCATTTTTTCGCTCCATCAATTTCAGCTGCTTCATAAAGATCTTTCGGAATGCTTTGCAATCCCGCTAAGAAAATAATCGAGTTATATCCAACCCATCTCCAAAAAATCATCGTCGCAATCGCAATTTTCGCTCCCCATTCAGATGTCTGCCAGCTTACTGGCGAAATGCCAAATAAGCCAAGTGTAGCATTTACTAATCCTGCTTCTTGTTCGCTAAATAAAACGGTGAAGACAATCGCTACCGCAACAATCGATGTTACGTTTGGCACAAAGTAAGCGACACGAAATACACTTTTAAACTTGACCATTGCTGAATTTAAAGCAACGGCTAAAATTAAAGCCGCAATTAGCTGTGGACCTGTTCCTAATAAACCGATCACAATCGTGTTATAAATCGATTTCCAAAATAATGGATCAGTAAAAATAAGTGAAAAGTTTTTAACTCCGACAAATGTCATTTCACCGAATCCATTCCATTTTTGAAAAGCTAAGTAAAAGCTAAACAGCATTGGAAAAGCACCGAAGATGGCAAATAAAAGAAAGAACGGAGAAATGAATAAGTAGCCAGCTAATGCTGTTTTTTTCTTATCACTTAATCCTTTTGGACGGACGGTTGCGTTTGTATGATTATGGGATACCATTTGTATTTCCCTCCAAAAATCATAGTAGGGGAAGGGAATAAATCCCTTCCTCATATGTTTTATTGACGTTCAAGTTGACGTTTAATACGTTTAATTGCTTCTTCCCATTCTTTTTCTGGATCAGCTTTTTTCTTTTGTACGTTTGTCAACGCTTTGATGATTTCTGCTTGAACGAGTGTGTAGTTTTTGCCCATGTACACTGTTTTTACTTTTTGTGCTGCTTCTGCAAAGACTTGAGCTGTGTTTACTCCACCAAAGTACTCATCTTTGTACTCTTTAAACTCTGGAGCATCATACACAGAAGGAGTGGATGGGAATAATCCCATGTCTTTAAACGACTTCAACTGTTGCTCTGGTGCGACAAGCCATTGAATGAAGTCATACGCTTCTTGCGGATGCTTTGATTCTTTTGGAATCGTTAAATAAGAGCCACCCCAGTTTCCTGCTCCACCTGGCATGTTTGTAATAAGCCACTTGCCTGCTGAATTTGGCGCATTTCCTTTCACTACCCCTTGCATCCATGCAGGCGCAAGTAATGTTGCATAGCTTCCTTTTTCCATCGCATTACCCCATTCAGGAGTCCATAATCCGTTGCTGCCAAGGTAACCTTTTTGAATTAAGCTAACTGTATAGTCGTACGCTTGTTTAATATACGGTTCTTTTTCAATTAGCAATTCTTCTTTTTCATTGAAATATTGCACAGGCGCTTGGTCGCGCAATGCGTTGTATACAAGTTCAATATTGTCTGCAATTGGCTTTCCTGTTTTTTCTTTAATTGTTGCAGCGATTTCCGCATATGCATTCCAGTCCGGAATTAACTGAGCCACTTCAGCTGGATCTGTTGGAAGTCCGGCTGCTTCAAATACGTCAGCGCGGTAAAACATAGCCGTTGGACCAATATCTGTTGGGAGACCGAATAAAAAGCTTCCATCTGCACTTTCACCGATACGCCATTTCCAATCTAAATACTTATCCTTAATGTCTTTTGCTCCAAAATCGTATAAGTTATAAAAGCGATCTTGCGCCTCACGATAACGTTCAATGTTGTTTACTTCAATCATCGCGATGTCCGGCGCACCACTTCCTGCTGATAACGCTGTAAATAGTGCGTTATGATGGTCATCAAACTGTGTTGACTGAATTTTAATTTCGACATTCGGATGATCCTTCATATATTCCTCAGCTAACTTTTCATAGCCAGTGCTTCCGAATACCCACATGTTCAACTTCACTTTTTCACTTGAACCTTTGTCTTTTGATTCGTTCGTACTTTCAGACTGATTGCCGCAGGCAGTTGCGAACATAAAGACGAATGCTAACAACAACATAAGCGCTCGTTTCTTCATCATTCTTTCCCCCTCGTTTTTTACAACATGTGCTCATACCGTTTACACCTTTCATTTGCCCATTTGTTTGTTTCACGTTATAATTCTTTTAGTTTTCTTTGTGGTAGCGGCTAATCCCCGATACGTTGCGCTACAACAAAGAAAACTTTTTTCCCTTCCCCATCACCTCCTTTATTTAACTCCATTATTCATGATCGTTTCCTTATACCATAATGCGCTCTTCTTTGGGATTCGTGTTAGCGTTTCATAGTCCACGTATACAATACCGAAACGCTTATCATAGCCAAATGCCCACTCAAAATTATCGAATAACGACCATACATAATAGCCTTTCAAATTAACTCCTTGTTCAATTGCACGATGACAAGCAATTAAATGCTCTCGTATATAAGTAACCCGTTCATCGTCTTCTACTTCTCCTTGTTCGTTGACATGGTCTTTGTATGCAGCACCGTTTTCAGTAATGTACAATGGTATATCACCGTAATCTTTCTTCAACCGCACTAACAAATCAAATAAACCGTTTGGATTGACTTCCCAATTCATATCTGTCACTGGTCTGCCTGTGCTTACATGCTCAAATACGATCGGTTCATGTTCACCTTTTTTCCACTCTTTTAATGTTGCTGTTGAATAATAGTTAAATCCGAAAAAGTCGATCGGTTGCTGAATCGTTTGTAAATCTTCATTTCGGTAAACATCTGGTAAATAATCTTTGTACACTTCTAACATATCTTTTGGATACTGCCCTTTAAATACCGGGTCTAAAAACCAACGATTCATAAAACCGTCCCATTTCTGCGCTGCATCAATCGCCTTTTCATCTTTCGGATCAACGGCATATCCAGGTGTCAAATTCAATGTAATTCCAATTTCCCCGTCTTTCGGACCGATTTCCCGAAACGCTTTTACTGCTTCCCCATGAGAGAGGAGAACATGATGTGCTGCTTTTAAAAATGACGTAAAGTTTTGAATACCCGGCGCGTGCTCACCGTTACCATACCCTAAATAAGTGACGACCCACGGCTCATTATGCGTAATCCATTTTTTTACGACATCACCGAGGTTTTCGTAAAGAAACGAAGCGTATTCTTGGAAGCGATACACAATATCGCGATTTTCCCAACCGCCTTTTTCTTGAAGAGCTTGTGGCATATCCCAATGGTAAATAGTCAACATTGGTTCGATACCGTTCTCTAGCAATTCATGCACAAGACGCTTATAAAAATCTAGACCTTTCTCATTAAACTTACCTGGCGTCTCCGTATACAGTCTCGCCCAACTAGTCGAAAATCGATACGCCTTTAAATGAAGCGCTTTCATTAATGCGACATCATCAACATAGCGATTGTAATGATCAATTGCAACATCTCCATTATCACCATTCGCCACTTTACCCGGAATACGAGAAAAGTGATCCCAAATCGAGTAAATTTGATCTTCTCCAGTCGCCGTTCCTTCAATTTGATACGATGAAGTAGCAGCTCCCCAGATGAAATCTTTCGGAAACTGAAGCATATTTCGAACCTCCTACGAATTTTTTCGTTAATGACAAATTTAAAAAAGCGCTTTCTTTCATTTGTTTCGTAACTTAATCATAATAAAAGTTAGCGGAACAAGTCAATAAAATCTTTTATGTTCGTACAAAAATTATAATTAACAGTCTAACTAAAGGGGTTGTTTACGAAAATTTTCGTTTTTCACATCAGAAAATAATCTAAAATAATCGAAGGGAAACGAATAAGAGAAAATAAAAAAAGGATTCCTGCGATTAACAGGAATCCCTCTAGTGCCGATGGTGGGAGTCGAACCCACACGGGGGGCTACCCCACACGATTTTGAGTCGTGCGCGTCTGCCAGTTCCGCCACATCGGCATGAAACAATTAAATTGTATCATGCTATCTTATTTTGTCAAGCCTTTTCAGTGCCGAGGGCCGGACTCGAACCGGCACGGTAGTCACCTACCGCAGGATTTTAAGTCCTGTGCGTCTGCCAATTCCGCCACCCCGGCGCATAAAAAAAATGGAGGCGGCAACCGGATTCGAACCGGTGGTAAAGGTTTTGCAGACCTCTGCCTTACCACTTGGCTATGCCGCCGTGAAACAAAGAGCGGAAGACGGGACTCGAACCCGCGACCCCCACCTTGGCAAGGTGGTGTTCTACCACTGAACTACTTCCGCATATATGGCTGGGGTAGCTGGATTCGAACCAACGCATCACGGAGTCAAAGTCCGTTGCCTTACCGCTTGGCTATACCCCAATGTTTTAAAACGGATATGGGGCGACTAGTGGGAATCGAACCCACGAATGCCAGAGCCACAATCTGGTGCGTTAACCACTTCGCCA
>NZ_JAIWYK010000441.1:0-12470 GCF_022030075.1 Anoxybacillus sp. LAT27
CGAAGTGCGGTAGTAGGGTTTTAAAGTTTTTCTCGATTTTACATGTCTATTTTCTTGACATAATACCAAAGTATTTGCTCTTAAAAGCATATCCATGTTTAATCTCAATAAGATTCCCTAAACTCACAACCTCCCATCCCTTTGGAATCATCCCTAATTCCGACTCCATAAACTCCCCATCTTGAAATGGTCCAAAATCAACAAACCAATGCTTGTACAGCGTCATTGCCATTTCTTCGAGGGTTTTGTTCATTTTTAAGTTCAGTTCTATCTTTTCATCAATACTTCCAAGAATTGAAGCAATCTTTTTCTGAATATCAATAGGTGGTACTGGAATTGGTATTTTTTTTAATTCAGAACTTTTTATCCCAATAACTGTTGTCCCTGAAGAACGAGAGTGTATTCTATGTTGCATCAAAGGGGATTGAAGCATATATTTTAAAAATCCATTATCAAGTACATTTACTTTCCCTCTCATGGTAATAATCCTTTGGGCCAATGCCACTTTTCCATCAAAACATAACTGAGCAACTTCTCCCAATGGTGCTTCTGTCGTCATGACGACATCCCCTTTTTGCGGGATTCCTCTAGTCATCCATTTATCGTAATCTTCAAGAGCAATAAATTCATTCGGAGTGTTAATTCTACCGTTTTTTACTATTTTTGCTGTGATTAATGGTACACCACTTGCTGTTTTTTTCGGTGTCTTTCCTCTATAATCAATAAATTTTTCTACTACTTCTTCTAAGGCAAACTCTTTCCACTCAATCACATTAATTCCTCCAAGTCTTTCTTAATCTTCTCTTGAAGGCGATTAGACTCTTCAAACTGTTCCAAAAGACGCTGAGTTAACTCAGCCATTTTTTCTTCAAATGGTATATCGTCTACATCAGATACTTCTGTTCCAACATAAATGCCCGGTGTCAATTTGTAGTCATTGGCCTGTACTTCGTCAATTGTTGCAACTTTGCAAAAACCAGCAACATCTTCATATCCTTCTGTCTCTTCATATTTGTAGGCATGATAAACGGCAGCGATTTTATCAATTTCCTCTTTGGACAGCGCTTTTTGCTTACGGCTAACGAGTGTACCCATTTTGCGAGCGTCGATAAACAAAATTTCATTCTTTCTTGCTCGGTAACCGTTTTTACCGTCACGGTTTTTGCTTAAAAAGAATAAACAACATGGGATACCTGTTGTAAAGAACAGTTTTTCAGGCAACTGAACAATGCAGTCAATATATCCTTCGTCAATTAATTTTTGACGCACTTCTTTCTCCTCTTTGACATTCGTTGTCATGGCTCCGTTTGCCATTACAAACCCTGCCGTACCTGCATCATTTAAGTGATATAAGAAATGCTGCATCCACATATAGTTCGCATTGCTATTTGTTACAGGTCCGATTAAACGAGGGTCTTTTTTCGATAAACGATCTGCTCCCCAATCTTTTTGGTTAAATGGCGGGTTAGCAATAATGTAGTCTACCTTCAAGTCAGGAAACTGGTCATTTAAAAGTGAGTCTCCTAAACGAATTTCTGCATTGATGCCATGTAGCAAAACGTTCATTTTTCCAAGACGCACTGTCGTTACTACATTTTCTTGTCCATAAAACGAAAGTGCATGTTTATTCGGAGCATATTCTTCACTTTGTATAAACATCCCGCCACTACCGCACGCAGGGTCAAAAACAATACCACTTTTCGGCTCAAGCATAGCAACAAGCAACTTAACGATACTTGACGGTGTAAAAAATTCTCCGCCTCTGTTACCTTCAGAAGCAGCAAAAGAACTAATAAAATACTCATATGTACGCCCTAATATGTCTACACTTTCATGAGTATTAGCGCTAAATACATCGCGTGAAAAGATTTCTATTAAGCCCGCCACATTTTCAGCAGGTAAGTTCGAACCTTGGTAAATTCGAGGCAACATGCCTTCTAATTCTGGGTTCTCCTCTTCAAGACGCTTCATCGCATTATCAAGAATTTCTTTAATATTTGGCTGCTTGGCGTTTTTCATAATATAAGACCAACTTGCTTCTTCAGGAACCACAAAGACGTTCTCAGCCTTGTATTGATCTGGGTCAGAAATAATCACTTGCTGCATTTCAGCATCTTCCATGTACCAATCACTGTTTGGGTCTTTTACGATTTGTTCTAATTCTTTTCGGCGCTGTTCGTACTTATTAGAAAGATAGCGCAAAAAGATTAATGGAAGTACATAATGTTTATAATCAGCAGGAGCAACACTCCCACGCATTTTATTGGCTGCTTCAAACAAATCTTTCTGAAAATCTATATCTGCTTTAACTGTCATTGTAAACCTCCTGATATTACTAACAACTAATATAATCTAATTTTCCATATAATATTATTTTATCATAAAGCCCAAACTAGTAATAAAAAGACAAAGAACGAAACTATGACTTTTTTCTATTGTTAACTTTGTCCCTCAGTTTTAGAAGTGTTTTTCGTCCCTTCGAATGTCTTTGCTATCGTAATCTAATAGTACTAA
This sequence comes from Anoxybacillus sp. LAT27, assembly GCF_022030075.1. Lineage (NCBI taxonomy): Bacteria > Bacillati > Bacillota > Bacilli > Caryophanales > Anoxybacillaceae > Anoxybacillus > Anoxybacillus sp. LAT27. The sequence continues at coordinate 2,515 of NZ_JAIWYK010000441.1, forward strand.
GAAATGTATCTTCAAATAATAAGAACGTAACCAAAAAGTATTAAATTCAATTGTTTCTTGAAAATGTAAGCCCTCCCCTAATTATTAAAAAACATGAACACATTAAGAATAAATTCATATTATCCAAAATTATACATACTTTCTATTTATTAAAACACCATTGTGTTATAATTTTTAATACATATATTGGTTAGAATAGGGGGATTGGCTAATGGGAATAGAAATTGAATTTCTACCTGTTGGAGAGAACACAAAAAATGGCGATGCTATAGTGATTAGGTATGGTAAAGAGGGAAATTATAAAATTATGGTCGTTGATGGGGGAACTAAAGAATCTGGCAAACAAGTTGTTGAACATATAAAAAATTATTATGGGACTAGTTACGTAGATTATGTAGTTAATACTCACCCTGATATTGATCATGTTTCTGGGTTAGTAACGGTTCTTGAAGAATTAGAAGTTGGAGAATTGTGGATGCATCTCCCATGGGAACACTCTTCTGAAATAAGAGATATGTTCAAAGATGGTAGGATTACTGATAATAGTTTATCCGAACGAATTAAAAACTCTTTAAATAAGGCACACCAATTATATGAGATTGCAATACAAAAGGAAATTCCCATTTATGAACCTTTTGCAGGGGAATATATAGGAGATTTTCTAGTACTGTCACCGAACAGGGATTGGTATATTAATGATTTATTACCTGATTTCCCTAATATGCCAGAAAAAAAAGAAGAAAATTTGATTAGAAAAGCAATTACGGAAACCTATGCAAAAATTTTGGAATGGATAGACGAAACTTGGGACATGGAAACTTTAAGTGAAGACTATGAATCAACGGGAGCAAGAAATGAAAGCAGTGTTGTACTCTACGGAGATATAGAGAATTATAAGGTATTACTTACTGGCGATGCTGGAAAACAAGCACTTCATAATAGCGCAGATTATGCTGATTCATTAGGTATTGATTTAAAGAGGTGTAAATTTGTTCAAATGCCGCATCACGGTAGTCGTCGCAACGTTTCGCCAAGCGTTCTAGACAGGATAATAGGTGAAAAGGTAACAGAGGGGGAAGAACCTAACAAAACCGTGTTTGTATCTGTTTCTAAAGAAACCACTGAACATCCAAAAAAAGTTGTAGTTAATGCATTCATTAGAAGAGGAGCAAAAGTTTTTGAAACAAGAGGAACCACCATCAGGCATTTCAAAAATATGCCAACAAGGTCCGGATGGGTTTCATTAACTCCCTTGTCCTTTAATTCGAAAGTAGAAAAATAGAGTTTAAAGGGGAGGATGTATATGAATCTTGAAGTTATATTAAATACATACGAAAGAAAAGCGAGATATTATCCGTCCCTTTTAACAGTCTCTCCCATTATAATTTGGTTATATTTATGGTTTCCTGAGATCAGTTCACTTGAAGGTACTTTTATTAGTTTAATAGTTGGATTGGGGATTTCAATACCACTATCTGTATTAGCAAGAACCTTAGGTAAAAAAAAGCAAGACAAATTAGTGGCTCAATGGGGTGCTCTTCCTGCCACATTAATATTAAGGCATAATGATAATACTCTAAACATCGATACCAAAAAGCGGTATCACCAAAAACTTAGATTATTAACAAACTTGGATATACCAACAGAGAATGAAGAAGTAAATAATCCTAGTGTGGCCAACCGAATATATGATTCATGTATTGATTATTTAAGACAAAGTACTAGAGATAGGACTAAATACTCTTTGGTTTTTAACGAAAACATTTACTATGGGCAATTAAGAAACTTACTGGGACTTAAACCATTAGGCTTGTTCATTTGTATTTCTTTATTAATAATCCAATTGCTTTTAATTTATAATAATTATGGGATAGGAATTAATATTTCTGCGGTACCTATCCTAAAAATAATTTCAATCTTATTTACAATTTCATTTATTATTTTTTGGCTCTTTTTTGTTAGTCCTATTCAAGTTTACAATGCCGGAATAAATTACGGAAGAGCACTGCTAGAATGTTGTGAAGAAATTGAGTAGAAACGATAAATTTTCTTCAAATCAAGCAAGAGGATTGTTAAGACAGCCCCTCTTGCTTTTCTTTTTAGTATCTTAAGTTTTAATATTTTAGTATCTAAAACAAAATGTGTTTTGCTTTATCATTATTTATAAAATGAATTTTATCAAAGAATAATTGACTAAACTCCCAACTGCTCGCAGATGTTATTAAGATTTTTCGCAACAATTCTATTTCTGCTAATAGCCTTTTTGTATTTCGTTTTAAGACGGTGCCATTGAGCATTTGTTCTTTTGAGATAAACCGTAGAAGTATCTATTTTACCATTGTTTTCTATTTCAAAAACTCGGTATTTAGAGTTGAACTCATCAATCTCTACTACAATGAAATGAAAACCGTTTTGTATAAACAAATCCACAATACTTTTGTTGAATATTTCGATATCATGCACAATAATTGTGTCGATTTGGCGTTTCTTGAGCCCTTCCATAAAATCCGTTGCAGCAGCGGGATTGTTTTTATATGAAAGATATCCCTCTACTTTCAAGCCTACAGTTTCCTCCAATATTGCACTTACTACTTGTGACTCTAAGTATAATTCAATACTGTTATCTTGAATTGGATCAAGATGAACAAGATAACCCACTTTTTTTCCGTTCTTACCAAATTGATTTTTTTGCATAAAAAACTCCTCCTTTTTAAACACAGAATTTATAAAAATACATAATACACCCATATAAACGGGCACAAATAGCCTTATATATGCACATATTCAACTATTAAATGCGGTGTATTATATATTTTTTCTTCTCCGTGTATTAAAAAGAAGGAGATATCGTATAAATATAAACGTTAAAATTTCCGTATATTAAACAACAAACCATTTATTATATATAAAAATATACCAATATATAACAATATACTAAAATTAGATTGCTTTTATGATACTACATCATAAACTTCTTGTAAAGGTCCAATATTCAATTTTTATCTTCTTCTACTATTACCAATCATTTTGCCTTACTCTCCTGTCCATCAATATTGCAAACAAATAAGACGGAGCCTGCAAGTGCTGTACAGGTACAGTATTTTCTAACGGTACATATTTTAGTGCTTCTTTAAAAGTATTTTTTGATATTGAGCGATTAGTTCTGCTTAACTCAATAGAATTTCCCTTAACTTTGTACGTAAACTCTCCTCCACGAATTTGCTTGAAAACTTGACCTTCACATTCCTTTATTCTTTCCCATACGATTTCAATCATCCTATCCCCTCCCCCTTGTAACAAAAATTCTAAAAATATATTGAGTTCATATATTAATTATACCAAACACCTAATCTTAGGTTATTTTATACAAAAATCCCAAGTCTCATTTTCTTGTGAGTTTATAGCAATAACTATTGTATTTTTGTATGTGCTACATATGTATATTTAGTAGTATAATAGTCGTTAAACACATACCAAAACAGGGGGAATGGGTATATGGATAGTAAGTTACCATCCAGTGTTAAGTATATATACGCTTATATCCGTCGTTCTCGACAAGACTTGGAACGGGAAAAAAAGACAGATCAGGATACACTAGCAGAACAACGAGCGTTATTGGAAAGAATCTTAAATGAAAGATACCAACACTACGACTGGGATTTATACGAAGAAGTAGGAAGCGGTGCAGATGCTATTGAGGAACGGCCTGTTTTTCGACATATTATTGAACAATTGCAAAATGTAAAACCACGCACAGTTGCTATAATGGTTAAAGATATAAGCCGTCTGGGACGTGGTTCATATGAGCAGATGGGGTTTCTAGAAAAAATCATATTAGAAAAATGCATTTACATTATAACTCCATTTCAAACATTTGATCCTCTTGATGATAACGACATGGAATACATTAAGTTCCATATGTTCTTCGCCAATATGGAATATAGCAAAATAACGCGACGAATGCGGGAAGCACGCTATACATATGCAGTACAAGGCAGATGGATGACGGGTGGCGGCGGGATTCCGTATGGATATAAATTTAATAGTTTTACCCAGAGATTAGAACCCGATGAAGAAACCGCATGGGTAGTGCAAAAGATTTTTGATTATTATGTAAATCATGGCATTGGTTATAACGCTATTAGTACAAAACTTAGAGAAGAAGGGATTCCTACCCCAACGGGAAAAACATATTGGAAGCCCATGGTGATTAGACGAATATTGAGAAACCCTGTGTATATTGGCACCGTACAATTTAGAACCACACGGCTTAGAAATAAGAAAAAAATAAAACTGGAGGAAAAAGACTGGATAGTGGCAGAAAATGCCCATCCTCCATTGATTGACAAACAAACGTTTGAAAAAGCGGCTGAAATCATGGAAGAAAATAAAAACAGTCCTAAGGTCAGATTAGATTTTGAGCCTCAACCACTAGCAGGACTTATCGTTTGTTCAGGTTGCGGAAATAAAATGCAAAGGCAGTACTCTAGACAATACTATACGAAAAAAGACGGTACACAGTCTGTATATAACAAAGAATTTCTAAATTGTTTGGCTTGCAGGGTTTATATGAAGTATAGAACTGTAGAACAAGAAATTCTCCGCATCCTGCAAGAAGATTTCATTAATGTCGATACTGAAATATTAAGACAAAGGCTTGAAGAAATGATTGACTTAGATAAAATGAAACAGAAAAATTCTGTTAATCCAACTGACCGAGTTTTACTCATACAAAAACAGTTAGAAAGTCTGGATGGTGAATTGACTGCTTTGCGGAGAATGTTGCGGAAAGGACAAATAACAGACGAGGAATATGAAGAAGATCGGGCAGAAATTTTAAAACAAAAAGAAGAAAAAGAAAGACAACTTTATTTTTTGCAAGCAGAAACACATAAGGAGCAAATTGAAGAAGTAAATGTTGAGTCTATACAGCAAGGATTTAAAACTTTGTATGACTTGTATGTAAACGGTGATTTATCTAAAGGCGAAAAGAATGAAATTTTACGAGGGATCTTTGATTACATTGTGCTAGAAAAAACAGGTAAAGGGAAATTTAATCTGCATGCTTACATTAACCCTAAAATCATTTTAAACACTATCTCCTCTGCTTCCCACTGAAGGGAAGTTTTTTTATTTTTTAGTCATATTTGTTTTTACGCTTTTATATACTTTTAGTAGATATCAAATAACAACCGATTCATCGGCACTAATGAGCGCAAATCGTCCTGCCTTAAAGTTTCCTTCTTGCGTCAAAGAAAGCAAATGCCATAAAAACTTTTCATCGCATTTTAGCATTTCTTGAAATTCCATAATACCACGATTAGCTTTGTTTAACTCCCCATCAAAGCGATATGCGCGCGGATCTGATTCCGATCCATATTGAGCAATCGTCGAAAAATCGATGCTTCCTGTTAAATCAGCAATATCTTGCGACTTCGGATCGGACGGGCTGAACGTCCCAATCCCAACACGTTTATCTTCCGAGAAAAAGATGCGTTCGACCATTACATCCTCAATGCGTCCACCATATTCCTTTTCAAGTCTCATCATATTTAACGGCGACAAGTTTCCTTCAATACGAATACCGTACTCTTTATAAAACTCATCACGCAAATGATGCGGAATTAAATGGAGCGGGTCTTCATGCATCGGACACCCTTTAATGGCATATACAGCACCGCGATCGGTATATGAGTAAGCTTCAAGCCCTCGCTTTAGCATCGTCACAAGCGTTGATTTTCCTCCGCTTACCGGCCCCATCAACAACAAAATACGCTTTCGAACATCTAATCGCTTAGCAGCTGGATGAAAATATTCTTCCACAAGCCGCTCTAGCGCTTCCTCAAGCCCGAACAATTGCCCGCTAAAAAAGTTGTATTTTTTCTTTCCGTCTACTTCTTCTATGCCCGCATCTTTGATCATATTGTAAACGCGAGAATGAGCAGACTGAGCTACCCATGGTTTTTCTTTTACAATTTCCAAATACTCCGCGAACGTCCCTTCCCACTTTAATTTTTGTTCTTCTTCTCTATATTTTTGTATTTTTTTCAAAATGTCCATACACGGACCTCCTCCACCTTTGATGTCTAGCGTCATGATTAATACCATATGTATGCAAGGATGTCCGTAATCATTCGTGAAAGTATGACTTTCATCTTGGTATACAATTAAGCTATAATGAAAGCGCGGACATTTTCTTGTCACTTCATAAGGGAGGAGATTTCGTATGAAAACGCTTCTTGTGCTTGGCGTCATTTTCGCCTTCTTAGCTGCTATTTTTACAGCAGGATATAACGATAAGCCAGAAGTAAAAAATTAAGCGACTTTCAAATGAAAGTCGCTTAAAATACATTTGGGAAGTTTTGTTGTCTTAACGCCTCATATACGAGAATGGCTGCGGTATTCGATAAGTTAAGCGAACGAACATATTCGTTCATCGGAATGCGCAAACAACGTTCCATATTGTTTTCAATTAAGTCTTTTGGTAATCCGCTCGTCTCACGACCGAAAACGAAAAAGTAATCTTTCGTTTGATCACTATAATCAAATGACGTGTAATATGTTTTTCCAAACTTCGTAATAAAGAAAAATTCTCCCTCTTTATATTTATCAAAAAGCTCCTGCAATGAATCGTAATAATGCACATCAACGTAGTCCCAATAATCTAATCCGGCACGTTTTAACATTTTGTCGTCCGTCGAAAATCCGAGTGGACGGATTAAATGTAACGATGTGCCTGTTGCCGCGCACGTACGCGCAATATTTCCTGTATTTGCCGGAATTTCTGGTTGATATAAAACGACATGTAAAGCCACATTCTTCACTCCTATATTCGATCAATAATATGAAAAAACTTATATTGAATATTCGGCGTATAAGCGGTTGAATCCTCGTATGACCAATAACGCATACGGCTGTTGGACGTATGAGCGTTTACAAGCGGCATCCCTTGTTTATCTTTCGCGACAACGATCGTCGTATGATCGAATCGTCCGTCCCCTTGAAAATCATAACAAATGACATCACCGAGAGACAACTGTTCCGGCGATTTTTTTTCGACCGCTTGAATGCCTGTTTTCGATCCGCTTAAATACCAGCGAAACGCGTTTGCGACTGTCCACGTATAACTCCAATCGTTTTTCCTCATCCACCATCCTTTTGTTTTATTGGGATAGCCCATCATCGGAATGCCCCCCGCATGCAAGCATTGTGAAATAAAATTTGTACAATCTACAGAGAATTTTTGGAACTCTGGATTATAATCATTCCACCATATTTCAGCATATCGTACTGCAGCTAGTCGATCATACGTATAGCGAACGCGTTCATCGTCATCTCGTTCTTGTGTTTTTTCTATTTGTCCCGCCTCAACATGTGGCAAAACAAGACGATCATCTACAAGTTCATTTTTCTCAAATGTTGCTTCGCGCACCTCTTGTTGTTCCTCCACATACAACCACCCATTTTGCGAAATAACAAAACGAAAATGAACAATATAGCGCACAAATGTGTGTAGCCCGATATGTTTTTTTTCGATGATCGCTCCTTTTCCTTCACATTTCACAAGTTTCGCATTCCGCTTCACCAACAGCTTTCGTTTTCTTTCCACTTCTTCGTCTATCACATCGCTAACAAAAAAATGACGAATGCGTTCATCGAGAAGATCGTGTAGTCGTTTTCTCATCCCGTTCACCACTTTTTCGTTTTTTAATACGTTATGTCAGAGATGAAAGAAAAACAACTACACATTTTCAAGCATCGCTAACGCTTTTTCAATTTCACGAATGACATCTTCATCTTGTTCCCGCTCTTTTGCTTTCTTTAACATTGGTATTACTTCATAATTTCCGATTTTTCCAAGCGCCCACGCCGCTGTTCCACGAATGACTGGACGCGAATCTTTTTGAAGCAATATCAATAAATCATCGATAGCACTTTCATCTTTATAATGAGCCAATGCAATAATAGCATTTCGTTGAATCGGTTTTTTTCCACGCCATGCTCCAGATAGATGTCCAAACGTTTCTTTAAACTGGCGATTCGTCATATGAAGAAGCGGTTTTAATAAAGGTTTCACCACTTCTGGATCCGGCTCCATCTCCGGATGTAGATGAAAGTCTTTTCCTTTATTTTTCGGACAAACAAGCTGGCACGTATCACATCCATACAATCGGTTTCCTATTTTATCGCGAAACTCATCTGGAATGAATGTTTTCGTTTGTGTCAAAAAGGCGATGCAGCGCTTCGCATTCAGCTGTCCCCCTTGCACAAGCGCACCCGTTGGACAAGCATCGATGCAGCGCGTGCACGTTCCACATTCGTCTTCGACCGGCGTATCAGAGGGAAATGGAATATTCGTAATCATTTCACCTAAATAAACATACGAACCAAACTCCGGTGTAATAATGGCGCAGTTCTTCCCGCTCCATCCGATCCCTGCCCGTTCCGCCACCGCACGATCCGACAGTTCCCCTGTATCCACCATTGATTTGACTTTTGCGTTTGGCACACGTTCTAAAATAAATTTCTCCAATTTTTGCAAGCGATCGCGTAAAACAACATGATAATCTCGTCCCCAAGATGCGCGACAAAAAATGCCCCTTCGTTCTGTTTTCGTGCTTCGCGGTGCATTTTTTAGCTTTGACGGATACGCGAGGGCAATCGCAATAATAGAACGTGCTTCTGGAAGCAATAAAGACGGATTCGTCCGCTTTTCAATGTCAGGCTCTTCAAATCCCGATTCATACCCGAGTTGTTGTTGTTGACGCAATCGCTCTTTTAGTTCAAAAAACGGATCCGCATGAGCAAAACCAATTTTATCAATACCGATCGTTCGGCTATACTGAATGATTTCTTCTTTTAGCGCTTCAACGTCCATCCCTGAATCCCTCCTTTCTTCGTTGTTTATGTTACAATGTAAAGAAAAAGGAGTGAACGATATGTTAACCATTTGTGACACAATAAAACAGCGCGTATCCCATTTTAAAATCGGTGTCCTTACATACGATCAAATCGTCGTCGGTCCGTCCCCCAACATGTTGAAAGGGAAACTTCGACAATTTCAAGAGTTGCTATATTTTGATATGGAACAAACTCCGTTAGCTGAATGGCCAGAAGTAAAAGAATGGCGGTCTGTATTTAAACAAATTGGCACAGATCCGAGCCGATATCGTCCTTCATCGGAAAGTTTGCTTCGTCGCGTACAGAAGCAAAGTTTTATTCCATCCATTCACTCGGCGGCCGATGTGAATAACTTTTTTTCCTTATATTATAAACTACCGATCGGCATTTATGATCGAGATCATCTAACAGGAGATATAGCCGTCACGATCGGTACACAAGCAGATGAATATATCGGCATCAATGATCGGACGACAAATTTTGATCGAAAACTCGTCACAAAAGACGCTCAAGGCCCGTTCGGCAGCCCAATCGTTGATTCGAAACGAACAATGGTTACAGAGCAAACAACAAATGCAATTCAAATCGTATATTTTCTGCCCTCATTTACAGAAACGCAATGTGGACAAATATTACAAGCGATGAAAGAGATGTTTATTCAAATCCATGGGGGTACAGCTCATACACAACTCATCATATAACAAATACGGGGCGAAGCGAAATAAAAAAAACGCAATGCCCCGTTCATCTTCGAAACGAAACACTGCGTTGTCCCCGTATGTATGGAGCGGGTGATGGGAATCGAACCCACGACATCAGCTTGGAAGGCTGAGGTTTTACCACTAAACTACACCCGCATCATTGTGTTCACTATGTCCATAATTGCCCAGCACGCTCAACCCATGCCTCTTCCTCTTCCAGCTTACTCAATGATGATCGATGCGTCGAGGCAACTCGCCGCTTATTCGACGATGCGTCGCTCGTGGCTGAGGTTTTACCACTAAACTACACCCGCATCATTGTGTTCACTATGTCCATAATTGCCCAGCACGCTC
>NZ_JAIWYK010000441.1:12570-20010 GCF_022030075.1 Anoxybacillus sp. LAT27
TGCCTCTTCCTCTTCCAGCTTACTCAATGATGATCGATGCGTCGAGGCAACTCGCCGCTTATTCGACGATGTAGCGCTCGTGGCTGAGGTTTTACCACTAAACTACACCCACACATGCAGAAAAAGTAGAAATTTGTCGAATGAAATGTAAAAATAAAAAACAGGAATCCCTGTTTCGTAATTACGTTTTACATTATATCGACTCCCCTCGGACAAGTCAATACCTTGTTCACAACTTTTTCAAAAATGCATTCTCGCTTTATCGTCCTGTACTTGTATATGAATCGAAAATTAGGGGAATTTATTATCTCCATCCTGAACCGTTAACAGAATTAAAGCAAAGGCTGTCATTTTATGAACGTTTTTAGGAGAATAAGCTATCTGTTTTGAAGCATGTAGTTGAAAATGAGGAACATATGTAACCCCCTATGTTTGTAATGATAGGGGGCTTTTCCTTGCCTACATCTTCCCAGACATTAATCCGTACAATCGATTGCTTCCACAAGATTCGCGAATAATTAACTCCGGTTCAACCATAACCGCTTTCGGCTGGAATTGGCGGTGTATAATATCTTTTAACATATATGCGGCAAGTCGTCCGATTTTTTCTTTATCTTGACGAACGGAAGTTAAAGGTGGATCGGTATAATTGCATGCGTCGATATCATCACACCCAACGATCGCAATATCCTCAGGTATTTTTAATCCGTGTTCCTTTACCGCTTTCATTGCTCCAAATGCCATTAAATCTGACGCTGCAAATACCGCTTCAGGATGATGTGACGAACCTAATATTTTTTTCATCGCCTCATAGCCACTTTCCATAAAGAAGTCCCCTTGAACGAACCATTCTTCGTGAATTGTTAATCCAAATTCCTTCATCGTGTTGCGAAATCCTTGTTCACGAATTTTTGTCACTTGTGCGCCTGGCAAACCACCAATGTAGCCGATATGTCGATAGCCACATAAGTAAAAATGCTCTACTACTTTCGCTGAAATCTTATAGTTATCTGTCATAATATACGCAGAACGGTTGCCTTCAAGCGGAATATCCACCCCAATACATGGAATGTCGCTCATATCTAATCGATAAATAGATGGTTGAAGTTTTTCACCACTAATAATGATTACTCCGTCTACTTTGTAACGCATAGCACGCTCATAATAATCTTCCTCCCCTTCTTCAAATTGTTCATTTGAAAAGAAGAGGAGGTCATAACCGAACGTTCCCATTGTTTTTTTGAAAGAGTTCATTACCTCAATAAAAAACGGGTGGTTGAAATCCGCGTTGATTTCTCCGGCGTAAATAACGCCAACTACTCTCGACTTATGAGCAGTATCTTTTTGAATGCGAGCAGCGACATACCCAGTCTGCTCCATAATTTCTAGCACTTTTTTTTTCGTTTCCTCACCGACATCATGATAGTTATTTAATACTTTCGATACCGTACCTGGTGACACACCCGCTAATTTCGCAATTTCCTTAATGGTAATTTTCATACGATCCCTTCTTAACTTTATAATCTTACCTTTATTATAACATAAATGTTCCCATTAAAAATGAATGCGCTTTAGTTGGCGGTTATGTCACTATTGTTTGACGGATCCTTGCGTCAAGCTTGAAATGAACAACTTATTAAACATTAAAAATACAACAACTAAAGGCAATGTTGCCCAAAATGTTCCAGATAAAATCATACCATAGTCTTTCACGTATGCGTCTTGAAGAGCGCGAATAGCAATTTGAATCGTGTAGCTTGATTCATCTCTCAATACAGTTAATGGCCACAAGAAATCGTTCCATACGAACATAAATGTTAAAATGCCAAGCGTCGCAAAAGCTGGTAAAATTGAAGGAACGACAATATTCCAATATACACGGAATATACTGCATCCATCAATTTTTGCCGCTTCAATCAATTCATCAGGAATTGCGTCTTTAATATATTGACGCATCCAAAAAATACCGAACGCATTCACTAAACCTGGAACAATAATTGCTTTTAAATCGTTCAACCAACCCAACTTCGTAATAATGAAGTATTGTGGGATTAATCCTAATTGTGGCGGAATCATCATCGTAATTAAAATGACAGCAAACAGCTTTTCCCGACCTTTAAACTGCAACTTAGCAAATGCAAAACCTGCTAAAGAGCTGAAAAATAACACCCCAAGCGTCGTTAAGCTAGCAACAATAAAAGAGTTCCACATTGCCCCGAAAAAGTCGACATTTTCTAATACGTTTTGAAAGTTTTCGACTAACTTATCTCCCGGTACAACAGCTGGCGGTAATTTATTAATGACATGATTCGGCTGAGTCGCCATAACAAACATCCAGTATAGCGGAAAAACCGACAATAACGCACCGATAATCAACAATACATGGATTGTTACTTTATTCACAAATCCCTTTTTACGTTGCATCTTCATTCACCTCCATATTTTTTACTTGCCCGATTTATCTAAACGATTGGACGCAAAGAAGTTAATTGTCGTAAATACAATGATGAGTAAAAATAGCGAGACGGCTGTCGCAGATGCTGTTCCGAACGCGTTATTCGAGAACGCTTCTCTCCATAAATACAACACGATCGTCATACTTTCTTCTCTAAATCCACTTCCGAAAATGAGTGGCTCGGCAAAAATTTGTAGCGATCCGATCGTTGCCGTAAATACAACGAATACGATGATTGGCTTTAACATCGGCACAGTGATGTAAAAAAACTGCTGCCATTTTTTCGCTCCATCAATTTCAGCTGCTTCATAAAGATCTTTCGGAATGCTTTGCAATCCCGCTAAGAAAATAATCGAGTTATATCCAACCCATCTCCAAAAAATCATCGTCGCAATCGCAATTTTCGCTCCCCATTCAGATGTCTGCCAGCTTACTGGCGAAATGCCAAATAAGCCAAGTGTAGCATTTACTAATCCTGCTTCTTGTTCGCTAAATAAAACGGTGAAGACAATCGCTACCGCAACAATCGATGTTACGTTTGGCACAAAGTAAGCGACACGAAATACACTTTTAAACTTGACCATTGCTGAATTTAAAGCAACGGCTAAAATTAAAGCCGCAATTAGCTGTGGACCTGTTCCTAATAAACCGATCACAATCGTGTTATAAATCGATTTCCAAAATAATGGATCAGTAAAAATAAGTGAAAAGTTTTTAACTCCGACAAATGTCATTTCACCGAATCCATTCCATTTTTGAAAAGCTAAGTAAAAGCTAAACAGCATTGGAAAAGCACCGAAGATGGCAAATAAAAGAAAGAACGGAGAAATGAATAAGTAGCCAGCTAATGCTGTTTTTTTCTTATCACTTAATCCTTTTGGACGGACGGTTGCGTTTGTATGATTATGGGATACCATTTGTATTTCCCTCCAAAAATCATAGTAGGGGAAGGGAATAAATCCCTTCCTCATATGTTTTATTGACGTTCAAGTTGACGTTTAATACGTTTAATTGCTTCTTCCCATTCTTTTTCTGGATCAGCTTTTTTCTTTTGTACGTTTGTCAACGCTTTGATGATTTCTGCTTGAACGAGTGTGTAGTTTTTGCCCATGTACACTGTTTTTACTTTTTGTGCTGCTTCTGCAAAGACTTGAGCTGTGTTTACTCCACCAAAGTACTCATCTTTGTACTCTTTAAACTCTGGAGCATCATACACAGAAGGAGTGGATGGGAATAATCCCATGTCTTTAAACGACTTCAACTGTTGCTCTGGTGCGACAAGCCATTGAATGAAGTCATACGCTTCTTGCGGATGCTTTGATTCTTTTGGAATCGTTAAATAAGAGCCACCCCAGTTTCCTGCTCCACCTGGCATGTTTGTAATAAGCCACTTGCCTGCTGAATTTGGCGCATTTCCTTTCACTACCCCTTGCATCCATGCAGGCGCAAGTAATGTTGCATAGCTTCCTTTTTCCATCGCATTACCCCATTCAGGAGTCCATAATCCGTTGCTGCCAAGGTAACCTTTTTGAATTAAGCTAACTGTATAGTCGTACGCTTGTTTAATATACGGTTCTTTTTCAATTAGCAATTCTTCTTTTTCATTGAAATATTGCACAGGCGCTTGGTCGCGCAATGCGTTGTATACAAGTTCAATATTGTCTGCAATTGGCTTTCCTGTTTTTTCTTTAATTGTTGCAGCGATTTCCGCATATGCATTCCAGTCCGGAATTAACTGAGCCACTTCAGCTGGATCTGTTGGAAGTCCGGCTGCTTCAAATACGTCAGCGCGGTAAAACATAGCCGTTGGACCAATATCTGTTGGGAGACCGAATAAAAAGCTTCCATCTGCACTTTCACCGATACGCCATTTCCAATCTAAATACTTATCCTTAATGTCTTTTGCTCCAAAATCGTATAAGTTATAAAAGCGATCTTGCGCCTCACGATAACGTTCAATGTTGTTTACTTCAATCATCGCGATGTCCGGCGCACCACTTCCTGCTGATAACGCTGTAAATAGTGCGTTATGATGGTCATCAAACTGTGTTGACTGAATTTTAATTTCGACATTCGGATGATCCTTCATATATTCCTCAGCTAACTTTTCATAGCCAGTGCTTCCGAATACCCACATGTTCAACTTCACTTTTTCACTTGAACCTTTGTCTTTTGATTCGTTCGTACTTTCAGACTGATTGCCGCAGGCAGTTGCGAACATAAAGACGAATGCTAACAACAACATAAGCGCTCGTTTCTTCATCATTCTTTCCCCCTCGTTTTTTACAACATGTGCTCATACCGTTTACACCTTTCATTTGCCCATTTGTTTGTTTCACGTTATAATTCTTTTAGTTTTCTTTGTGGTAGCGGCTAATCCCCGATACGTTGCGCTACAACAAAGAAAACTTTTTTCCCTTCCCCATCACCTCCTTTATTTAACTCCATTATTCATGATCGTTTCCTTATACCATAATGCGCTCTTCTTTGGGATTCGTGTTAGCGTTTCATAGTCCACGTATACAATACCGAAACGCTTATCATAGCCAAATGCCCACTCAAAATTATCGAATAACGACCATACATAATAGCCTTTCAAATTAACTCCTTGTTCAATTGCACGATGACAAGCAATTAAATGCTCTCGTATATAAGTAACCCGTTCATCGTCTTCTACTTCTCCTTGTTCGTTGACATGGTCTTTGTATGCAGCACCGTTTTCAGTAATGTACAATGGTATATCACCGTAATCTTTCTTCAACCGCACTAACAAATCAAATAAACCGTTTGGATTGACTTCCCAATTCATATCTGTCACTGGTCTGCCTGTGCTTACATGCTCAAATACGATCGGTTCATGTTCACCTTTTTTCCACTCTTTTAATGTTGCTGTTGAATAATAGTTAAATCCGAAAAAGTCGATCGGTTGCTGAATCGTTTGTAAATCTTCATTTCGGTAAACATCTGGTAAATAATCTTTGTACACTTCTAACATATCTTTTGGATACTGCCCTTTAAATACCGGGTCTAAAAACCAACGATTCATAAAACCGTCCCATTTCTGCGCTGCATCAATCGCCTTTTCATCTTTCGGATCAACGGCATATCCAGGTGTCAAATTCAATGTAATTCCAATTTCCCCGTCTTTCGGACCGATTTCCCGAAACGCTTTTACTGCTTCCCCATGAGAGAGGAGAACATGATGTGCTGCTTTTAAAAATGACGTAAAGTTTTGAATACCCGGCGCGTGCTCACCGTTACCATACCCTAAATAAGTGACGACCCACGGCTCATTATGCGTAATCCATTTTTTTACGACATCACCGAGGTTTTCGTAAAGAAACGAAGCGTATTCTTGGAAGCGATACACAATATCGCGATTTTCCCAACCGCCTTTTTCTTGAAGAGCTTGTGGCATATCCCAATGGTAAATAGTCAACATTGGTTCGATACCGTTCTCTAGCAATTCATGCACAAGACGCTTATAAAAATCTAGACCTTTCTCATTAAACTTACCTGGCGTCTCCGTATACAGTCTCGCCCAACTAGTCGAAAATCGATACGCCTTTAAATGAAGCGCTTTCATTAATGCGACATCATCAACATAGCGATTGTAATGATCAATTGCAACATCTCCATTATCACCATTCGCCACTTTACCCGGAATACGAGAAAAGTGATCCCAAATCGAGTAAATTTGATCTTCTCCAGTCGCCGTTCCTTCAATTTGATACGATGAAGTAGCAGCTCCCCAGATGAAATCTTTCGGAAACTGAAGCATATTTCGAACCTCCTACGAATTTTTTCGTTAATGACAAATTTAAAAAAGCGCTTTCTTTCATTTGTTTCGTAACTTAATCATAATAAAAGTTAGCGGAACAAGTCAATAAAATCTTTTATGTTCGTACAAAAATTATAATTAACAGTCTAACTAAAGGGGTTGTTTACGAAAATTTTCGTTTTTCACATCAGAAAATAATCTAAAATAATCGAAGGGAAACGAATAAGAGAAAATAAAAAAAGGATTCCTGCGATTAACAGGAATCCCTCTAGTGCCGATGGTGGGAGTCGAACCCACACGGGGGGCTACCCCACACGATTTTGAGTCGTGCGCGTCTGCCAGTTCCGCCACATCGGCATGAAACAATTAAATTGTATCATGCTATCTTATTTTGTCAAGCCTTTTCAGTGCCGAGGGCCGGACTCGAACCGGCACGGTAGTCACCTACCGCAGGATTTTAAGTCCTGTGCGTCTGCCAATTCCGCCACCCCGGCGCATAAAAAAAATGGAGGCGGCAACCGGATTCGAACCGGTGGTAAAGGTTTTGCAGACCTCTGCCTTACCACTTGGCTATGCCGCCGTGAAACAAAGAGCGGAAGACGGGACTCGAACCCGCGACCCCCACCTTGGCAAGGTGGTGTTCTACCACTGAACTACTTCCGCATATATGGCTGGGGTAGCTGGATTCGAACCAACGCATCACGGAGTCAAAGTCCGTTGCCTTACCGCTTGGCTATACCCCAATGTTTTAAAACGGATATGGGGCGACTAGTGGGAATCGAACCCACGAATGCCAGAGCCACAATCTGGTGCGTTAACCACTTCGCCATAGCCGCCATGTTTTTGGCAGGGGCAGTAGGAATCGAACCCACACCGGAGGTTTTGGAGACCTCTGTTCTACCATTAAACTATGCCCCTAAAATGGTGGAGGGGGACGGATTCGAACCGCCGAACCCAAAGGGAGCGGATTTACAGTCCGCCGCGTTTAGCCACTTCGCTACCCCTCCGCGGATGGTGCCGGCTGCAGGACTTGAACCCGCAACCTACTGATTACAAGTCAGTTGCTCTACCAATTGAGCTAAGCCGGCACATTATATATATTTAGATAGATCAAATCCACATTATTCAAAATGGTGGCTCGGGACGGAATCGAACCGCCGACACAAGGATTTTCAGTCCTTTGCTCTACCGACTGAGCTACCGA
>NZ_JAIWYK010000291.1:0-234 GCF_022030075.1 Anoxybacillus sp. LAT27
TCAAGAAGAAAATGAAACGCTCGGACGAGGGGTATTTTACAGCAAAGATGACGGCAAAACGTGGTCGCCAAGTCAATTGAATGGCCTGCCGCAAACGGCAGCGAGAACGATTGTGGCTCACCCAACGGATGAAAATATGGTCGGGATTAGTACAGCCGAGGGAGTTTTCATTTCGAGAGATAACGGGAATACGTTTGAACGGTTTACGAGAAAAATTGATACGACGACATTTAT
>NZ_JAIWYK010000292.1:0-234 GCF_022030075.1 Anoxybacillus sp. LAT27
TCCGGTGGCCGCTGCCTTGCTCAGCCAAATGGGGTATACTGAAAGTGAACGGATTGAACTGAAAAAAGAGTGTTTGCGCATGCTCGTGCGGTTGGAACTGGATGAAGCGAGGCAACGGCTGCTGTTGGGCTTTTTTGAAACGTATGTGAAGCTGTCGGAGGAAGAAGAGCAACAACTGCAAAGAGAGGTGAAGGCGATGGAAACGAAAGAAAAAGAGAAGGTGTTGGAGCTGAT
>NZ_JAIWYK010000293.1:0-234 GCF_022030075.1 Anoxybacillus sp. LAT27
TGTCTGGATACAGCTTTCTTTTGTCATTATATCCTGAAAAATCTTCCAAATACTATCGGGTACATGGAAAACATGTGAAAAAAGTTCTAACGCGCCCGTAGTGCTGCCGGATCAGAAGAGGGTTCCGCAATGACCGTTTGGCCCCCCTGCGAATAGGCTAATGCAGGGAACGCATTTTTCAGGAAGGGAACGGGAACGCCGTGGAACTGAATCAACTGCCGGCAGCCGTGCTGA
>NZ_JAIWYK010000294.1:0-233 GCF_022030075.1 Anoxybacillus sp. LAT27
TGCTGAGCCTAGTGGGCTTCCCACCGTTTTCCGGGGTACTGGCCAAAGTGGGTATTGCCCAGTCTGCGGCAACCACCGGCGGGGCACTGGGCTGGACTGTTATTGCCGTCATCATTGTGTCGTCCATAGGTGCGCTGGTCTCCATGATGTACCTGTGGAAGGGTGTGTTCTGGGGGCCCCGCATGGCCATGTATCGGCCTATTGGGGCAGATAAATTCCAGCCGGTAGAAGAT
>NZ_JAIWYK010000295.1:0-233 GCF_022030075.1 Anoxybacillus sp. LAT27
GGGGGAGAAGGCGTTTGTACGTGACGATTGGAGAGATGTTTTCCCAAACAGTGCGAAAGTTTCCGGACCGGGAAGCGGTTGTCGAAGTGGCGACCGGGCGCCGCTATACGTACGCCGAATGGGAGCGGGAGGTCAACCGGTGGGCGAATGCGTTTCAGGAAGCCGGCGTGCGCAAAGGCGACCGCGTCTCCACCGTTTTGTACAACACGCTTGAATTGGCCACCGCGCTGTTT
>NZ_JAIWYK010000296.1:0-233 GCF_022030075.1 Anoxybacillus sp. LAT27
GGGGTTTTCATCGTGTCTTTATCTTACCCCGGGAATATTACAGAAAGATTACAGCGGCTTTACAGTTTCGTTTCAGATGGTCATGGCCGGAGAGCAGGACGCATCGCTATCCCCACAAGGCGGCCAACAGCCCCTGCACCAGTCCGATGACGCCTCCGAGGATAAACCCGAGAATGGTGATCATGCGAAACTCCCGTCCGGAAATCCCCACGATCATCTCCTCGATCCGCTCG
>NZ_JAIWYK010000297.1:0-233 GCF_022030075.1 Anoxybacillus sp. LAT27
GACCCTGTCGGCCAGCGCCTTCGCGACCGCAGCCGCGCATGCCGGCGATGGAGCGCGCGCCGCGCATTACTGGCGCATCGCGGCGCTTACCGATTTGTCGGATCTGTTCGGCAATACCGATCACGGTCTGCATATGGCTGCGCTGGCGGGAAGCTGGACGACGCTGGCAATGGGCTTTGCCGGGATGCGGGTTGAGGGGGACACGCTCTGTTTCGATCCGGTCGAAATTCCCG
>NZ_JAIWYK010000298.1:0-233 GCF_022030075.1 Anoxybacillus sp. LAT27
TGAAAGTAGCGTTTAACCAGGCGACGACCATGAAATACTCGACGCTTCAAAACGATCTGGAGCTGTGTGAAACGTACGGGTATGACTACATTGAAATCAGGCTGGATAAGCTAAGGGACTATTTGCGGGAACATGCGGCAGAAGATTTGAAATCCTTCTTCGACACGCACAGAATCAAGCCCTACGCCTTTAATGCCTTGGAGTTTGTCACGTTCAGAGACAAGGCCGGGTAT
>NZ_JAIWYK010000299.1:0-233 GCF_022030075.1 Anoxybacillus sp. LAT27
TTTTCCGATTTTAGACGTTAATAGCCGTCCATCCGGCATCAGCTACAATGACCGTGCCATTGACGAGGATTTCACTACTCTATGGGAATAACGAAGAAAAAGGAGAACAAGGGGATGGCCGTTCTCCTTTTTCATGACGCAGATAGTGGAGATCAGTATTCATCTCTGTGAACATTATGGAGCAGGATCATATCCCACCACCGTCCATATTCCCGTCGCGTCTTGCCGGATCA
>NZ_JAIWYK010000300.1:0-233 GCF_022030075.1 Anoxybacillus sp. LAT27
TGCAGCGCGATTCCTTTTTGCGCATGCCTGTGCGTGACTTCCAGATTGTGATTCGCCGACGAACTGACGGACAGCTCGTTTACGGCCGCCAGCCTGCGGGACGCGCGGGCCAGCTTTTGCCCGTCCCTGGAGAAGACCAGCAATTTATAGAGATGTTCACCGGAGCGGCCGAGCACTGCCGCATACGTGTCCACAGGGGAGATTTCCCCGGTGGAAAAACGGCGCTCATCCGC
>NZ_JAIWYK010000078.1:0-23599 GCF_022030075.1 Anoxybacillus sp. LAT27
TCGAAAAAATTTTTTTGGCACCCCTATGATGCCAAGAAACCTTGATATATCAACATTTCTAGAGGGAGGAAACGAAATGAAAAAATGTTGTTGTGCACCTATGCGTCATAAACCAATGCCGCCCGAGCGCGACAAGTGTCCATGCTGTGTCGAAGGAATGAAAGATGTACTAGCACAGCTAAACGGAAAAAAAGTCGATGTTGCCACGCTCGATCAAACAGGGTCAGGGCAAGGAAATAACAATTTTACTGTTGGTGAGATCGTAAATGACTTGATTGTCACAGGCACGATTCCAGGAAACGGACAAAATAGACGTTCGGCAGCATTTCCGATTTGTAACGTCGTCGGGGTGAGAGGAGATGTGTTAAAGAATATTTCTCTTCCCGCCATTGACGATACGTGTGATTGTTGTGAACGTTCAATTACAAGCTTTTTGCAACGTATTCAAGGACAAACGGTAGATGTCGATACACTTGCGACGGGACAGTTTAACAATATACAAAATGTTACAATCGATGCCGTTGGGAAGGGAACCGTGCGTTTGACAACATCAAATGAAACATGGATCATCAACAGCTGTTTTATTTCAGGCATATTTGACTTTACGCTATAAGAGAGCTTCGCTTGGCGCGTCGCTCTCTTTTTATATCGGACAACTAGGTATGTGATGTGGTGGGCATATGTCGACTTGTTGTTCGACACGCGGCGTGCATGTTGTTCCTTCAATTTCAATTTTGACACGTCCGAGCGATTGAATATGTTGACAAAGATGAACAGAAATGAGTATTTGCGGGCACGTTGTTGAAAGAAGCGCTGCTTTACAGTCAGCAACAACCGTTTCACAAACGATATCCGTCTCTGGCGGGGCGCATAATAATACGTCCTCGATCGTTGCTAGTGAAATCGGTTTTGTTTTCCATACCGTCCCATCTTTTCGTGTACATTGTAATACAATAAATGTTTCAACGAGAACATATATTTTTTGCAATGCAACTTGCTTTCCGTTTGGCAACGTGACATGCACCGTCTGGCGTTCATCAAGCACACGACAAGTCATCTGTTCTGGCACAATCGGCTGACCGCACGCATCGGTCAATATACAACGAATATGTTCACAATCGTCAAGACGATCGAGCTGTTGATGAAGTTGAATGCATACACGTCCGACGCACGTGCCATTTCCTTTACATTCAACATGCACATCGCGCAAATGTGACATCGTCAATGAACGGGATTCCCCTTCTTGTAATGAACATACGATTTCTCCGTTAATCAAAACGTCCATTTGTCGTCCGCACCCTTGTTCATATACAACCGTCACCGTTCCAAACGCATGCACATGTTCTTCCGCTGACCATACGATCGTTTTTTCCCCGCATGGCGCGCAAATGTTAACACAAATATTATGCTCGACAATCGGCTCGGTCAACGTCTCTCTTTTCGTTAATTTTACCGAACGCGAAACCCAATCAAACACTTTTTCCACATGAATACAATGCTTCTCCACCTGCCACTCCCTCCTTTTCATTCGATATATCATACTATGTGTCGATATACATTCGTGCATAGGCGTACGATGAAAAAATGTAATAAAAAATAGGTACGAAACACAGGACAACATCCTACACACTTTTTTGTTTGCTGCATTGTATATAAGGGAAGATCATTCTTCCATAAAAAACAAAAAGGAGCGGATATAATGAGCTGTGGTGGATGTTGTCCAGACCGTCCAATCGTGACGGATGAAGTTTGTCAAAACTGGGAGTTTCGTTGTGACGGTACAGATCGTACGATTTGGGAAGCAGATGGGGATGTCATTAAACCATTTGGAACCGTAACGGTATTAGTGGAAAATAGCTGTGATGGGGTTGAAGTACGTGTGAACGATACAGTAATTGCTACGTTAACAGAAGGACAATCGTTTTCTAAAACATTTAATAGTTTGAAAAAAGTATCAATTCGTTGTTTAGAAGGATCTGGCGGTTCTATTTGTTGCGGAAAGTTATGTATGACTGTGCATTATAAAAAATGTTAATGAATTAAGGTGTTCCGTTAGTTGGAACACCTTTTTAATGAATATACGTTTTCGATACTGGTTGTTCCTCAGCAGATAGTAACCGTTCAAGAAAATCGGTGCGCTCTTGTAGTTGAGCGACTTCTTTTTTTATTTCTTCCATTTGTCGTTCGATTTTCGTTACACGCGCTTCGAGGTTCCACGTTTGTTTTTCGAGGGCGATCATGTAGTTCCACATGCGCATAAATTGTTCGTCAGACAGCTCATGAGGCGCCTCTAACTGAATAATCATTCGCTTCCTGTAAACTTTTTCAATCGCTTGTTCAATGTGAGGCATATACAACGCTTGTATCCAATTTTTTTGCAGTGGGTTTGTACAATGAATGATGACTTTATCGTCTTCCATCGTCGCTGTCGTTCCTTCAATCCATGTTTCAAAAGCAAGTGAGGACATCGTGCGAGATAAAACGTTTTTCACTTCTGACCACATTGTTTTCCCCCCTTTCACACATGAAATTAAACAAAAATAAAAAAATTCCTGCTTATTTTTTTCGAAACGCCCACCATTGTTTTGTCACTTCATGAGAAATGCGATCATACAATTCATCCGTTGTTGTCGCTTTAACGACTTCGCCATCGATTAGGACAAACGGGCAATGTTTGCATGTTTTACATTTACCAACGCAATCTTTTCGTTTTATTTTGACATGTTTGAACGTTTGTTTTAGAAACATATATAACGTTTTTGTTGCAAATTTATTTTTCTTGCAAAAGTGCACTTTTTTCATTTCGTCACACTCCAAGTATGATAACTATAATCATTTTCATTTCTATCATACTTTGAATGTTTGCTTCCTTCAATAATTTTTACTTGGCATATTGTTGTAATTGCTCAAGCGAACGAATAATGTACGGAATCATCTGCAATAAATCGTCGACATGACTTTCGTTAATCATGCGTTCGAAATCAATCGTCACTTGATGAGTATATCGCTCATGTTTTGGGTATGTATACGTTAACGTTTGTATAACTGTGCGCTGTTCCCCCCAAATGTGCTTTAGCGTCTGTTCTACAGCTTGGCCATCGACATGTGTAGCCGAAAAAGAAAACGAAACGGTCATCGTGCATCCGGCCTGCGAGATTTCTTCATATAACAACTCGTTTGCAATATGTTGAAGCGTCATCGCGAGAGAAATAGTGCACGTCACTTTATGCGCATGCCGCAATTGAAAAGAAAGCGCATATGCGCGCGTAAATTTCGCTAAATCAATGATGTCTGAGCGATCAACAACTGTTACGAGTTCATCTGTTACATCTAAATCATAAACGGCTCCTTCTACGACCGTTTTTAAATTGTCGAAAATCGTTGGGTCAAACATATGCTCATCCTCTCGATTTTTTATATATTTTTGAGCGAACGGTACGCCGCTCGACTTCTGTCAGATTAACGGTGTAACCGATTCCAATCTGTTGCCGAACGAAAATTCGTCCATTGTTAACAGTTACTTCTGGATCAATGAAATCTCGTTCCCAATAATTTGCTGATGCTGCTGTATCTCCTGGAAGAGAAAAATGAGGGAGAGTTGCTAAAGCAATGCTATGTGCTCGTCCGACTCCGCCTTCTAACATACCACCACACCATACAGGAATATGATGTTGTTGACATAAATCATGAATGCGCTTCGCTTCTGTCAGTCCACCGACTCGACCAATTTTTATATTGATCACGCGGCAACTTTTTAACTCAATCGCCCTTTTTGCATCTTCATACGAACAAATGCTTTCATCTAAACAAATCGGCGTTTTCAATTCCGCCTGTAGCTTCGCATGATCAACGATGTCATCGACAGCAAGCGGCTGTTCAATCATAAGCAGCTCATAGTCATCGAGCGCTTTCAGACGGTCGATATCGCATAACGAGTAAGCGGAGTTTGCATCTACCATGAGCGGAACGTGCGGAAAATGGTGACGAATGTCTCGAACAACATCAACATCCCATCCGGGCTTAATTTTTATTTTTATACGTTTGTATCCTTCCGCAAGCGCCTGTTCGATCCGTTTTAATGTATTTGTTATCGGTTGAATGCCAATGCTGACGCCGACTTCCACTTCTTTTTTTTCACCGCCGAGCGCAGAGCTTAACGACACCCCATGTCGTTTCGCAAACGCATCCCAAACGGCTCCTTCAAGCGCTGCTTTTGCCATGTAATTGCGGCGAACAATCGAAAATCGGTCACGCAATTCGTCAGGATGATAAACGGGTGCTTGAAAAAGAAGCGGAATTAAAAACGTTTCGAGCATATGCCACGTCGTCTCGATCGTTTCCTCTGTATACCACGGAGCAGAAAACGCTACACCTTCTCCCCAGCCACACACACCGTCTTCATCAACGACTTCAACTAATAAAACAGGACGCGTTTTCATCGTCCCAAAACTTGTTGTAAATGGTGATTTTAATTCCATTTGTAAGTATCGTAAAATAACTGTATGTATTTGCACAAACATCCCTCCGAAACAATTATACAATAAATGAAAAAAGCTGACCGAGAAAACGATCAGCTTTTTTATCTAACTTGTTTTCCGTTTTCGGCTAGCAATATCAATCCAAACCGCTAAAATTAAAATGCTTCCTTTTACAATATATTGCCAAAATGTTTCCATCCCTAACAATGACATCCCGTTATCAAGAGACGTCATGACCATCGCTCCAATAATCGCTCCGATAATTGTACCAGACCCACCCATGAGCGATGTTCCGCCGATGACGCAGGCTGCAATAGCATCGAGTTCATACATTTGACCTGCCGAAATGGTCGCTGAAGATAAACGCGCGGTTAGAACGAGCGCAGCAATAGCAGAAAGTAACCCCGTAAAGACAAACAACATCATCGTATGACGTTGGATGTTAATTCCAGATAGTCGAGCCGCCTCCACATTTCCTCCAATGGCGTATACGTGACGACCAAACGTCGTTTTTGTCGCAATGAATGAAAAAATCAATGCAAGTGCAATAACAAAAATAATTGGAAACGGAATTCCTTTATAACTGTTCATCGTCAAAACGAATAACAAAATAAGTACGCTAATAACAAGTAGTTTAGCAATCTCAATCGGTAATGGTGAGACAGTAAAGCCGTATTGTTGACGCGATTTTCGCTTACGAAATGTTGAAATAAATAGCGTAACAATGGCAACCGCCGCAAGGATCATACCGAAAATATCCGTAAAATATGCGCTTCCTAAAGCAATGAACTGCGCATCAAAGATCGGAATAGTCGTCGATTTCGTAATGCCCATTAATGCTCCGCGGAAAATCATCATTCCACCTAATGTAACGATAAATGCCGGAATTGCCCGATAAGCAACTAACCAGCCTTGCACGAATCCGACAAGTGCGCCTGCAAGCAACGTACATACAATAACAACAGATGTTGGCATTCCCATCCAGTTGCT
Organism: Anoxybacillus sp. LAT27; assembly: GCF_022030075.1. NCBI lineage: Bacteria > Bacillati > Bacillota > Bacilli > Caryophanales > Anoxybacillaceae > Anoxybacillus > Anoxybacillus sp. LAT27. The sequence goes on from NZ_JAIWYK010000078.1 coordinate 5,469, forward strand.
TAAAATAGCTGCAACACCGCCAGTAAGACCGACAATTGAACCGACGGAAAGGTCAATATGACCCGCGACAATAACAAGCACCATACCAATGGCTAAAATAGCTGTAACCGACATTTGTGTAAATAAATTTGATAAATTTCGAGCGCTTAAAAATGTTTCATTTAACATGCCGAAGAAAATCCAAATGGCAATGAGTGCACCGATCATCGTATAAGCACGAATATCTATTTTGCCAAATATATTTTTCTTTTTCGGTTGCTGCTCGATGACTGCTTTCACTTCCATGACTCATTCCCCTCCTGTCGCTGCCATCATAATATTTTCTTGTGTTGCTTCATCGTGTGATAACTCTTTTACGATTCGCCCTTCACGCATAACATAAATGCGGTCGCTCATTCCCAAAATTTCTGGAAGCTCAGAAGAAATCATCATGATGGCAACGCCTTCTTTTGCTAATTTATTCATTAGGTGATAAATTTCATATTTTGCCCCAACATCGATCCCACGTGTTGGCTCGTCTAATATTAAAAGTTTCGGTTTTGCCATTAACCATTTCGCCAATACAACTTTTTGTTGGTTTCCTCCCGATAACGTGCCGACAGCCGTTTCTAAGGAAGCTGTCTTCGTTTTTAGCTCATCTACATATTTTTGGCTCCACTTTAATTCTTCATTTTGATTGATAATTTGTAAGTGACTAATACTTTTTAAGCTTGCTAATGTCGTATTTGTTTTCACATCCATGCCGAGTACAAGCCCTAATCTTTTCCGGTCTTCTGTGACGAGTGCAATGCCTGACCGAATCGCATCTTGTACCGAGCGGATGTGCACTTGTTTTCCTTCCATCCATACTTCCCCTTCGGCTTTTCCTTCGTATGCACCGAATAAGCTCATCGCGAGTTCTGTTCGACCAGCCCCCATCAATCCAGCAATTCCAACAATTTCACCAGCACGGACAGTCATATGGATATTATCGTTGACTTTCATCGGCTTTTCTTTATGCCATACGGAATAGTTTTTTACTTCTAATACGGCATGCCCTGGCGTTTTTTTGACGTACGGATAACGTTCAGTCAACTCGCGCCCAACCATGAGAGCAACGACTTCATCTTCATTCGTTTCTGCACGTGAAAGAGTTGCGATTGATTTTCCGTCACGCAATACGGTAATCGAATCTGCTAATCGAAATACTTCTGGCATTTTATGAGAAATATAAATGCACGCGACCCCTTGTGCTCGTAGCTGTTCTAAAATACCCATTAAAATGTCAACTTCACTTTCTGTTAAGGCCGCAGTAGGTTCGTCTAAAATTAAAATGTTTGCTTGCTTAGCTAGCGCTTTTGCGATTTCCACTAACTGCTGTTGCCCAATGCCGAGTGAATGAATTTTTGTTTGTGGAGAAATTGTTAATCCGACTTTCTTTAACCATGTTTCTGCTTCATAGTACAATTGATCCCATTGAATGACACCGAATTTACGTGGTTCGCGTCCTAAAAAAATGTTTTCACCAACGGTCATTTCTTTGACAAGCGCAAGCTCTTGGTGAATGATTGCAATGCCTGCTTGCTCCGCATCAACAATATTCCGAAACGAAACAGGCTTCCCATCAATACGAATTTCACCGTCATATGTGCCAGCCGGATACAGCCCGCTTAGCACTTTCATCAACGTCGATTTTCCAGCACCATTTTCACCACAAAGCGCATGAATTTCTCCTTTTTTCACTTTGAAACTAACGCGGTCAAGCGCCTTCACACCGGGAAACTCTTTTGTAATATTGATCATTTCTAACGCATACATTCGTTTCACTCCCGTTGTATCATGTTGAAAATAAGGGTCTGGCAAAGCCAGCCCCTTGTTTTCATTGTTTTGGCCATTGATCTTTCGGTACGTTTTTAAATACATCTTCTAATTTGTGATAACCGTCTTTAATGACTGTGTCTACAACGTTATCTTTCGTTACTGCGATCGGATCAAGCAAGACAGATGGCACATCGATTTTGCCGTTTGATACCGTCTGGTTCGTTTCGATTTTCTCACCTTTTGCTAAAGCAACAGCCATTTCCGCTGCTTTTGTTGCAATCGCTTTAATTGGTTTGTATACTGTCATCGTTTGCGTACCTTCAACGATGCGTTGTAATGCAGCTAACTCAGCATCTTGTCCTGAAACAGGTACTTTTCCTGCTAAACCTTGTGCTGCTAATGCTTGAATGACACCGCCTGCTGTGCCATCATTCGCTGCAACAACGGCTTGAATGTTATTGTTGTTCGCTGTTAATGCGTTTTCCATATTTTTTAAAGCTTCTTCTGGTTTCCAATCTTTTGAGAATTGATCGTAAACAATTTTAATGTCGCCTTTTTCTTCAAGTGGCTTTAATACGTTCATCGCTCCTTGGCGAAATAAATGAGCGTTGTTATCTGTATCTGCTCCACCGATGTAAACATAGTTTCCTTTCGGTGCTTTTTCTACAATCGCTTGTGCTTGCATTTCACCGACACGCACGTTGTCAAACGAAACATAATAATCTACTTCCGCATTTTTAATTAAACGGTCATAAGAGATAACAGGAATACCTTCTTTATGCGCTTTTTCTACGATCGCAGCCGATGCCTCAGCGTTATGAGGTACAACGACAAGAACATCGACACCTTCCGAAATAAGCTGTTCTGCTTGGCTTAACTGTGCCGCATCATCTCCGTTCGCTGCTAACGTTTTCACTTCCGCACCAAGCTCTTTCACTTTTGCCTCAAACAATTCTTTATCTCGTTGCCAACGCTCTTCCTTTAACGTATCCATCGAAAAACCGATGACAATTTTGTCGTCGTCTTTTTTCGTCGATTCGCTTCCCCCTTCGTTTCCCGAAGATACGACACCGCACGCTGTTAATGCGGATGCTAATACAAATGTTGCCGCCCCTTTTGCGACATGTTTCCACCACTTCACACGTATTCCCCCTTGTTTTTCATATCGTTTACATATTTAAAGATACCACGGGAAAAAGAAAGCGTTTTCTTCACTTTCTTCACTTATTTGCGCTATATTCGCACAATTTAAACGCTTTCATTCCTGCGAAAAAGAATGGTCTAGCATTTTTTTGTCCAACAACAAAAAAATGCGAACGTTTTATGCACGCTCGCACACATCTTGGCGATATTCTGTTGGCGTCATATTCGTCACTTTTTTAAACACACGACTAAAATAGTTTGGGTCTTTATATCCGACACGATAACAAGCCTCTTTCACTGTTAATCCTTCATCACGCATCAATTGCTTCGCTTTTTCGATGCGTAAATTGGTTAAATAATCGATAAATGTTTGACCTGTTTCTTTTTTAAATAGTTTGCTGAAATAATACGGAGTTAAGTGAACATATTTTGCTACTTCCTCAAGCGTCACATCATAGCAGTAGTTTTCTTGCAAAAACATTTCGACTTGTTCAATGACACTACCGCCTGTTTTTATTGTCGTTTGTTCCACTTCATCCGTCAGCGGAACATCATTAATATGCATCACTCGACTGAATGAGGAGACGTAACGAACTGCTATCGATGCCTCTTTATATGAGCGTTTCATTCCATCAACACCTGACTGGATCGTGCCAATCCCGATCTTTACTCGCTGTTGTAATGCTTTCTCGAGCTGTTTTAACAGCGATTGAACAAACGAAATGACATATTCGTCCTGCTTGGCTTCAATAAAAATTGCCATTTGTCTTTGATTAAGCAAGCTACATAAACAACGTCGCTGTTGTTTTATGCATTGCTTCATCTTTTCTTCCCATTTCTCACGTTCACACGCATCAGCCTTTTCCAGTTCCACGACTATTGCGTATCCGCTTTCAAATTCCATACCGGTAAACGTATGAGCCGCACATTCATCCATCTTCCCCATGAACAACCACGTCCAAGCCATCTCGCCTAACGCTTGCAGCTGAACGAGTTTCTCACGAGCAGCCAATTGTTGTTCACGCATCGCTTGTTCTTCTGCAATTTGCTGTAACAATTTTTGTAACAAATCAATCATTTGTTGTTTTTTCGCAGGTTTTAACACGTATTCACTTACACCGAAAGAAATCGCTTCTTTTGCATATGTAAAGTAATCGTATGCAGTTAAAATAACGATCTTCGCTTGCGCATCCATTTTTCGTATTTCTGCGATTGCCTCGAGTCCTTGAATACCAGGCATTTTCATATCCATAAAAATAATGTGTGGCCGATGTTGTTCTACTTGCTGAATGGCGCTGCGACCGTGTTCGGCATGAAAAATGGTAAACATATTCGGAAAAGCCCGTTCAATCATCAATTGCAATCCTTCCCGCTCTAGCGGTTCGTCATCAGCAATGAGCAGCTTGTACATCTCTCTCCCTCCTCGGTAATCGTAAAATGATGGCGGTTCCTTCGTTTGGAGCACTTTTTATTTCAAGTATTTTCTCGACTCCGTAAAAAAGCTGAAGACGCCTCAATACATTTTCTAACCCAAGTCCTGTGGAATGACCTGTTTTCGTTAATGAATACGATGCGTCCATAATCGCTCGTTGTACATCGTACGGCATACCTACGCCGTTATCAGCAATTGTTATTTGAATGCAATTTCTTTTTTCTTCGATGATTAATTGAATATTTGCCCCTTCTTCCATTCCTTCAATCCCATGAATAAAAGCATTTTCAATAAGCGGTTGCAACGTTAAACAAGGAATGGGTTGTTCTAAACATGATTCATCCACTTTGACTTCGAAAGTCACACGATCGCGAAAACGGGCTTTTTGAATCGCAAAATACTCTTTCGCATGTTCGACTTCTTCACGCAACGTAACAGGTTGATCGAGCTTCCGTAAGTTGTATCGCAATAAATTCGATGTAGATACAGTCAGTTCACTCGTCTGTTCCGCCCCTTCAATATAGGCAAGTTTTGAGATGACGTTTAGCGTATTAAATAGAAAGTGGGGATTAATTTGACTTTGTAACGCTTTTAACTCTAGTTCACGCACAAGTTTTTCTTTTTCTAATATTTCCATATTTTTAGAGATTAATATGCGCAAATTTTCAATCATATGTTGAAACGTTTGACCAAGCAAACCGATTTCATCGTGCCCATCAAAACGAGGGATACGTGTATCTAATTGACCGGATGATATTTTTTTTGCTACGTGAACAAGGTGATGGATCGGAATGACGATGGTTCGCGATAGCCATATCGCAAATACAATGCTTAAAATGGTCGTTAAAACAAACAGCGTTCCACCGAGTTCATTCATCCGTGCCGTATGCTGTAATATTTGCTTGTATACAGGTTGATATAAGCTGAGCTCAACGTCGACAAGCGCTTGACTATCTTCTCGAATAAATGAAGCGATTTTCTCAATTTCGTTGTACTGATCCGCATAACCTGTGAATTGCTGTTTTGTCAGCTTATGAATAATCGCTTGCTCTAAATCGAGAAAAACATAAACCATATTTTTATAATTTTCAAGTGTAAACGCATCGTTTCCGTCCAATTGTCTTTCTGTTAGTTCACGATGCAACTTTTCGAGTTGTTGTTTATGTTCAATAAGCTGTTTATAATTATATTCGTCTTGATGAATTAAATAGCTACTTAAAAACCGAACATTTTCCTGAGTTTCAAGTGAGATTTGCTTGTATAAAAAAATACGTTGCATCATGACATCATAGCTTTCTTGTACTTTTTTTCCGCTTTGGAAAATAAAAAACGCAATACAATTCAATAAAAGAACGAGAAGTGGAATAAAAACAAACAATTTCGTCCGGATTTTCATTTGTTTCTCTCCTGCTGAACGTTTTGACGATCAATGACTTCAATCGCTGTAAAATGTTCTTTTTGAATTTGTTTACCAGAAAGATGCTCAACCATTAACTTGACTGCGGAATAACCCATATCGTAAGGTTTTTGAACGACCGTTGCGACAATGTCCCCTTGTTGAATGGCTTCTATTGTTTCTTCTACATCATCAAACCCGAAAATTTGAATGTCTTGACGATGTAAATTTTTTGTCGCCATTCGGATGCCGATTGCATCAAGTGCACTTGTACCGACCATTACCGAAATATGCGGATGTTTTCGCAACATTTGTTCCGCTTGAATCGACGCTTGAATGCGTGAAATGTTCGACGAGGCAACAGAAACGACTTTTAAGCGCGGATGTTGAGCAATAACAGATAAAAATCCTTGCAAACGTAGACGTTGGTTTTCTGATGTATCCGTTCCGATCATAACCCCAAGCTCACGTTCTCCTTCCACACGGGAAACAACTGCTTTTCCAAGCAATTGACCGGCTTCAAAATTATTTGTTCCAACATAAGCGATGCGACGACTTTTTGGAGCATCCGCATCGATTGTAATGACAGGTATATTTCGTGAAATTGCTTTGTCAATAAGCGGTGTAAATGCTTCGTCTTTTAGATTTTGCACAATAATTCCATCAACACGAGAAGCAATTGCTTTTTCAAGCAATTTTACTTGCTCATCAACGCTTGTTCGGAGCGGACCGATGTATTCAATATTTACATCATAGTTTTTTCCTGCCTCCTTTGCTCCTTGTTCAATTTTCCGCCAATACGGATTGTCAAATTCTTGCGATATTAAAATGACATGTGGAAGATGGGACGTTCCTTTTTGTTCGTGTTGTAGTTTTGCTACTGTTTTTTCTAGTTGCTTTGTTACAGTGATAAAATGAAAAAAAACATATAAAAACAAAAGGAGTAGTACAATAAGGCTAATTGTCCATTTTTTTTGTGCCATGATCTTCTTCACCTAATTTTACTATAATTCGTTTTGATAACGTTTACAATGATTTTCAAAGCGACAGATCGTCTGTCGCTTTATACGATAAATCGATTGGTTGTTTCTTTCATTTTTTCTGCAATGTCATACAACCGCTGGGCCGTTGCAGCCACTTCTTGTGCTGATGCGGTTAACTCTTCCGACGAGGCGGTAACTTCTTCTGTTGCAGCTGAATTTTCTTCAGCGACTGCGCTAATTTGTTCGATGCGGGCAATGACTTTGTCTTTTTCTTTAACGATTTCATCCATTGCTTGTTCAGTTGAAACGATAAGAGGAGCAATATGGCTAATGGATGTTAAAATGTCAGCGAACGAACGTACAGTTTTTTCCACCGCATTTGACTGATCTTTAATAAAGAGTTCTACTTCCCCTGATGTATGAATGACATCGTCGGTATTTTTGCTAATCGATGTAATGAGCTGAACAATGTCTTCCGTAAATGATTTCGATTGTTCGGCTAGTTTACGCACTTCATCCGCAACAACCGCAAATCCTTTTCCTGCTTCTCCGGCACGTGCTGCTTCAATCGCTGCATTTAAAGCTAGTAAGTTCGTTTGATCAGAAATTGTAGAGATCATTTCGGTAATCCCACTAATTTTTTGTACGGATGTCGTCAGTATTCGAACATGGTTTGTTACCGTTTCAAACGCTTGTTTAATTTGTTCGATCGAGTCAATTAATACGTCCATTTCTTTTTTCCCGATATCTGCCCGTTCAGACGTACGAATTGTTTCTTGCTTTACATTCGCAAGCTCTACATATACCCGCTCGACTTTTTCTGTTAAATAAGAAAGTGAATGTGTCATATCAGCTAAATCGTTCGCTTGTGCGGCAGCCCCTTGGGATACTTGTTCCATCGTTGCTGCCACTTCTTCAGTCGATGCAGACATTTGTTGAGAAGTAGCGGATAGGGCACTTGATTGTTGATCAATCGCATCTGCTTGTGCTTGAATATGAACCGCTATATTTCGGAGCGCTTGTTTCGTTTCTGCAAGGGAACGTGCCATTTCACCGAATTCATCTTTTGCCCCGAGAAGTTTTTCTGGCAACGGTTTGCTAAAGTCACCGCTAGCTATTTGTTCAAGATGTTGTTTTGCGACATGTAGCGGCTTCATAATGCGAACAGAAATAAATAAGTGATATGCGATTACTCCAACAATGACAAATAATGCAGAAATAGCGATTACTTTTACAATAACATGATCAATCTCTTGATTAACGATTTGTTTCGGCATGCCGATAAAAAACATGCCGATGACTTCATCATGAGCGTTTTTAATTGGCAAATAGCTTGTTACATACGGTTCTCCAAGTACGTTCGCTTCACCGATATAACGATTTTGTTTTTCTATGACTTGTTGCACAACTTTCGGATCAGCTTTCGTTCTGATTTGCCTTTCACCATCTTTCATAATTGTCGTAGCGATGCGTTCATCGTTAAGAAAAATCGTACTATCCGCACCAACAACTTCCTTTATGTAGTCGACAACCTCCTCGTTTTCGTTCATTTTCATTTCCCCTTTGTATAGCTCCCCATCTTTTACTTGCCATGCTCCAGGGAATTTTGCATCAATGAGTTGGAGAGCAAGTTGAGCGTTTGTCGTCATCACTTTGTTAGAGATTAATGATTGAAATTGAACATAAATGATGCCGTTAACAAGTCCAACTAGCAAAAAGACGGTAAGGATATATACAGCTACGATTTTTCCTCGCGTTTTCATTACTGTCCCCTCCATTTTTGTGAATTGATGAGCAACACTATTTTATCAAATGAAAAAAAATTTATAAATACAAATATTTCTTTATCAAAAAACAGACTTGCATTCTTTTTCACCATTTGCCAAAATCAAAATATGTTTAAATGAAAACGTGTGAGGGAGTAAAGCTGTGAAAGTTCGAAAATTATCTCGCCTATCTACCGTTCAGCTTATTGTCCTGTTTTACTTTGTAGCTGTTTGCATATCAACATTTTTACTATGGCTTCCTTTTTTTCACCAACCTGGTGTAAAATTAAGCTTTGTTGACGCATTATTTACCGCTGTGAGCGCCATTAGTGTCACAGGACTCACTGTCGTATCGACGGTCGATACGTTTAATATACCTGGTGTATTTGTGCTTGCTTTTATTCTTCAATTTGGCGGCATCGGCATTATGGCGCTTGGAACGTTTATTTGGCTCATGTTCGGAAAAAAAATTGGCTTTCGTGAACGCCAACTTATTATGACGGATCAAAATCGTTCAACGTTTGCTGGATTAGTGAAGTTAATGAAGGAAATTTTAACGCTCATTATTACTATTGAAATAATTGGGGCAATCGTTTTAGGTATATATTTTCTTCGTTATTTTCCATCATGGGAGGAAGCGTTTTTTCAAGGCTTCTTTGCGTCTGTGAGTGCAACAACAAACGCTGGATTTGACATTACAGGACAATCGCTTATCCCATTCGCTAATGATTATTTTGTTCAAACCGTACATATGATTTTACTCGTCCTAGGTGCAATTGGATTTCCTGTGCTCATTGAAGTAAAAGAATTTGTATTTCATCGTCAAAAACAGCAATATCGTTTTTCACTTTTCACAAAATTGACGACCGTCACATTTTTTCTGCTCGTTTTATTTGGAGCATGGGCAATTTTACTGATCGAATGGAATCGATTTTTTGCTAATAAAACATGGCATGAGTCACTTTTTTATGCACTATTTCAATCGATTTCTTCTCGTAACGGCGGACTAGCAACGATGGATGTGGCCGAGTTTTCTGAACCGACCTTACTTGTTTTAAGTGCATTGATGTTTATTGGTGCCTCTCCAAGCAGCGTAGGTGGAGGGATTCGAACGACAACGTTTGCGATTATGGTGTTAACTATATTCTTTTACGCAAAAGGAAAAAACTCGATTAAAGTGTTTCAACGAGAAATTCATCATGAAGATATATTAAAATCATTTATCGTGTTCGGAACAGCCTTTATGCTTTGTTTTTTAGCAATTGTGCTTCTTTCCTTTTCAGAGCCTTTTACAATGATCGAAATCGTCTTTGAAGTATGCTCCGCGTTTGGAACGACCGGCTTATCGATGGGCATCACATCCGAACTGAGCACATTTGGAAAACTAGTGATTACTGCTTTAATGTTTATCGGACGCATTGGTATTTTATCGTTTTTATTTCTCATTCGTGGCAGCAATCAAAAAGAAACGTACCATTACCCAAAAGAACGCATTATTATTGGTTAAGGCGAAGGGACTTATGCCCCTTCGCTTTTTAACATACTCTCTTTTTTACGAAACATCGTGTACATAATGAGTAGAAACGATAATATTCCAAATAGAACAACCATACGTTCTAGTCCGATTGTATCTAATAAAAATCCAGAAGCTAACAAGACCACTTGAAATGTCACACGATCAAACATGTTTTTGAATGAAAAAAAGCGACCGTGATATAATTTCGGAACGTTCGTTTGAAAAATCGTGGCGATCATCGGAAAAAAACAACCGACGCATATGCCGAACAATCCAAATGAAACAAGCGAAACCCATTTAATATGAGCAAAGTGTAAAGATAGTTGCGCTAAAGCAATGAAACAAGTTAATGCATACATCCATTTCACATACGTTTGTTCACGAGCGGCATATTTAATGAAAAAAGCCCCAAATAAAAATCCGATTCCTTCAATGGTATACAGCCATCCTTTAATTGACGAATCATGTTGCAATTCGCTAATGTTTATAACCATTAAATTAAATCCACCAATAAACAGCTGTGGAACAATCGTTAAAATAACCGCAATATAAACGATAGGGAGTTGACGAATGATTGGAAATATGTCTGTAAATCGTTGTTTTTCTTTTGTATAACTGCTTATGTCTCTCTTTTCTTCTTTTATATCAATAAAAAAAGTAAGTAGAAATAGTAAAATGTACGCAACTATCGCGCCGATATATAACGTTTGCAAACTTGTAATCATAAGGAGAACACCACCAAAGGCAGTACCAGAAATTCGTGATAACGCTGAAATATTCATGTGCATCCCATTGATCGTCATCAGTTGTTTCTCATCCCGCACAACAAGTGGGATGATTGCTTGCAACGTTGGAAAATAGAAAGCGGCTGCGACTTGAATGGAAACCATAAAACATACCATGAGGAAAATAGATTCATATTTTAGGGCGAATAACATAAAAACAACGCTACATATACGGCCAATTCCCGCATATAAAAGAATATGCTTTTTTGCGTACGTATCAATCCATCTTCCTGCTATCGGACTAACTACAACACCAGCAAGCAATCCCGAAAATAAAATAAGCGACTTCACAAAGTCAGATGGGACATGCCTTTGCATAAACTCTAAGTTTCCGATAATCCCAAGCCATAAACCAATTCCGGCAATAAACTCACCAATAAAAATAAGAATCACATTTTTATCTTTCCACATATGTATTCCCCTTCATTCGTTTCTCTCTTCCAATACATGTATTTTATTGTACAATAAAACGATGCCAAGTGCATAAAAAATAAGACTGGCACATCGCCAGTCTTACTCCACTTCTCCTTCCCAACTCATCATGCCGCCAACCATGTTTTTTACACGGAAGCCTCGTTCTGATAGCCACTCGCACGCTAATGCACTTCGGCCACCTGAATGGCAAACAACAATGTACGTTTTGTTTTGATCTAGTTCGTTTAAACGAGCAAATAGTTGCCCGAGCGGAATATGGCGCGCATTTGGGATTTTTCCTGCCGCCACTTCATGCGCCTCCCGAACGTCTAGTACTTCTACATTTGCTTCATGACGCAAGACATCTGCTTGTGTCGGTAAAATATTTTCAAACATATCTACTCCTCCTACTTTACACTCGAGTACAATTTATAACCACCGTCTAAATTTTTTGCTTCAAATCCATGTTCTTTCAAAATGCGAGTGGCTAAATATCCGCGCAAACCGACTTGACATGTGACATAAATCGTTTGATCTTTCGGTAATTCGTGAAGGCGGTCGCGCAAATCATCAAGTGGAATGTTGATGCTTCCCGGAATCGCTCCCCTTGTTTCTAATTCTCTTGGCGTACGAACATCAATGAGCAACCCGCCGTTAGCGACAATGTCATCAATTTCATGCCATTGTACCGTTTCAACCATGCCATCTAGCACGTTTGACGCTACATATCCAGCCATATTGACTGGATCTTTCGCTGATGAAAATGGAGGCGCATAAGCTAACTCTAAATCAGGCAAATCGTATACAGTTAATCCACCTTTTATCGCCGTTGCAATGACATCAATGCGCTTGTCGACTCCATCTTGTCCAACTGCTTGTGCTCCATAAATTCGACCTTGACGATCGAAAATTAACTTTAATGTCATTTGCGTTGCACCTGGATAATAGCTTGCATGGCTCATTGGATGAACGTGAACGACTTCGTAATCAACACCGTGATGTTTTAATATTTTTTCGTTCAATCCTGTTGCCGCTACTGTCATATGAAAAATTTTAGCAATCGACGTACCAAGCGTTCCGTTATACTTCACGTGACGACCGTTAATGTAGTCAGCAACAAGTCGACCTTGACGGTTCGCTGGCCATGCAAGTGGAACAAAAGTTTCAAATCCATGAATGAAGCTTTTTACTTCAATGGCATCACCGATCGCAAAAATGTTCGGGTCAGACGTTTGCAAATGTTCATTCACTTTAATGGCACCACGAAAACCAAGTTCTAGTCCTGCTTCTTTCGCCAGCTGGCTTTCCGGCTGAACACCAATGGCTAAAATAATCATATCTGTTTCGATCGTTCGCTCACTTTTTAACACGACGCGTCGACCTTCGTTTTCAAACGCTTGTACGCCATCTTCTAAAATCAAGTCAACGCCGTGCTCTTTCATGTGTGTATGCACAATCGCTGCCATCTCGTAATCAATCGGTGCCATCACTTGATTCGCCATTTCTACAAGCGTCACATGGACACCGCGTTCTGTTAAGTTCTCAGCCATTTCTACACCGATAAAGCCACCACCAATAACGACAGCTCGTTTCGGTTTTTCATTATCAACGAACGAGCGAATACGATCCGTATCTGGCACATTACGCAACGTAAAAAGCGCTTTTGCTTCGTCTATACCTGGAATTGGTGGGACGATTGGTTTTGCCCCTGGCGATAAAATAAGAACATCGTACGGTTGTTCATATTGTTCATTTGTTCGTAAATGTTTTACCGTTACCGTTTTTCGCTCACGGTTAATACTTGTCACTTCACTTAAGTTACGCACATCAATACGAAACCGTTTCGACATGCCATCAACGGTTTGAACAAGCAACTTGCTTCGTTCTTGAATGACATCCCCAATGTAATAAGGAAGTCCGCAGTTTGCGAATGAAATATATTCACCGCGTTCAAACATAATAATTTCATCTTTTTCGCTTAACCGACGCAAACGTGCTGCAGCAGAAGCACCTCCAGCCACACCACCAACAATGACGATTTTTCTCATTGTACATCCCCTCCATATACAAGTACGTGTAACCGTATTATAACAAACAATTGCTTCATAAAGTTTGAACAGTTAGTGACATTTTACCATATTTAACTCATTTACATGCTCGTGCCCTTTTATATAATATCCTTCTATTGAGAAATGATAACGTCTAAGTAAACGGATCGCGACATTTTTCTCTAGATTGCTTTTTGCAATGACAATCACTTGACGGTTCGGAATGGTTTGATAATAACGTTTTAAGTATGCAACGGGAACGCGGAGAGCCCCATTCATTTCGTCTGCCTCGTTGTAGTCACGTACATCAAGCAACGTCACATGTTCATATGATGATAAAGACGTCAACTCTTTGACACCACGAACGGGTACATAGCGATAATATAGAGCATATAGCACGAGCATAACGATTACTATATAAGTCATGTTGTCTTACCTCCCTTTCACATCATACCCTAATAGGTATATAAAATCAATAAAAAAGAGCTGATTTTATTCAGCCCTTTTTAGTGTAAGCAACCTCTGTTTTAATTGTTCTTCCATTTCAACAAGCTCTCGTTCCACTTGCTGACGCTTCATGCGCCCTTCTTGTTGAATTTTCAATGTTTCTTCAAGTGTTTCTAATAAATTTTCTTGCGTCTTTTTTAACGTATCGATGCTAACAAGCCCTTCTTCATTTTCTTTTGCTGCTTCAATTGTATTCATTTTTAACATTTCCGAGTTACGCAACAACAGCTCATTCGTCGTTTTTGTTACCGCTTTTTGTGCCTCTACCGCTTTCTTTTGGCGGAGGAGCGTTAGTGCGATAACAAGTTGATTTTTCCAGAGTGGAATGGCTGTTAAAATGGACGATTGAATACGTTCAACTAACGTTTGATTGACATGTTGAATGAGCCGAATTTGCGGTGCCGTTTGAATTGTAATTTGTCGACTTAATTTTAAATCATGAATCCGTTTTTCAAGCCGGTCAGCAAATTGAATCATATCATTGACTTCTTGCACATCCATTTGATTTTGTGACTGTAATGCCTTTTTCTCTAGCTCTGGAATCGTTTTTGTTCGCAGTTGTTCGAGCTTCAACTCAGCTGCAGCGATGTAAATGTTTAAGGCATCAAAGTATTCTTTATTTTTTTCATATAATGTTTCTAACATCATAATGTCACGAAATAACATTTGGCGATGTTTTTCAAGTTGATCAGCAATCCGATCAATGTCGACACCTAATTTTTGATATTTAGATAAAATATGTTGCACAGACTGTGTGACAGATTGAAACATGCGGGCGAAAAAACTCTTTTTATTCATTGCAAAGTCTTCAATGTTAACTTCTTTCATTTTTGTCATAAGCTCATGAATCACTTCTCCAACAGGTCCAACGTCTTTTTTTTGCACATGATTTAAAATCGAATGGGAAAAGCGTGACAACTCCGCTTGCGCTGCTACTCCATATTGTAAAATAGCTTGATGATTGCGCGGATCAATTTGCTCAGCAAGTGCTAACGCTTTCTGTCGATGCTCTTCTTTTAATTGATCAATGAGACGCGGAGATGATGGATTGACGCTTGCTTCTGTCACTTCGCCAAATGGATTGGCAAGCAACGAATCGATCGAACTTGTCCAAAGCATTTCATCGTTTTTGCTCATGCCTTTTCTCCTCCGTCACTGTTATTGTATGTTTTGTTGGTAAAGAAAAGGGATCGTCTGATGCAATCGTATGTTTCACAAGCTTTACTTCCGTCTTTAAATCAAACAAATCTTCTTCAAGCATGTCCAACAGTTCATTTTCCGCTTTCATTAGCGCCAGATCAAGTGCTTCCTCTGCTTCCCTCATCGCCTGTCGAATCTCCTCTCTTTTTACGGGTTGTTTTGTTAAATAAATATATTTATCAATAATGGTAACAATGGAGTCCAATGTTGTGTTAAAAAACGGTTGCGCAACAGCGAGACGATCAGGTTGCTTTTCGACAATTTCAATTATTTTTTGACAAATGGAGTACAAACGGGAAAGTTTAGAAAACATCGGGGCCGAACGAATTCTCCACAAACTTTGTCCGATTCTCCGAACCTTTTTTTTCGCATCTTTCAATCGCTCGTCTTTAAAATCATGCAATCGATCCTTCTTTTCTTTTTTCTTCATGTAAACGGAATACATCATTCCTACACTTACACCAATCAAAAATGAGATGAAAAAAGGCAAACGAAATGCAAGCAGCGAGATCAGAGCACTAAATAAACCGATATTCCATGATACAAACCATCGCCATATTGTTCGAATGAATCGTTTCATCGTTTTCCTCCAATCGTCTATGATCCTTTATTTTACTATGATTTTTTATGAAATGAAAATGATGACTATATTACGTACGAACGAGAAGATATGTTTCGACTTTGACAAAAAAAGACGCAACATGTCGTTGCATCTTTTAGTTCGAATCGAAACGAACGATACGAATCCGCTCTCCTCCAAAGAGCGATATTTGCTTCGTTTGTTCTCGTTCATCTGTCACCATTTTCACTTCATATAGGCCTGGAACATACTCTCCTACTTTCACTAACGATGCATTCGTTTCACCGACGTATGTGTCGTTAATCAAAATACGAGCCCCTTGCTCGTTCGTTTGCACATATACATGATACAGCGTCGGTTCAAATTTGTACGTTCCTTGCGACAATTTCATTAAAAAAATCGGCGGAGTTGACGTTAATCCTTTTATGTAAACTCGATCATCTTTTTGTTGCGCTAACTCTTTCCTTATTTGGTCATAACCCTCTGGATGTTTACGTAAATACGCAAAAAGTGGTAAAAGTGACGCCTTTTCTTCTAATGGAGCATCAATGAACTGTTTCAACGCATGCATATCTTCTTGACGTAACGCGGTGATGAATTGCTCAATTACTTTCTGTTCACTCGTCTCTTGTTTCGCCACTCCCCATGCACCGACGACACACGCGCTTACAACGAATAATAAACATACAAAAACAAATGGTCGTTTTTGTTTTCGTCGTTCGCTTCGTGTCATCGCTTCTTTTTGTAATCCCCCTTTTTCATTCACACGTATTTCCCCTCTTTTCTCATATTTACATCATCATATGTATGAGAAGAAAAGGGAAAATATGAGAAAAAGAAGGGGCTACACACCATATATGTACATCACGGTGTGCGCCTTGTCAACGACAACGTCACAACTTCCCAATATGCCCATTTTTTTATTTATGTATCATTTTACAAACAGGCTTTCCATGCCGAATGAGAATAATCATGCACGCTTTCCCTCCATCATTTGAAACATAACAGCATACAACCATGCGCTACATACGGCAAGTAACATTAAAATAAAAAACGTCCAATGATACGCAAAAGGAAGCGTCAAAGCGAGTGGAGCCATCATGCGCCCAAGCGTAAAACGTAGGCTCGCTGCAGCAAAATATTGTCCACGCATATGCTCGGGTGCCAATTTAGCAACAAACGTTTGTTGTAAACCGACTGTCATCAGTTCTGCTAGCGTAAATAAAGCAATTAAAAAGATCATCATCCATAGAGATGTGGTTTGACCAAAAAGAAAAATGGCGATTCCGTAAAAAAGTGAAGAAAAGACAAACACCCATTTTTCTTTATAGTTTTCCATCCACTTCGTCACAGCTACCGTAAATAAAGCAACAAGCAATCCGTTTTCCGCAATCAGAACACTAAACGCCTTCTCCCCGCTCAACGAAAGCGACCAATGTCCGACAGAAAATAACGTTTGTTTTGAAACGACTTCCTTTATGTAAACAGGAAGTAAAATGTCGAGTTGCATAAACGTTTGTGCCACAAGAATACCAGCAACAATAAATAAAAGAAACGTACGATCTTTTACGATGAGGCGATAATTGTTTAACTGCTCAATAAAAAACATATACCATGTTCCTGTTGTTTTTCTCCATATCGGTGCTGTTTCATCTAAATAAATAAAAAGAACAATCGCAACGATCGCACAAAACGTCCCTGCGATGAGAAGTAAGAAAAACTGGTGTTCAGGATAAAATACTCCTCCAAGGAGTGGACCGATGACAACCATGATGTTATTCATCGTATAAAATACAGCAAACACGCGACTTTGATCTTTTTCTGAAACAACATCTGCAACCATCGCCTGACTTGCAGGCCAATAAAGTGAGCCGCATACGCCTACGAGGGCAAAACAAATAAAACTCATCAACGGTGATGAGAATAACGGAGAATTGGATAGTGCAAATAAGAAAAAAGCAAGCGCTTGTCCACACGCTGCAAGCACCATCATCTTCTTTCTTCCAAATCGATCAGCAAAATACCCTCCAAGTAAATTAGCAATTACCGAAAATAATTGCGAAATAACAAGCAATACACCTGTTTTTTCTCGACCGAATATGCCAGAAAAATAAATGGCGATAAAAGGAAATATCATCCAAAAAGTAACTCCAACGAGTGATTCCCCAATTAAACGAATACGTAAGTTTCGATCCCAATCTCGTATTCGCATCGTAATCCTCCCTTCTTAAAACAACTATTTTGTTATTATACCATTTTCGTACAAAAGTTTCGCTAATAAAAAAGATTGACAAAATAACAGAAAAATAAGAAAATAAAATCAAAAGGAAGTGAGCACTGTGAAAATAGTGAAAAATGTTATCGTTTCATACGCGACGGTTGTGGCCATTATTGCATTACTCCCTGCTTTTCTAATTACAAATGATGTAAGTATTATCGATTCATTTCTTTCCGCAATAAAAGACTAAATCTCCTGCCTAGGCAGGAGATTTCAAAGTGTTGAAAAAGTGGGGAGTCAAGAAAAAGTTCACTTTCCTCGTGAATTTTTTCTTCTTTTCTTT
>NZ_JAIWYK010000301.1:0-233 GCF_022030075.1 Anoxybacillus sp. LAT27
CGGGCGGCGGCTGATGTCCGAATCGGACGTGCGCGGCCAGCCGCTCGCGGTGATCATGGTCGATCTCGATTATTTCAAGCGCCTCAACGACCATCACGGCCATCAGGCGGGCGACCGCGTGCTGCAGACCATCGGCCGCTTCCTGACCGACCGGGTGCGCCAGACCGATTTCGTCTTCCGCACGGGCGGCGAGGAGATCCTCATCCTGCTGCCCGGTGCCACGGCGGCGCAGG
>NZ_JAIWYK010000302.1:0-233 GCF_022030075.1 Anoxybacillus sp. LAT27
TAGATGTACCACCAACTATCCACAAGGAGGTTCATGTCTCATGAATAGATTAGCACATCACCAAGGAATCCACAAGTTTTTCTTCACGCTGGGGTTGACGCTGCAGCTTTCCAAACCGGTCATCAAGCATCTCATTCATATTGTCGATGCCTTGACCACCAAGGGATTCTCGGGAACATTGACTGATATTCATTACTGGAGCTTTCATCCGAATCATCGAACGACGCTCAGTC
>NZ_JAIWYK010000303.1:0-233 GCF_022030075.1 Anoxybacillus sp. LAT27
GTTTTATTGAAAGCATCGCGCGGCATGAAATTGGAAGAGTTGCTTCGATATTGGGTGTAACATCAAGCAACCCGAGAGAAACTAAAAGCGGCGTCACAGGCGCCGCTTTTCATTCGGGCGGGGGTGGAAATGATGATCGGCTGTTTATGTATTCACGGGTTTACGGGAAGTCCAGAAGAAGTGGCGCCGCTGGCCGATTATTTGCGGGAGCGGACCGATTGGATGATCGAAAC
>NZ_JAIWYK010000304.1:0-232 GCF_022030075.1 Anoxybacillus sp. LAT27
GTTGAACACCACGAGCTGCGGGATGTCGTCCGCCTTCAGCTCGCGCAGGATGCGCTCCACCACTTCCATGTGGATTTCCAGGTCGGGATGGTGGCTGTCCACCACGTGCAGGATCAGATCGGCTTCCTGGACGCCTTCCAGCGTGGAGCGGAAAGCCGCCACCAGTGTTGTCGGCAAATCCTGGATAAACCCGACGGTATCGGTGAGAAGCACGTCCATGCCGCTTGGCAGG
>NZ_JAIWYK010000432.1:0-230 GCF_022030075.1 Anoxybacillus sp. LAT27
CTGCGCAATCCGAACATGGTCAATCTGTTCATGAATTTGATGGTCATGCACGCGCCGCGCATCCAACGCAAGCTGGGCCGGATGAGACGAAAAAAAGGATGAGAACGAGCGGCATGTCAGCGGCAGGCATGCCGTTTTTTCGCGTCCGGGACAGGTTGCGTTTGCGTGGTGTCCCGGGAACTCGCCGGCGACCCGGCGGGATTGCCATGCCCCCTGATATGGCACCGTTG
>NZ_JAIWYK010000305.1:0-232 GCF_022030075.1 Anoxybacillus sp. LAT27
TCAGATGTACCCGGACGCTCACTGCGAGCTGAACTACACAACGCCGTTCGAACTCTTGATCGCCACGATTCTCTCGGCGCAGTGCACGGACAAACGGGTAAACGAAATCACCGGCCCCCTGTTCCAAAAGTTCAACAAGCCGGAGCATTTCATCCATTTGACGCAGGAAGAGCTGGAAGAGCATATAAAAGGGCTGGGTTTGTATAAAAATAAGAGCAAAAACATCCTGGAG
>NZ_JAIWYK010000306.1:0-232 GCF_022030075.1 Anoxybacillus sp. LAT27
GTAAAAGTACGGCTTTTGCACCGCTTCGAAGCCGCCAGGCGATTGGAACACCATCTGGCTCATCGTGCGGATGCCGCGAAAGTCAAGGCAGTTGGCGAGGATGCGGTTGACGCCGACGTTGCCGACCATCAGCATGCCCAGGACCCCTTCGCCTTCCGCTTCGGCGCGCATCAGTCTTGCCAGCATGTCTACATCCCTGCTGTTCGCTTTAATTACGGCCATTGCTTCACCT
>NZ_JAIWYK010000307.1:0-232 GCF_022030075.1 Anoxybacillus sp. LAT27
GATGGAAGGCGCAGCATCGGCGTATTATAAATATAACCATCCTGATCTTTCAACCAATGAAAGTTATCAGTATGCTGCCGTGCGAAATATTCTCTATCGCAAAGGCAAAGCGATCGAATTATTGGTGAACTATGAGCCATCCCTTCATTATGTATCTGAGTGGTGGAAACAGCTGTTTGGCGAAAGCGAAGGGAAAGATCAAAAAGGACTTTTTCCTGCATCCGTTGACTTT
>NZ_JAIWYK010000308.1:0-232 GCF_022030075.1 Anoxybacillus sp. LAT27
CCTCTTCATATTTGCCTGACAAGCGGCGTAGGGATAAGCATACGCTGCCAAGTCGGGAGGAATGAAGGCATGTCTCAGGTGATTCTTACCTTTTTTATCGCGTACGGCATTGTCGTCGGAGGGTCCCTTTCCGGCGGATTGGGCTATTTTCTGGCGGCAGAAAAACCGCCGCTCTGGTCGATGAAGGAACTGGCGGACCAGTTGAAGATCTGGGGGCTGGTGGGCGCTCTGG
>NZ_JAIWYK010000309.1:0-232 GCF_022030075.1 Anoxybacillus sp. LAT27
TCGCCTCGGGCGATCTCGCCGTTTTCCGCACTGCCGGCGCTTATGGCGCGACAATGGCATCGACCTATAACAGTCGGCCTTTGGTGCCCGAAGTGATGGTCGATGGCGATCGCTATGCGATTGTCGCCGACCGGATCAGCGCCGAGACGATCATCGCCGCCGAGCGCGTGCCCGAATGGCTGAAAGCCTAGGCCTGCACAGCCTGCCGCTGTTTTTCCGGCTGGCGGGGCGG
>NZ_JAIWYK010000310.1:0-232 GCF_022030075.1 Anoxybacillus sp. LAT27
TAACATGCAGTCCGCCGCAAGCATAAATTTACACACCCGGTGCGGCATAATTTGTCGGCAAAACAGCCAGAATGAGTAGTGAAACAAACTCCAAAGGAGGATTCTTCATGACGATCTTGCGCCATGTCATCCGTTTCGTGGTCGCTGCAGTCGTGCTGATGTTCGTCGGGTTTCTCGTTCCCGGCTTCTCTGTAAACGGTTTTTGGCCCGCACTTATGGCCGCGGTGGTCAT
>NZ_JAIWYK010000311.1:0-232 GCF_022030075.1 Anoxybacillus sp. LAT27
CCGGGCTTTATGCGGCGTTGAGCGAAGCGGGCGCAACGCTGCTCGCGGTGCCGGCGGCGTTCACCCGGCCGACCGGCGCGGCGCATTGGCATACCCTGCTTCGCGCCCGCGCGATCGAGGCAGGCGCCTTTATCATCGCCGCAGCGCAGACCGGCGTGCATGAAGATGGTCGCGCGACCGATGGCCAGTCGCTGGTGATCGATCCCTGGGGCGATGCGCTGCTCGACATGGG
>NZ_JAIWYK010000312.1:0-232 GCF_022030075.1 Anoxybacillus sp. LAT27
TTCGTCTGAAAAGTAAACTTAAAACCAATTTAGGTTGACAATCAATCGCCCGATTCGTTACGATAAATGTAATGATGTGGAAAGGGGAGAGGAACGATGGCAAATTGGCTTCATTTGGCTGAACAAGTGCTCGACGGCCATGAACTGACCGCCGAGGAAGCGCTGGCGATATTGGATTGTCCGGACGAGGAGCTGCTCCTTCTTTGGCAAGGGGCATACCGCATCCGCTCGG
>NZ_JAIWYK010000313.1:0-232 GCF_022030075.1 Anoxybacillus sp. LAT27
CGATGGTTTCCACAAGATGGATCCTTTCCGGATTGATGCCGACCGCTCCTTCCGGTTCCGGGTGTCCTTTTTTACCGATATAGATGATATCGTAGCCATCGGCGAGCTTTTGTTCGATGAGCCGATGCGTTTTTGTCACATCGGGGCATGTCGCATCAATCGTGACAAGTCCCTTTTCGAGCGCTCGTTTTTTCACTTCCGGTGAGACGCCGTGGGCGGTGAAAATGACGGT
>NZ_JAIWYK010000314.1:0-232 GCF_022030075.1 Anoxybacillus sp. LAT27
GCTGACGCTTGTCGCCTATGCGCTCGGCGACTTGTACGTTTTGCCGCGCCTCGGCAACGTTTCGGCGACGATCGCCGATTTTGGCCTCGTATTTGTCGCCACATGGATTGGCATCGGCGCGTTTTATGACATCGCCGGCGGCGCCATTTTAAGCGCAGCGTTTTTCTCCGCCTTGCTCGCTGCGTTCGGGGAGTTGCTGTTTCACGCTTACGTGCTGCGCTTTGTCATCGGC
>NZ_JAIWYK010000315.1:0-232 GCF_022030075.1 Anoxybacillus sp. LAT27
GGCGTCGATGCGTCAGCCGCCGTCTTCACCGAGGCGCTGTCGACGCGGCTGACCGCCTGGGCGATCTGGATCGGTCATGCGGCCGAGACCCTCCAGCCTGATTTGGCGGGTCGGCTGGTGGTCGAGTTCATGGACGATCGCCCGCCGCCGACCGGGCGCATGGCGCTGGTGCTGCGCCGACTGGCGAACCGCAGCGGCGATCTCGACGCTTGGGTCCAGACCTATTCGCCCG
>NZ_JAIWYK010000316.1:0-232 GCF_022030075.1 Anoxybacillus sp. LAT27
CGGCCTCCGGCGCCCTTTAATGGGTGTTCGGGTGTGATGAACTGGCGCACTCGGCGCTGAAAAACGCGGTAAATCGCCAAGGCCAACAGAAACAAATAGCCTAATACTGCGACCCGTTCTGGTTTTTTGACGTAAATCTCATCCGTGAAAAACGGATCTTTCAAAAAAGCGAAGTTCATTTCCACCGAGATCTGCCCTTTATACAGCTTCAAGATCTCTTGGGCATCCATTT
>NZ_JAIWYK010000317.1:0-232 GCF_022030075.1 Anoxybacillus sp. LAT27
GTAAACGGGGAGGATCAAAGTCGGTCAAATCCTCCCCGTTTACGGGGAGGGGGACCGGCGAAGCCGGTGGAGGGGGAGCTGCCGCAAGCGACACGACCGCCTGGGCTACGGCATCGGCATCGCGCAACACGTCGGCAGCCGCGATCCGGATGACACGATAGCCCCGCCCCTCCAGCCAGGCCGTCCGTTCAATGTCGCGCTCTGGGCGGTCGCCCATGTCGTGAGCGATGCC
>NZ_JAIWYK010000318.1:0-232 GCF_022030075.1 Anoxybacillus sp. LAT27
CAGCCGACCAGCCGAGCGACCGCGTCGGCCGGCGACATCGTCTCGCGGGAGCCGTCGCTGCGCCGCTTGATCTCGACCTTGCCGTCGGCAAGCCCCTTCGGCCCGATCATGATCTGCCAGGGGATGCCGATCAGGTCGGCGGCGGCGAATTTGGCGCCGGCGCGCTGGTCGGTATCGTCGTAGAGCACGTCGACGCCCTTGGCGCTGAGCTCGGCATAGAGCTTCTCGCAGG
>NZ_JAIWYK010000079.1:0-22784 GCF_022030075.1 Anoxybacillus sp. LAT27
AGACAAATGCCCAAATGGAACAAAATGGTTGAAAGACAGGTGTCTTCCAACCATTTTGTCAACAGTCTGAGGCGATGTTAGAACACATCGCCTCCATTGTACCATATGTCTTGACAACTACACAGGGTAAACCCCATGCTTCCGTTCAGAAAATACAACATATTTCGACATGTATGCATCTAAACGACGAATGAGTTCAGAACGTAACTCATTCGGCGCAATAATGCCATCTATAACCATTTCAGAAGCGAGTCGGTAAATATCGATGTCTTTCCGATATTCTTCCCGCTTTTGTTCAATAAAAGCGGCGCGTTCTTCTTCTGGCAATTCGGCAATTTTATTGGCATACACCGCATTGACCGCGGCTTCTGGTCCCATAACAGCAATTTGCGCATGCGGAAAAGCTAAACAACAATCTGGTTCAAACGCTGGGCCTGCCATGGCATACAACCCCGCTCCGTACGCTTTTCGCACGATGATTGATATTTTCGGAACAGTCGCTTCAGACATCGCCGAAATCATTTTTGCACCGTGACGAATAATACCTGCCCGCTCGACTTTTGTTCCGATCATAAATCCAGGGATGTCTGCTAAAAAGATGAGCGGAATATGGAACGCATCGCAAAGGGTAATAAACTTTGCCGCCTTATCTGCAGAATCGTGAAATAATACACCGCCTTTCATACGAGGCTGATTGGCGATAATTCCAACGGATTGTCCGTTTATGCGCGCAAGACCTGTAATTAGCTCAGGGGCAAACAATTTTTTTATTTCACAAAACGATCCTTCATCAATAATTCGGTCAATTAAATCATACATGTTAAACGGTGCGTTTTGGTTTTTCGGAATAATTTCTTCAATTGTTTTTTGAAATGATTTTGGTTCTTTTGGTTCTACTACTGGTGGCTTTTCACTAAAGTTTGTAGGAAAATATGATAAATATTTACGGGCAAACGCAATCGCTTCTTCTTCCGTTTTCACAAGCACGTCCCCACAACCTGAAACAGAACAATGCATGCGCGCGCCACCCATTTCTTCTAGCGTCACTTTCTCACCGATAACCATTTCAGCCATGCGTGGAGAACCAAGATACATGGAAGCATTTCCTTCGACCATAATGACGATATCACAAAAAGCTGGGATATATGCCCCACCCGCTGCCGATGGTCCAAACAATAAACAAATTTGCGGCACTTTTCCAGACAGCTTCACTTGGTTATAAAAAATGCGTCCCGCTCCACGCCGTCCCGGAAACATTTCAATTTGATCTGTAATGCGAGCACCTGCCGAGTCCACTAAGTATAAAATCGGACAACGTAATTTGTCCGCTGTTTCTTGAATGCGAATAATTTTTTCTACTGTTCTTGCTCCCCATGAACCTGCTTTAACTGTCGAATCATTGGCCATAACGCATACCGTTTGTCCGTTAATTTTTCCGACCCCTGTCACGACACCATCTGCTGGCAGCCCGTCCGCTAAACAGTTTGCAAAAAAGGCATCTTCAAACTGCAAGCCATCATCAAACAACAGTTTTAAACGATCACGAACAAATAATTTTCCTTGCTCGGCGTTTTTTTCGTGATATTTGCGTGCGCCTCCTTGTTCAATTTGTTTTCGTTTTTGCTGTAGTTGTTCAACGAGTG
Source organism: Anoxybacillus sp. LAT27 (assembly GCF_022030075.1). Classification (NCBI taxonomy): domain Bacteria; kingdom Bacillati; phylum Bacillota; class Bacilli; order Caryophanales; family Anoxybacillaceae; genus Anoxybacillus; species Anoxybacillus sp. LAT27. Next base: position 1,644 of record NZ_JAIWYK010000079.1, read on the forward strand.
ACAATTGTTCGTTTGAAATCATATCTATTACTCCCCTTTGTACACCGGTTTTCGTTTTTCTTTGAACGCTTGCAATCCTTCTCGTCGGTCGCTTGTATGAATCGTTCGCTCGTATGCCATTTGCTCAATGACAAGCCCTGTTTGTATATCGACTTGTACCCCATGATTAATCGCTGCTTTTGCCTGAGCAACGGCAATCGGAGCGTTATTGGCGATCGTCGTTGCGATAGTAAGCGCCTCGTCCAACAATTGTTCTATCGGAACAACGCGTTCCACTAAACCAATCCGCTCCGCTTCTTGTGCGGATATGCGCTTCGCTGTGTAAATCATCTCCTTCGCTCGCCCAATACCAATGAGACGCGGAAGACGTTGCGTCCCTCCTGCACCTGGGATGATCCCAAGCGATGTTTCTGTCAGTCCCATGATCGCATGTTCAGCAGCAATGCGAATGTCACATGCGAGCGCCAACTCAAGCCCTCCACCAAAAGCCCCTCCGTTTAGTGCACAAATGACAGGCTGAGGCAGTTGCTCAAATCCATTAATCGTCTCCCGAATAAGCGCCACCGTTTGACGCACTTGCGTTTCGTTCATTTTTGCTCGCTCTTTTAAATCTGCTCCCGCACAAAATGTTTTATGTCCCGCCCCTGTGACAATGACTGCACGCACGTTTCGATTTAGCTTTAGTTCCACTTGAATGCGTTGCAATTCGTTTAACATTTTTACAGATAGAGCATTTGCCGCATCTGGTCGATTTAACGTAACAACTGCCACCCCTGCATCAATTGTGGAATAAAGAACAGCTTCCATCATCATGCATTCCTCCTTACAACGTGTGAATGGTGGCTCGTTAGCGGACGGCCAATTTTTTCTTCAATCCATCGCGCTGCTTCTGTCAATGGTTCAAGTTGAACACCACAATCGATACCCATTTGAGCAAGCATATATACTAAGTCGTCTGTCGCTAAATTGCCAGATGCGCCTGGGGCATATGGACAACCCCCTAGTCCGCCGAGCGAGCTATCAAAAGTAGTCATCCCCATCTGCAACGATGCAAACACGTTTGCAAGTGCCATCCCATACGTATTATGAAAATGAAGCGCCATCTTTTCAGCAGAAAACCGCTTTAATAGTTGTTCTAACGTCCGTTGAACTTGCACAGGGTTTGCAACACCGATCGTATCGCCAAGCGATAGCTCATCAATGCCAAGCTCAAACAATCGCTCAGAAACAGAGATGACGCGTTCAATGCTGACTGTTCCTTCATATGGACAACCAAATACGGTCGATACGTAACCACGAACTGTTTTATTTGCTCGCTTCGCCTCGTCAATGACTTCTTTTAATATCGGGAACGTTTCGTCAATTGATTTGTTAATGTTTTTGCGATTATGCGTTTCGCTCGCTGACATAAATACAGCCACTTCATCCATATTCGCGGCTAGTGCGCCTTCCAATCCTTTTTTGTTCGGGACAAGTGCAGCATATGTCACACCTTCTACCCGCTCAATACGAGAGGCGACTTCGTACGCATCTGCAAGCTGTGGAATCCATTTCGGGTGGACAAACGACGTCACTTCAATATATGACAAACCTGTTTTGGATAATTGATTAATCCACGTAATTTTATCTTCCGTTTGAATAAAGATCGGCTCGTTTTGCAACCCATCACGTGGACCGACTTCTTTCACCGTTACACGCATACATACCCCCCTATTCGATTTCGATTAATACGTCCCCTTCGTTTACGAAATCTCCTTCTTGCACATGAATTGCTTTGACAACTCCTCCCGCTTCCGTCGCGATCGGGATTTCCATTTTCATCGACTCTAAAATGACAACATCTTGTCCTTCTTCGACAACATCACCTACTTGAACAACGATTTTCCATACGTTTCCCGCCATCAATGCGACAACTTCATGCATGTGTTTTTCCCCCTTTTTTGTTCATATACATATTCACAAAGTTTGTTGTCGTATGTCCTTGTTGAAATGCTTCATGCGTTAATACAGCCGTTAGCATCGGAATGTTCGTTTTAATTCCTTCGATCTTATATTCATGTAATGCTTCAATCATAGTGGCGATGGCTGCTTGTCGATCGCTTCCTTTAGCAATACATTTCGCGATCATCGGATCGTAAAACGGGGTAACGACCGAGCCGCTTTGCACCGCAATTTCATGGCGGATATGTTCCCCTTCAGGAAGCTGTAAACGCGTAATCGTCCCTGGGGAAGGGAAAAATGTATTTGGATCTTCAGCGTAAATACGCACTTCGATCGCATGTCCTTCTCGTTTCACTTCAGCTTGTGTAAAAGATAGCTTTTCCCCTGCGGCAATGCGCAATTGTTGTTCGACAATGTCAATCCCTGTAATTTCTTCTGTCACAGGATGTTCTACTTGAAGACGTGTATTCATCTCAAGGAAATAAAAGTTTTTTTGCTCATCTACGAGAAATTCGATCGTCCCTGCATTTGTATATCCGATATGTTTTGCAGCCCGCACAGCCGCTTCTCCCATTCTCCGACGCGTCTCTTCGTCTAAAAACGGAGAAGGTGCTTCTTCTACAACTTTTTGATGGCGACGTTGAATAGAACATTCTCTTTCCCATAAATACACGCAGTTTCCGTGCGCATCAGCTAACAGTTGAATTTCAATATGACGCGGATTGTCAATATATTTTTCAACATACATCGCCCCATCTCCGAAAAAGGAAGCCGCGCGACTTTGATTTCCTTCAAATGCTTTTCGTAGCTGCTCTTCGTCATAAACAAGTTGCATGCCAATGCCTCCGCCACCTGCCGATGCTTTCAACATAACTGGATATCCAATGCCGTTCGCTACGTTCGTTGCATCATCGACATCAGCAAGCGGAAAAGAGATGCCGGGCACAATCGGCACCCCTGCTTCCGCCATCGTTTGTCGCGCTTCAATTTTGCTCCCCATTTTCACAATCACATCCGGTTTGGGACCGATAAACACGATCCCTTCCTCTTCGCACCGACGAGCAAATGTTGCATTTTCTGAAAGCAAGCCGTAACCCGGATGAATAGCTTCCGCTTTCGTTTCTTTGGCGATCGAAATAATTTTTTCGATATTTAAATAGCTCTCATTCACCCGCGCTTTTCCAACGATATACGCTTCGTCCGCTTGCTTCACATGAAGCGAATTGGCATCGGCTTCCGAATAAATGGCGACCGTTTGAATGCCGAGCTTTTGGCACGTGCGAATGATACGTAAAGCAATTTCTCCCCGATTCGCAATAAGTATTTTTGAAAACATTTTCTTCCCCCTTACACATGCTTTTTTTGTTCGACTCGCTCCCGCGCCCATTCGCGCAATTTAAATTTTTGAATTTTCCCCGATGCCGTCATCGGATACGCTGTTGTAAATTCGATATATCGCGGAATTTTATGACGCGATATATGCCCTTCACAAAACGAGCGAATGTCTTCAGGTGTGGCGTGTTCCCCTTCTTTTAAAATGATCCAAGCCATTACTTCTTCTCCGTACGTTTCATCTGGGACGCCAACAACTTGCACATCGAGCACTTTCGGATGTTTATATAAAAACTCTTCAATTTCACGCGGATAAATATTTTCGCCACCGCGAATGATCATATCTTTTAATCTTCCTGTAATGCGGCAGTAGCCGTTTTCATCCATTACGGCTAAATCGCCTGTATGCAACCATCCTTCTTCATCAATAGCCTCCTGTGTGGCTGAAGGATTATTGTAATACCCTTTCATGACATGATATCCGCGCGTGCATAACTCCCCTTGCACACCAGGTGGCACTTCTTGATTTGTAACGGGATCGACAATTTTCACTTCGACATGCGGAAGAGCACGCCCGACTGTTTCTACTCGCAATTCAATTGGATCATCTGTGCGTGTTTGCGTGATGACAGGGGAAGATTCCGTTTGCCCGTACGCAATCGTAATTTCTTTTGCCCCCATTTTTTCGATGACCGCTTTCATCACTTCAATTGGGCAATTCGAGCCGGCCATAATGCCCGTGCGCAAAGAAGATAAATCATATGATGCAAAATCCGGATCGTTTAATTCAGCAATAAACATCGTTGGCACGCCATGAAGTGCTGTGCATTTTTCATCTTGCACTGTTTGTAATACTTGCTTCGGATGGAATTGCTCAAGTGGCACCATTGTTGCCCCAACTGTCACACAAGCGAGCGTACCGAGCACACAACCGAAACAATGAAAAAACGGCACAGGAATACATAAACGATCTTCTTTTGTCAGTTTCATACATTCGGCAATGTAATACGCATTATTTACGATGTTGTAATGTGTAAGCATGACGCCTTTCGGGAATCCTGTCGTTCCTGAGGTATATTGCATGTTGATGACATCATGTGGATCGAGGGAATTCATTCGTGCATCGAGTGCTGCGTCTTCGACATATTCCGCCATGGCTTCGAGTGCTGCGTCTTCGACATATTCCGCCATGGCTAAGAGGTCATTCCATGAAAATGTTCCTGGATAACGTTGTTCACTTAATACGATGACATTTCGTAGCTGTGGAAGTCGTTTTGCTTGTAGTTTCCCGGGTTCACAGTAAGCAAGTTCCGGTGCAATTTCGTAAATCATGTCGATATAAGAGGCATCGCGATACTGTTCCATCAAAATAATCGTTGTCGCATCAGATTGTTTTAACAAATATTCGAGCTCGGCTGTGCGGTAATTCGTATTGACCGTAACAAGCACCGCTCCCATTTTCCCTGTCGCAAACTGGCACGCAAGCCACTCCGGTTTATTCGTTGCCCAAATCGCCATATGTTCTCCTGCTTCAATGCCAAGTTTCATCAACCCTTTGGCAACAAGGCGACAATAATCATTAAATTGACGATATGACCAACGCAACTGACGATCCGCATACACAACCGCCTCATGATCGGGATGCATCAAAGCCTTTTGTTCAAGCAATTGTCCAACTGTCGTATGAAGCATGCTTTCCCTCCTTTAACACCCTAATTGACGAGCAATGACGAGTCGTTGAATTTCTGATGTTCCTTCACCAATTTCCATCAACTTCATATCGCGGAGATGACGTTCAACGCCGTATTCTTTCATATATCCGTATCCACCGTGAATTTGAATCGCTTGATTACAAATGTGAAATCCTGTTTCGGAAGCAAATAATTTCGCATACGCCGCTTCTTTTGTAAACGGCTTGCCTTGATCTTTTAACCATGCCGCCTTGTACACCATATTACGCGCAAGTTCCAATTGCATGGCCATGTCAGCAAGTTTAAACTGGATAGCTTGAAATTTCGCGATCGGTTGCCCGAACTGTTTTCGCTCCTTTGCATACTGAAGCGCTTTCTCGAATGCGGCTTGTGCGATCCCAACGGCTAATGCTGCAATCGAAATACGTCCGCCATCTAGCGTGTATAAAAACTGCTTAAATCCTTTTTTCGGATCGCCTAGTATGTTTTCTTTTGGTACGCGCACATCTTGCAATACAAGTTCGCACGTATTCGATGCGCGAACGCCCATTTTGTCATAATGGCAGTTGATCGTAAACCCCGGGGCATCGGTCGGAACAATAAAAGCGGAAATAATATTTTTTCCTCGTTCATCTTTACCAGTGACAGCGGTTACAATGACTTGGCGGGCATATCCCGCATTTGTAATCCAACATTTTTCTCCGTTAATGACGTACTCATCGCCATCTAAAACGGCGCGCGTTTGTGTTCCGCCTGCGTCAGATCCTGCATTCGGTTCTGTCAATCCGAACGAACCGAACGTTTCACCTTTTGCCATTGGCACGAGCCATTTTTCTTTTTGCTCTTCTGTTCCGAAATAGTAAATTGGGCTTGCACCGAGCGATACAGCTGCCGCATAACTTAACCCTGTTCCACCGCACGCTCGACCAATTTCTTCAACCGCAATGGCGTAAGAAATCGTATCTCCCCCCGAACCACCATATTGTTCAGGGAACGGAATACCAAACAGTCCAAGCTCGCCCATTTTTTTGAATGTGTCAATTGGAAAAATGGCTTCCTCATCCCATTTCGACGCGTATGGGGCAATTTCCTTTTCCGCAAAATCGCGAACCATCTCTTTAATCATTTGTTGCTCTTTCGTTAATTCAAAATGCATCGCCTTTCTCCTCCTTTATAAAAATGAAAATATATGAAACCAACAAGCCTGTTTTTGTTTCAAACCGACTAGTTGGTCTGTACGCTATGCAACACTCGTCACTTGTCGCCTACATGCGACAAAAGAAATGATGAAATGTCTTCATCTCGCTTCGCTTCCTCTGTCAAGAGCGAATGTAAAATTAAATCATTGAAAGCAGCAGCAATTTGTTCAATCGACATCGGTCCATCAGGCTTATACCATTTATACATCCAGTTCACCATCCCGATAATCGACAACCCTGCAATTTCAACAGGCACTTCTGTACGAAACTGCTTTGCTTCAATACCTTCCCGAAGTACTTGAAAAATAATTTGTTTATATTGTTCACGTTTTGCATTGATTTTTTCAGCGTACTCCGGCTTTAAATACGCCGCCTCTTGATTGAACACCGTAATGTGTGGTTTATATATGTGAAAAACTTTAACAAACGACTGAATGATTGCACATAGCCGCTTAGTCGGCGTCTTATATTTTACATATGCTTCTTGCGCTTTATTTAGCACATACGTAATAAACACATCGTGAATGTGGTAAAGCAGTTCATCTTTCGACTTAAAATTATGGTAGAATCCGCCTTTTGATGCTCCACATTCCGCAACAATGCGATCGACCGTCACCCCGTGATACCCATATTTTTCGAACAACGTAAGCGCCGTTTCAATAATGCGATCTTTTAGTTGCTTTTCAACCATACGCGAGAACTCCTTTTCGTCTTATTTTAGCACAATTTTCTGAAAAGTTAAATGTTTTTTTATCATTCTGCTAAATAGTTTTTAAGGAAAAAACAACAAAAATATTGAAATGTTTTACATATTTAAGTATAATAATATTCAGAAAATTTAAAAAGGTGGCTACAATGAATACAAACAAATACGTCCATACTCTATCAACAATTCTTACACCTTATTTCAACATTTATCGGGATGAAAAGCTCGGCACCTTTTCTTTACCTTTTTATGCGCACTATCATCGGCGTGATGAAAAATATTTTATGACAAAAAAATCTAAAATTTGGGCAGTGGAAAATGAACAGTTCATTTTTGTATGGCAAAAAAACGACATCGTCACAAAAAGAGACGTCATACAATTTTCTGAAACATTTATCAACCATGTACCAAACTACATATCCAATCATCAAGATCATATGTCTACCGTTTTCATTGGTGCCATTGTCGCACCACACGCATGTGATGAAGCAATAAGGGAGGTGAAACACTTTCGAAAGCTTAAGTTTATTCGTTTCGGATTGCACGGTTGGCTTGAATGTTACATCGCTATTATCTCTTTAGACACGAAGCAATTATTCACTCATCGAAAAGCTCGATCGTTTACACATGTATTTGAAAAACCATTTGAGGAGGATGTGCGTTGAACTTACTCACTTTGTTACTTGTTTGTGGAGTTATTTTGGTCATTGCCTATTTTACATATGGACGATTTCTCGAAAAGCAACTACGAGTCGATCACAACCGTAAAACACCAGCACATGAAATGTATGATGGTATAGATTACGTGCCAGCAAAAAAACCTGTTTTACTCGGACATCATTTCGCTACAATCGCTGGAGGCGGACCGATCGTCGGGCCGATTACAGCTGCTGTGTTTGGTTGGTTTCCTGCTGTTTTATGGATTATGATCGGAGGCATTTTTATTGGCGGTGTTCACGATTATACTTCATTACAGGCTTCCATTCGTCATAAAGCACAATCAATCGGAACAATTATTAAGCAATATATGGGAAATCGTGGACAAGTGCTGTTTTTAACCTTCTCGATCGCCACGCTTATGCTCGTTGTCGGCGTGTTTATTATTTTAGTTGCAAATACGTTTGTCGCTGTTCCACAAGCAGCTACAGCGTCTGTATTATTCCTCGGCATTGCGATTATTTTTGGCTTTTTTGTTAATCAAATGCGAATGAACTTATTTGTAGCCAGCGTGCTTGGTGTCATTGCAATGCTTTTATCTGTATGGGCTGGCATTCAATATCCACTTTCGTTAAGTGCAACAACATGGTCACTCATTTTATTAGGGTATGCATACGCTGCATCGGTATTGCCTGTATGGTTTTTGTTACAACCACGGGATTATTTAAACTCATTTCTTTTATATGGGATGATTGCTGGGGCTGCTGTTGGTATGATTATCGCTGCACCGACTATTCAGTTCCCTGCGTTTACAGGTTTTTATCATGAAAAACTCGGATTTCTGTTTCCAATTTTGTTCATTACAATCGCTTGCGGTGCTATTTCCGGCTTCCATTCGCTCGTATCATCTGGAACGACGGCAAAACAGCTTGATAATGAGAAAAACGGGAAATTTATCGCCTATGGTGGCATGTTATTAGAAAGCTTTTTAGCCATCATCTCGGTTGGAACGGTTGCATATTTAACACAAGCTGACTTCACAACTCGTATGAGTGAGCTTGGTGGACCAATCGGTACATTTTCTGCTGGTGTTGGTTATTTTATGTCCCATGTCGGCATCCCAGAAGCAACAGCAGTTACATTTACCGCATTGACAGCATCCGCTTTCTTATTAACAACATTAGATTCAGCAACACGGTTAATGCGTTACGCCATTCAGGAGCTCGGTGAAGAACGGACAAATGCATTTAAAAATAACCACGTTGCCACAACGGTTGGTCTTATCGGTGCTGGGGCACTTGCGTTATCGGGAACATGGCAATCCGTTTGGCCGCTGTTCGGAGCAGCAAACCAAATGCTTGGGGCACTTGCTTTGTTAGCTGTTTCCGCATGGCTCATGAAAATTGGTGCCAAATCGTTTTATGTTGTCATTCCGATGGTGTTTATGCTCGTGGTGACCATTGCTGCCCTTTGCGTATTAATGTACCAAAACGCTTTAGCACAAAACTGGCTATTAGCTGGCTCCTCTTTCGTTCTTTTCGTCTTATGCATTTTCTTAGCGATCGAAGGATGGAGTGCCATGACAAAAACAACAAAAAAAGAAGTCGTCTCTTATCATCAATAAACGAAGCTAGCGCTTTTATTGCGCTAGCTTCGTTTTCATGTACGGTCGCAAAGTCGAAAACGGAATAAGAAATTCACGAATACCGGCAGCGTACGGGGCAATTTCATATAGACCATAATAAATAACGATACCATCTTTCGTTATATAGTAAGGTTGATCATCTGGCATCTTTTGCACGACGGCAACAGCGTTGTCAAAATACAAATCGTTTTCTTTTTTGATTCGAGCAATTACTTCGCCTATGATCACTTGTTTGTAGTTCGTTCCTTTTTTAAATAAGTCGCTTATTTGCAACGATTTCCCTGTATGGAAATCGAAATTGTTTGGCACTTTCACTGTCATTCCGTGCGCCCCACCTGTATAGCTATATAACGTAACAGGAATGCTTAAAATGCCATGTTGATTGTACGTCACTTCATAATTGCTGACTGCTGCATGCAATCGATATGGAAATCCTTCCTTTTTGCTTATTGCCATATTTTCTCGCGCTTGCTTTTCTACTTCACGCTTTAAATCAAGCGACTCCTTACGCAATAAACGATTGACTTGGCGCTGGAAAGATTGGTTGATCGATCCGGATACGATCGGAATGTTCAAATCGACTTCCATCAGTTCATTTGTATATTTTATTTGCTTCGTTGTCACATGAAGTGGGTGGCTGTACGCTGTCAATATAAATAACATCAACGCCATCATCCATATGTTTCGTTGTTTGAACACGATGTTCACCTCGTTTGTTTTACCGAAAGTTTGCGTTAAAACAAACGAATTTATGCATTACTATTATTTTAACATTTGTTTCACTAACTCTCGATTTCGCTCCTTAAACGCTTCGTGGTGAGATGAAACCATCGCATACGGATCGGCAGTTGGTTCAATAAACCGTTTCGCGCTATTTACTGCATTCGCTGCGTCTTGGAAAGCCCCTGTAAGTAAATATAACTTCCCATCATATTTCAAAATATCTCCTGCTGCATATAAACCTGGAATAGAACATTCACCTTTTGCGTTCCCTGCAACATAATGATCGTCTACCATTTGAATTGGCAGCTCGCTATTCATAAGCAATGAAGCATCTCGTTCATACCCATGGCTAATAATGACATCATCTACATCGAGTTTAAACACATCGCCCGTCTCATGATTTGTCAATACCACTCGCTCAATCGTTTCATGATTCGCACTAGCAACTAATTTTGTAATGGACGTATGAAAAAAGCAAGTTGCTGAACTATTCAATAATTGCGTCACTGGCGCTTCATGCCCTTTTAACGATTCATTGCGATAAGTCACATATACTTTTTTGGCAATCGGCACGAGCTCATTTGCCCAATCAATCGCTGTATTTCCCCCGCCTGAAATGATCACCGTTTTCCCTTTAAACTGTTTTAACGATTTCACCGTATAATGTAAATTTGTAATTTCAAATTTTTCGGCTCCTTCAATTTGAAGCTTTTGCGGTTTTAATATACCGCTTCCTACTGCAATAATGACCGTTTTCGACACATGTTGTTGTCCGGATGATGTTTGTAAAACAAATATCCCATCCTCTCTTCGCCGAATCGCTTCAACTTTTTCATTTAATACAACGGTTGGATGAAAGGTCATCGCTTGTTTAACAAGTTGCTCACGTAATTTCTCTCCCGTAATCGGAGCATGTCCCCCAACATCCCAAATCATTTTTTCTGGATACACATGCAATTTCCCACCTAATTGTGGCTGATATTCAATCAGTTTTGTTTTCATTTCTCGAAGTCCACTATAAAACGTCGCATACAGCCCCGCCGGACCGCCTCCAATAATCGTCACATCGTATAGTTGTTCCATCGCTATCACCTTTTAAATTTGATTATCATTCTCATTTAAATATACATCTTTTTTCAAACTTTTACAATGTAAAAAAGACAGGCTTATGCCTGCCTACTTTTTGCCTGTGTAAATGAAAATGGCGTCACGAAGAAACTCCGCCATTCCTGGCTGTTTTTGATCGTAGTATGCTTTAAACCGTTCATCATCCACATACATTTGTGCCAATCCTGCATGTGCTTCTTTTGAGTAATGGTCCCAAAAATAGCCTAACCATTGACGATGCAAATCGGCTGCTTTTTGGGCAAGCTCTCCCGCTGGGTCGCCAGTCAAAAACGCTTCATGCAATACGCGCAATACTTCTTCGCCAAGCTTTGTTACTTCTTCGTATTGTGCTTGCGTCATGTTTTTTACTTTTTCGTTTGATTTGTTCACTTGCTCATCGCCGTATTTTTCCCGAATTTCTTTGCCATATTTTCGTTCGTTCTCGTCAATGATCTGCTGTTTAAACGCCTCAAATTTTTCTTTGTCGCTCATCGTTATTCTCCCTTCTTTCGCTAATATTGTTTTTTCGACATTGGCGATTAACGCCTCTAACCGCCTCCGTTCTGCCAAGAGTTTTTCGCGATGCTGCTTCAACGCCTGTACGTCGTCAAATGACGGGGAGGTGATGATTTGCTTAATCGTTTCTAAATCCACCCCGAGCTCACGATAAAACAAAATTTGCTGGAGTCGGTCGACCTCTTTCGTTCCGTATATACGATAACCCGATGCATTCACTCTCGCTGGCTTCAAAAGACCGATTTCATCATAATATCGTAGCGTCCGGCTCGTCACCCCCGCCAATTTCGCTAGTTGCTGCACCGTATACTCCACGCGCTCACCTCCTGACAATTTCATGATAAACGTTTACGTAACGTCAATGTAAAGCAAAAAAAAATAAAAAATCTCGCCATAAAATTAGGAGTTTTTGCTACATGTTTTCTCTCTTTCTTTTATACATTTGTTGAAATTCTTGAAAGTCGGTATGATTTGTAATTGGATTGATGAGCGGAAAATCAAAGTGTTCACTTATCCATTTAAAATCTTTATCATTATTACTAACTAACGGGATGCGATGTACAATAGCTGTCGCCGCAATGAGCGCATCTGGTCCTTTCGGAACTCTTCTACCCAGTAATTTTGCCTTTCTTCTAATTTCGCCTGCCTTCATAGCAATCGGACTAGTAATATCAATAATTTCATCTATCATCTTGTATACGTAATCCTCTCTAATTTGCTTAACGATTGGATTCGTTTCAATTTCGTAGTGAGACATGAGTTCCATTTCAATTACAGTATTAATGACCAATGATTGTTCACTTTTAATTAATTCACGTATATAAAAAACAACATCTGGATAACCCATTTCGTGAGCGACCCAGATGTTGCTATCGATTAACTTTCGGCACACGCTTCATCCTCCCGATCATATTCTCGATTGGCAATTCGAATGCTTTCTTCTACTCCCTTTACGCTAAAACAATCAGCACTCCCTGCTAGTTTTTCAGCGAGGGCTAACTTCTCTTCTTTCGTTAACCGTTTTCTTTCAGGTTTCAATATGACCTTATCTCCTTCTTCAATAATCATGATGGGATGTTCCGTTTCAAATAAAATGCTGTTTTTCCGAGAATAAACCCACCTTTTCAACAATTCAAAATCATTTGCTGAAATACGCATCTCCACCCCTCCTTTCAATATTTTTACCTTATTATAACAAATTTCGCACCGTACACAATATGCAATTATTTAACCAACCCGTGTTTAAACGCATAAATGACCGCTTGCGTTCGATCTTGCACGCCTAGTTTCGCTAAAATGTTGCTCACGTGGACTTTGACCGTTTTTAATGAAATAAACAACTCGTCGGCAATATCTTGGTTCGTTTTTCCTTGCGCCATTAACAACAACACTTCCATCTCGCGACTCGTTAGTTGTTCGTGTGGAAGCGATGGTTTCCGCACGCTGTTCATCATTTTTCCCATCACTTCTGGTTCAAATACCGATTGTCCATGAAACGTAGCGCGAATCGCATTCGCAATTTCGCTCGCTTTCGATGTTTTTAACATATAACTGACTGCCCCTGCTTCAATCGCTGGATATACTTTATCATCGTCTAAAAAACTCGTCACAATCATAATTTTCGCTTCCGGCCAAGCGCTTATAATTTGTTTCGTCGCTTCAATGCCGTCCATCGGCTCCATCACTAAGTCCATTAAAATCATATCTGGACGAAGTTGCAGGGCAAGTTCTACCCCTTTTTCCCCACTTTCCGCCTCTCCGATAACTTCCATATCCGGTTGGGCCGATAAGTAGGCAGAAACGCCAAGCCGCACCATTTCATGGTCATCAACAAGCAATATTTTAATCACACTACTCCCCCCTTACACAAGCGGTACTTTCACTTCTAACCGAGTTCCTTTATTTTTTACGCTAACGATTTTTAACGTCCCACCGATTTCAGCCGCTCGTTCGTACATATGCTGTAAGCCATAAGAGCCGCTTTTTGTCCGCTCGACATCAAAGCCCACTCCATCATCCGACACGCGCAAAATGACAAATCCATCTCGTTCAAGCAACAATACTTCTAGCATCGTCGCTTTCGCATGACGAAGCGTATTAGATACCGATTCTTGTAAAATACGGAATAAATGATCTTCTACTCCACGATCAAGCGTCACGTCTTCGATTTTCCATTTGATCTCCATCGGCACTTTTTGCGCAAGTTCCGTTAACAGCTCTTTCATCCCATCTTGAAGGGATTTTCCTTTCAGTTGTACGGGACGCAAATGAAGCAATAATGCCCGCATTTCAAGCTGAGATTGGTGAATCATTTGTTCAACGAGCTTCAGTTGCTTTTTTCCTTGTTCGCTTCCTGTATACGTTTCCATGAGCGCGGACATCATCATCGATGCGGCAAATAGTTGTTGGCTCACGGAATCGTGCAACTCGCGCGCTAGGCGATTTCGTTCCTCTGAAATAATTCGCTCGATGAGTTCTTCTTCGTTTTCCACTTTTTCTGTTACTAATTTTTGGGTAAGTTTCGTTTGTTCAAACCAATGTTTTTGCAGTTTCTCGATTCTTCGCCATACATCATCAAGTTCTTTTGCCGTATGTTGACGCGATAGCTCGGTATTTCCTTGTTCGATTTGAAACAACGCATGTTCAACCGCTCGCCATTGTTTTCGCCAAAACCAATCGAACGAAACGCCAAAAAGCACGCCGATAACCCCGCTTGCCATAAATAAAAAAGCGACAAACGGCACACCAAGCACTGTTTCGTTCCATAATGCCGACCACTTCGCAGGCGGAAATGTGAGAGCGTATGAAAGAAATAATATAACCGCAACGGTCAAAGCCAGAAGCAACCCTCCAACGATATGCCGATTCATATCCGTTTCACCTCAACGTTTCCAATCGCCATCGAGGTGATGATTTTTAGCTTCTGTTCAGCAGTTTCATACGTTGGCGTTTCATAAATAAACGTTTGGTTCCATAGCCGCTCCGTTTCTCTCGAAAAAATAGACGCTGCCCCAAACAGTACGGAATGAACGACACTTACTTCCATTTCGTATGGAACAAAAATGTGTACGTTGCCAATCCAGCCACGAACGACGACGACCGCTTCCCCTTTCGGAACGACCGCATAGCTTAAATCAATCACTGTATCGCCAATGCCTGTTTGAATGTTCACATCGCTCCATTCATACGCACGCTCCGGCGTTTTTTGCCGACCGAACAACATGTTTTGAAAAAGCGGCTGGCGAAAACCGACTTCTGTTTCTGCAAAGGTTGTTGTCCTCTCTGGACGAATAACAGCAGGGTGTCGCTTTGACTGGGCGAACTGAATGATCGCATAAAACAATAGGGCGACAAGCAAAAACCTGAATGTCACCATCGTGAACACGTGCACTACAAGACCGATGCACCCAAACCAAAAGGCGATTTTCCCAAGTTTCCGATGCCATTTTTTTCTTCCAATATAAATAAATCCTGCCGAAAAAAGAACAGAAAAAATAATGCCTGGATGAAAAAACGCAATTTCTAGCGCCAAAATCATGAGCGCCAGAAGCACTACCCAACTAACATAGTCGGTCGTTTTTTGTCGATCCATGGGGCATCCCCCTTTCAACAATAACTCCATAAAACGAAAAAGGCGCAACAACGTACGCCTTTAGCATATATGTTTATTGCTCTTGCTGCAACCGCTTTTCTAATTCAGCGATGCGAGCGTCAATCGTATGGCGATAATAGTCTGACTGCACTTGTTGCTCGAGGCGCGCTAAATAGGACTCTGTATCCGCGAACGTAGTAAGCGCTGGGCTTGCATACCCGTCTAATACACGATTCATGCGATAATGCGCCCGTGCGATATTTTCTCGCCCCATCAGTTCCATGCGGCGCATATGCATATCTTTTAGTTGATGTTTCATTTGTTCGTATTTCTTTTCTAGTTCCAATAACTGTTCGTTTGTTTGCTCAAGCAATTGCTTTAATCGCGCCGCCCGCTCTTCGTATTGCATTTGCTCATGAGACGCAAATGCAAACAGCTCCGATTCTCCTGCTTTTGAGGCAATATCCGCCTGTTTTTTCCGCTTTTCCGCCAGCTGCACAGCTTCGCGATATTCGCGCGTAAACTGCTCTTTTAATACGTATTGCCGCTCAAGCAGCTTTCGTACTTTTTCTACTTCTTGTTCGCATTGGCGTAAGTATTCATTTAGCACCGCAATCGGATTTTTCTTTTCTTTTTCGTCCAACCATTCATGAATATCTGCCGAAATCATCGTTTTCATACGAGAAAGTAAACCCATTGTTCTTCGCTCCTTTAATAATGTTTTTGTAGCTCCGCCCATTGTTTTTCGAAGTTCACGAACGGATCGTCAACGACTTGCACCACTTCTTTCGGTTCGTTCCATTTTTTATACACGACATACAGCACATACGCTGCGACGATAGCGACAAGCGCCGGCACATTCGACACGCTCACCATCAGCGCAGCCAAGCCAATGAGCGCCCAAACGATTTTGCCGAACGTCGAATCGGCTTTGAAAAACTTTTTGACCGCATAGTACAAAATCGCCAAGCTGATCGCTAATCCAACGAGCGGCCCGAGGTGAAACATAAGCACGAGTACAGCAAGTCCACCTGCAAGCAATAACCCGATTTTTTTTAACATCCCTTTCGCCTCCTTCCTTGCTTTCATCTTACCGATTCTCATCTTTGTTCATCATGTCCCATAGCTATATTTTCAACTACGACTCAAGGCGTATTTTTAAGTAATAAAGGTCTTTTCAATGAAAAAAAGCCGCCATAAAACAAAGCGGCTCCATCTCCCTTCTATTGTATTTACCTCGTTTTCCAGCGATGAAAAATGAGATCATCTCTAACATATGAAATAAAAGAAAAAACAACATTGTTAGTCTATGGAGCATTTCGAATAATACCAAACTCTACAAAAGTCTTAAGCCTCTATCCGTTTTTCGGAGGTACGCTGATGCTCCAAAGTACTTTTATTAAAAAATAGTATAAAAACACTTAAAACTATACCTATCCCTATTATAGGTAATAGTCCTTTATAAAAATAATCACCTAAAAAACCGAAAACCGTATTTCCTATCGGCATAAAAATTATCGCAATTGTAAATATAAAAGAAAATACCCTTCCTAATAGCGCCTTATCAATATTAGTCTGTATATAAGTGAAAAAAAGAACATTAAATCGTGTTAGGAAAAAACCAAAGAAGAAAATTACTCCATATAATACATAGAGATTACTGAAGAATATCAATAAAATAAAAACACTACCACATAGAATTAATTCTCTAGAAATATGAACTAACTGAGATTTGCCTTTAGAAAAACTTAAAAGGAAAGCCCCTATAATTCCCCCTAATGCTTCCGATGACAAGGCTAGGCTATAAATAGTACTATCTTTGTATAAAGAATTAACTAGCACAGGCAAAATTATGTTATAACCCGCTATAAAAAAATTCACTAGAGATACCGCTATAAGTAGCCTTATCAATAATGGCTCTCTTCTTACATACTTAAAACCTTCAATAAAATCTTTAAAATATGACTTTTCTTTATTGGATTGGATATAACTATATTTAATAAAAAATTCCATAAAAGCAGATATTAAAAAGGAAACACCGTTAATTATAAATATCGCACTTATACCAATAAAATCCAGAGAAAATAACCATGCGCCTACTATCGGCCCGGAAACTTTAATGATTTCCGAAGATGTCGTTAAATAGGAGTTAATTGTTTTAATTCGATTCTCATCAATAATCTCAGGAATAATTGCTCTCATTGTAGGCGAAAACAAGGAAAAGGAAATACTTAGTGCAATATTCACTGCGATAACTAAAGGAATGTTCACATTTCTGTCATCGACAAAAAAGCCTAATATTATACACATTGATCCAGCTATAATATCCGTTACTATCAGTATGTTTCTTTTATTGAGACGATCTGAAAGCACTCCACCAAAAAGATTAATAAGTACTGATGGAATTAAACTAATAGCTGTTACGACACCTAAAACTTTCGCACTACCAGTCACATCCACAATCCACCAATTCAAAGCGATCGCAAAGATTACACTCCCCAGCTGGGATGTGGAGTTACCAAACAAAACAAGAAATTCATTCCTACTAAGCATAATATCACCTATCATCAATTGTTTGTCTTATAAATATAGAGGTATATAACTCTGCCTGTTTCTAAGGATCAGACAATTCCTCATTAAACAGACAGAGTTAAATAATTGCATCACGATCTAAAGTTATGGATACTACTAAAAATGCGTTCCTCGGATACATGAAGATCTTTATACATTTCCTCGTTTAAGTTAGCTGGCTTGTTTAAAAACGCAATATAAATATGGTCTTTTGTTGAAAAAGAAGTGATAAAAAAAGGATTATCTTTCAAAGCACTTAAGTTTCTTCTCGTTTCTTCTAATGATTCTAACATGACATTTAATTGCTCATTTTTAATTGTTCCTAAGTAGTTTGTCTTAGCAACCGGGTTGATACCGTAAAGATGGTATAAGTCTTTATGGGTTTCGCTCATATTTGGAAAACCTTTTGCAAACAGATAAATCGGATTGAATCCATCTCTATACATGGAATGAACTTCTTCCATCCTACTTTTAAATTCCTCAAATGTTTCTTCTGGTTTTCCTAAAAGAACCATCGAAGTATGATAATCACCTATACAATTACTGAAATCTAAATCTTTATATTTCCTTATGTTAACAATCGTTTGATAGATGAACTCTTTTTGTCCAATAACCCTAGCTAGAATCTGAGTACTGATATAATTCATTTTATCGATTATATCGAATGTCGTTCTGAGTTTACTATCAAAATGAAACTTCAATACTAACAAATCATCACTACTTTGTACTCTCGCCCTATTGATATTGACTTTTAGGAGTTGTTTCGTGTAATTACAATTACTAATAGACTCTAATTTATTTTTACTATCCATAAACTCTATGAAATCTTTATATTCCGGTCTACTTTCTAATTTATGACCGTTTAATACATTCATAAATTGTTTAATCAAAATGTGTTTATTAGATAAGTCTGCAATGTTGTGGGATAACACAAACACCACAATGTACTTTTGATGTAATTCAAAAATCGCAACAGTATATAGCAGCTCATCTAAAGGGTTGTTTAAGACGACTTCCGCCATCGTTTTAGTAATTTCTTCAACGAGTGAATTTGCACTATCATGGGAATATTCAGATAGATTAAATAATGGTATTTCATAGCTATCCATATCTAATTTAACCTGTTTAAATACAATCTGTTCATTATCCACAGAAATGACAGACCTTAATAATTCATTAGATAGAATAATATCTTTACAAACTTCGATAATCTTTTCTATTTTAAAATCTTTTTTTACGTCAATTTTGATGTCAATGACACTATTAAAATTATCTTTAATGTAATTCTTTTGGTGATAATATACTGGATAAACTTTCTCTATTGCACCTAACAATTTATTATTCTTATAGTATGACCTAGAGACTTGCGATTTTATATGATCGATGTCAATATCTTCATTTGCATTTCGAACCTGTTTAGTTATTTCATTTTCCTGCTCTAACCTATTTTCTATATAACTTGCTAGTTCACTAACATTTTGGTGATTATATAAAACAGATTCGTCTAAATTGATGTTATAGTAATTCTCTAACTCTATAATTACAGATATGACATCTAATGAATCACCACCTAAATCAAAGAAGCTGTCATATAAAGACATACGATCTATATTTAAAGTTTCCCTGAATATACGTAAGATGTTTTTCTGCGTATCGGTAACAACATTTTGAATAACATTTGATGGAACGTCAGTATCACCATAATAAGACATAAGCGCCTTCGTATCTATTTTTCTGTTAATCGTTAGTGGAAATTGATCTATTTGTTTATAAAAGTTCGGAATCATATATGAAGGCAAAAAGTTTTTCAAAGTCTTCTTTACGTCATCGGATTCGATTGCTTTTTTCCCTTGATAAAAGCAATAAAGTTTATTGTTTTCATATAAGACCTTAACCATGTTTATTTCTTCTATTTCTTTCAAAATAATATCTTCAATCTCCCCTAATTCTACGCGAATCCCATTTATTTGAACCTGATAGTCTTTTCTTCCTATGAACTCTATGTTTCCATCGCTTAATCTTTTAGCATAATCCCCTGTTTTATAATATTTTTTTCCATCTATAAATAGGAATCTCTCGTCATTGATAGTAGGTAAATTCAAATATCCCTCGGCAACTCCCTCACCGGAAATATACATCTCCCCCTGCGTATCTATTGGTACCTCCATTCCCTTGGAGTCTAAAATTTTAATTTGTACCCCATCAAGCTCTTTTCCGATCGGAACACTTAAACGATTAAAATCATGATCAATTCTATAACGCGTTGCATATACTGTACATTCAGTTGGACCATATAGATTCTCAATACAAACATTTTTTAAATACTTCATAGCTTTATGAGCAAGGGAAACTTTGAACTCTTCACCTGCTACCATTAAATATTTTAAATTTCTATCTAATTTATCAATATCATCCTTACTTAATTTATCTAGCATCAAATTTAAAATTGCAGGCGAGAGTGCCATATGTGTTACTTTATGGACTTCTATTAAATGAGCCAGTTTTCTAAAATTACGTGAGTTCTCTTGTGTCGGTATTACTAAAGCCCCCCCGCCGTAAATCCAGCCAAAAATTTCAACAACGGAGACATCGAAGGTGAATGGTGTCGATAAAATATACTTGTCATCTCTAGAAACTGGATAGTATTTCTGCATGTTATTGAGTATATATTCTAAATTTGAATGCGAGACTTTAACACCCTTTGGCTTTCCTGTACTTCCAGAAGTGTACATTAAATAAGCTAAATTTCCATTTATTTCATCAAATAATTGTGAGTAATCCGACGTAATAACATTTCTAATATTAATTTGATCAACGTTTACATTTAACAGTTCACCCGTATTTTTTAGAATAATTTTGCTATTTGAATCCTCTATTAACGTATTGATGCGATGAACTGGATATTCTGTAGATATAGGTAGATAGGCAGCACCTACCTTTAATACTCCCAAAATACTTATAATCATTTCTGGACATGGGGGCATATAAATTGGAATAAAAGCATTTGTATTATAATTATTTTTATATAAATAGTTTGCCAACTTTGATGATAGCTCATCTAATTGTTTGTAAGTCATTTTCTGATCTTCGTATATAATAGCTGTAGCTTCAGGTATTTGCGAAACTTTATCTTTGAATTTTGCTAAAACATCACTCAAACAAATCACGCTCCTAAACTAATAATTTTTTTATTTTTATAAAAGTAAATTTAACGCACAAAAACATTTATTGTTAGTCTAGCTGAAACATCGTTGGCCTTTCTGAGATAAATGGCTTATAATCCGATGAAACAGTTTTGTAAATAATATACTCTATAATATCCATAATCTCCTCCCTAGCGTTGACTGATGTTAGTCTAGATTATAGACACAACGAATAGAGAAAATGTACAGTAACTATTCATCCCGATAGTAGTATGTAAAGAAGCGCAACACAAATAGGGCATCCCTGTGATAGAAAAT
>NZ_JAIWYK010000319.1:0-231 GCF_022030075.1 Anoxybacillus sp. LAT27
TAATATGCCATGTAAATGGTCAATCTCATGTTGTAACGCACGTGCTAAAAAACCGGTCGCTTCGATTTCAAACGGACGACCGCGGCGATTTTGCGCACGTACTTTCACATATTGGAAACGTTTTACTTCCCCAAATAATCCCGGAAAACTTAAACAGCCTTCGGGGCCGATTTGTTCGCCGCTTTGGGCAATGATGATTGGATTAATTAATTCAATGCGCCCATGGCGATC
>NZ_JAIWYK010000320.1:0-231 GCF_022030075.1 Anoxybacillus sp. LAT27
TCCGATCGTCACCAACGCGCTGACCCACGGCCTGAGCGTGGTCGCCGATCTGTTCGCAGGCCCCGGAGACGCCGTAATTCTGCCGGACAAAAACTGGGAAAACTACGAGCTCACCTTCTCCGTCCGCCGCGGAGCGGAACTGGTCTACTACCCGCTCTACGACGCGGACATGAAGTTTAACGCAGCCGGCCTGCGTGATGCCGTCCTGGCGCAAAAGGAAAAAGGCAAGGC
>NZ_JAIWYK010000321.1:0-231 GCF_022030075.1 Anoxybacillus sp. LAT27
TGGTCAGTCCGGCCAGAATCGGCGTTACCAGGGCCACCTGCGCGATAACCATCGCCTGCGGCGTGAACAGCAGGCTGAGCGATCCGAGAGGGCCGTACCGGGAGAGCAGCAGGTAGACGATCACGCCGACCAGCACCGGGGGAAGTCCCATGCAGGTGTAGACGAGCACGACGATCAGCCGTTTCCCCGGAAAGGAATAGAGCCCCAGGAAGGCGCCGAAGGGGATGCCGA
>NZ_JAIWYK010000322.1:0-231 GCF_022030075.1 Anoxybacillus sp. LAT27
GGGCCCGATCGGCGGGAAAGGAGCGCTGGTGCAGGCGGCTGACCGTCCGCAGGTTGTCCTCCACGCTGCCGGGCAGCATGACCGGATGCTGGGAGACGTAGCTCATCGTCATGCGCCAGCGCTCCGGCGTCCATTGTTCCGGGGGTTTTCCCGCCAGCCGGACGGTCCCGCTGTCCGGGCGGGTGAGCAGGGCCAGGATGCGCAGCAGGGTGCTTTTGCCCTGTCCCGACT
>NZ_JAIWYK010000323.1:0-231 GCF_022030075.1 Anoxybacillus sp. LAT27
GCGTCCGCGCGATGTGCGAAAAACTGCTGGCCAACACCGTGATTGAAGACTACCGCTTCGACATCGTGGAGGGCTGAGCCATGCGAGTAGCCGTAATCGTCTTTCCCGGGTCCAACGCCGACATCGACTTGTACAACGCCGTTGAAGACGTGATGGGAGTGCCGGTGGACTACGTCTGGCACGCCCAGACCGACCTCTCCGCCTACGATGTCATCCTGCTGCCGGGCGGCT
>NZ_JAIWYK010000324.1:0-231 GCF_022030075.1 Anoxybacillus sp. LAT27
TGCGTTTGCGGGAGATCAGGACTACTACTACATGAATCGCTCTGAACTTGGCTCGGGCGACTATCTCTATCGAAACCAACCCATGCGGCGCGATCCCGTTTTCGATCAATTCCGGACGGTTGATCTAGGAATCAACCTCGGGATTGGGTCTGATTGCGGGCGCGTTGATTTCAAGAACACGCTCCAAGCCACTCTCCGGAACATTCTCGACAGTCGCTACTTCGGCGATAT
>NZ_JAIWYK010000325.1:0-231 GCF_022030075.1 Anoxybacillus sp. LAT27
GTTTATGTATTCGCTCTTTTTAATCCCATTCCTCTTTTTTGCGGCACAAAAAAGAAAGGAAGACCTCTTTCTTCGACAAGAAAAAGAAAGAGGCGCCTCCTTTGCTTTTATCATCTCACGCCGAGAAGACCCTCACTTCCGCGCATGAGCGCAGGTGGGTGAGCGTTCAAGCATGAATCACTAAATCGCGGTCACGGATCGTCATCAGTTCTTTTTTGTCATATCGTCCTT
>NZ_JAIWYK010000326.1:0-230 GCF_022030075.1 Anoxybacillus sp. LAT27
TTTTGCTCTTCACCCAGGCATGAAAATGATCAATCTAGGCACCCGCATTTTCACGGAAAACATTGTGTGATTTTTACTCTTCATTCAGCATAAAAATGGCCGCATGGATGAACGGGAGGCTCACCATGTTGGGGACAAAAGACGTGCTCAGTCTGCCTTTTGTCGACGCGACGATGGATCAGTTGATGGCTGAGTTGCAGGATCGTTTGCGAGAGGAAAAAAAAAACATT
>NZ_JAIWYK010000327.1:0-230 GCF_022030075.1 Anoxybacillus sp. LAT27
GTGTCAGGTGGAAGGCGTATTCGTTGCCGGAGCCTCCTCCCATCGCTCGCTCGGTACGGTGGCGAGGAGCGACGTAAGCTTCCAGGCCGACGATAGGCTTCACATTCGCCGCTTTGGCCTCACGCAGCAGCTCGACAGCTCCATAGAGATTGCCGTGGTCGGTAATCGCGATCGCTGGCATCCCGAGTGAGGCCGCCCGCTTCACAAGGAGAGGGATCTTGCTCGCTCCG
>NZ_JAIWYK010000328.1:0-230 GCF_022030075.1 Anoxybacillus sp. LAT27
CGCTGCGCGACGAACCCCTCTCTCTCCCGCAAGGGGAGAGGGGATTGATGATGGAGCTTCCTTTGCCTGACACCTATGACCTCATCGTCCTTGGCTCGGGCCCGGGCGGTTATGTTGCCGCGATCCGCGCCGCGCAGCTCGGTCTCAAGACCGCGATCGTCGAGCGCGAATTGCTTGGCGGCATTTGCCTCAACTGGGGCTGCATCCCGACCAAGGCGCTGCTGCGTTCG
>NZ_JAIWYK010000329.1:0-230 GCF_022030075.1 Anoxybacillus sp. LAT27
AAGCAATATAAAAAATTTGCGAATGAACGCGAAGTAGTAGCGTAAACGATGAAAGGGGAAGAAATATGGCGAAGCAAAATCATTATGCAAATGAACCTCAGGAGAAAGAAATGGGATTGCACCGTAAATTAAAGACAAACCAACTTACGATGATTGCCATGGGATGTGCTATTGGCACAGGTCTATTCCTTGGAAGCGGCCTTGCCATCAGAACGGCTGGACCTAGTGTT
>NZ_JAIWYK010000330.1:0-230 GCF_022030075.1 Anoxybacillus sp. LAT27
CGATCCATCTGCAGGCCGTCCACTTGATCCTTGACCAAATCGTTGACGGTCTGGGCGGCGGGAGCGGGTGAAGCCGATACGGTGACGGCCGGCAGCACCACCAGCAGCCACAGAAGGATGACCGACCAGCCTGCACGCGCCACGCGCATCCCTCCTCTCCCTCACGCCGGCAGCAGGTTAATCACGGTTTCGATGATGATTTGAATGATGGGGACGGCCATGACCAGAAT
>NZ_JAIWYK010000331.1:0-230 GCF_022030075.1 Anoxybacillus sp. LAT27
ATCTCAGCCATGACGACGACGTTCCCGGGCGGACAGCTGCCGAATATGATCGATAAGATCATCACCGCCTTTGTCGTGTTTGCCCTAGCGACTTTGATGAAAGCATACAGCCAAACGGTCATTGGGGCTTCAGTGCTGGCGGCAGTCGGCACGGTCATTTCCGGCGGGGTGTTTTTGGCTGCGGCGCTCTTGCTTGTCGGGTTGCCGGGCGGAGCGACGTTTTCGGCGCT
>NZ_JAIWYK010000332.1:0-230 GCF_022030075.1 Anoxybacillus sp. LAT27
GGCGGCGAAGAGGGAGATTCAGTTCGACGATGCCTTCGACGACCAAACGGGCGATTTCTTTCGCCCCGCGCTGATGAAAATGGGTGTTGTCTTTGATGCCTTTCGGATAATTGGGGTGTTCGCCCGGCTCAAGCCATAAAAACCACCGCTTCGTCCGTTCCGGTCCAAGCTGTTCAAACCGTTGTTTGCTTTTCGTTGTCAAATCGATCACTGGGACACGTTCGTGTTTT
>NZ_JAIWYK010000333.1:0-230 GCF_022030075.1 Anoxybacillus sp. LAT27
TCACGTCTTCCTTGAACGTCACTTCCTTGACCTTTTCAGGCATCGCCGGCGGCATGGACGCGGCCGCCACCATCGCTTGTTTTCCTCTCACGGCGGGGATGCCGGAGAACTTTTCCTTCACCTTGGCCAGCGCTTCTTCGGCCGAACGGCGATCGGCGGCGTAGCCGATCACTTTGCCGTCGACGACCAGCTTGACGGCTTCCACCTTGATGCCGGCAAGATCCGACAGC
>NZ_JAIWYK010000334.1:0-230 GCF_022030075.1 Anoxybacillus sp. LAT27
TACGCCGTGCGGCCGAGTTGCTCGCCATAGGCGCCTCGCTCGACGAACTTCTGAAGTCGGTTCATCTTGCTCTCCCCAGAGCTTCAACGACCGGATTTGCCGGCGAGCTCCATCATACTCGTCGGTTCTTCGTCGGTCGATATCTACGACAACCGACGGCATGTTCAGTTTCCCTCAAGGAACGCGCGCTCTGGCCGGCCGCGCTGGCGCGTAGCCACGCGGACCGGAAT
>NZ_JAIWYK010000335.1:0-230 GCF_022030075.1 Anoxybacillus sp. LAT27
TGTATGCCTAAAGATTCTTCGCTTCAGTCGATTCTCCTGATCGGGTCGGGGCCGATTGTCATCGGCCAGGCCGCCGAGTTTGATTATTCCGGCACACAAGCGTGCATCGCCTTAAAGGAAGAAGGATATCGCGTCATTTTAGTGAACAACAATCCGGCGACGATCATGACCGATGAAGTTCATGCCGATGCCGTGTATTTTGAACCGCTCACCGTCGATGCGGTCGAAGC
>NZ_JAIWYK010000336.1:0-230 GCF_022030075.1 Anoxybacillus sp. LAT27
GGTCAGCGTCCGGCACTTCTCGTTTTTGCAGTCCAGCACGCGCAGCGGGTTGCGGTCGATCCGGGATTGACAGTCCGCGCACAGCTCGCTGCGGACGCCGTTCAGGTGGGCGAGCAGGTGCTCGCGGTGGCGGGCGCGGTCCTCAAGGGTGCCGACGCTGTTCAGCTCCACGCTCAAGCTCGTCAGTCCCAGCTCCTGGTAGAAGCGCATCGCCAGCGCGATCACTTCGG
>NZ_JAIWYK010000337.1:0-230 GCF_022030075.1 Anoxybacillus sp. LAT27
GCAGTCGGAAGCGATAACTTTCCACCCGGTGGTAATCGGCGGCGGTTCCGTGGGACTGCTGTACGCGGCCCGTTTTTTGCTGAACGGCCAGTCGGTCGAGTTGGTTACCCGCAGCCGCGAGCAGGCCGCGCTGCTGGGCGAACGCGGGCTGTCCCTCTACACGCTGGACGGCCGGCGGGAAACGGTCGCAGTCAACGCTTCTCCGATTGAGGACGGATTGCCGGCCGGCG
>NZ_JAIWYK010000338.1:0-230 GCF_022030075.1 Anoxybacillus sp. LAT27
TACCTACATCCATCGAAGCGGCCGCACCGGCCGGATGGGCCGGGCGGGTCTGGTCTTTTCCATTGTCACGCCGCAGGAATTGTTTATCGTCCGCAAGTTTGCCAAGCAGACCGGTTTGTCCATCGCGGAAAAAGCGATGTCGTACGGCGCGCTGGTCGATCCCGCCGATCTGCGCCGGCCGAAGAACGGCGGACGCGTACATAAGAAAGGACGCTTTGGAACAAAGTAGG
>NZ_JAIWYK010000339.1:0-229 GCF_022030075.1 Anoxybacillus sp. LAT27
GATGGAAACGGTCAAGGCCATCCTCGCCGCGCCATCGGGCGCGGGCGAAGGCGTGATGAAGGGGCAGATGATCCTCGCCCCCGTCATCATCAAACGCGCCCTCCGCCTCGACGGCACGCCCAAACCAACGGGCGGCCCGAAAGTGTGGCTGATCCGGATCGGCGGGTAACCGGCTGGGGTTCCAGTGTCAGTCGACACTGATGGCATTTGGTCGGGGAGAGAGGATTCG
>NZ_JAIWYK010000340.1:0-229 GCF_022030075.1 Anoxybacillus sp. LAT27
TCTCGCGGGCGGTCACGCGCTCCACCTGGCCGTCGTGCTTCGCCACGATCGCCACGCCGGAGTCCTGTGCCGCCTTGTGCTCCATCCCGGTGCCGACAAACGGCGCCTGCGGCACGAGCAGCGGAACGGCCTGCCGCTGCATGTTGGAACCCATCAGCGCGCGGTTGGCGTCGTCGTTTTCCAGGAACGGAATCAGCGCCGTCGCCACCGATACGACCTGCTTCGGCGA
>NZ_JAIWYK010000341.1:0-229 GCF_022030075.1 Anoxybacillus sp. LAT27
TGGGCAAAGACGATCGCGTCGGCGCCAAGGCCGAGCGTGGCGTCCAGCACGCGGTCTCCTGGGTGAATTTGGCAAGCGGCAAGCATAGTATCAGTATCACCGCGCTCCAGGCGCTTTATACGAAAGGCGGCCGTGTTCGGATGAAAAAAGAACGGGCGCTTTCCTTCCGCTTCCAGGCGGGCCCCTTTGGCGGTGACGATCAGCACTTCCGCCTCTCCGTAGCGCCGGC
>NZ_JAIWYK010000342.1:0-229 GCF_022030075.1 Anoxybacillus sp. LAT27
GACGTTCGCCGAGCTGCATCGTGTGTTGCAAGCCGCGTTTGGCTGGATGGACCAACATTTGCATACGTTTTACATGACAAAGGTTGGTGGAACGGCGCGGCTGCGCATTGAAATCGGCAACGGAGCAGCGGGGTGGGACGGCGCTGATTACGATGAGCGGAAGGAAACAATCGAACAATGGTTTGTCGAAGAAGGCGACCGCGCCCAATACGTATATGACTTTGGCGAT
>NZ_JAIWYK010000080.1:0-16833 GCF_022030075.1 Anoxybacillus sp. LAT27
AGTTTTCCTTTAACATATTAACAAAAGAAAAACGATTTTGTCCTTGACAAAATCGTTTTTCAACAGTCTGTCGCTTGCCATCTTTATACATAAAGATGGCAAGCGATGAAATATATATTATTTACTAAGGGGGAAAAGAAATGAAGAAAAAATGGTTACTCACCATGCTTACGTTTCTTCTTGTAGCAGCGACTGCGCTTGCAGGTTGCGGCAAGTCGGAACAAACAGGTGGAGAGAAGACAGAAGAAACGAACAAGCCGACAACGCTCGTTTATGGGCGTGGCGGAGACTCCGTTGGATTAGACCCAGCGACAGTGACAGACGGTGAATCGTTTAAAGTCACGAAAAACATTTTTGACACATTGCTCGATTACAATGATGGCGACACGTCGATCCAACCGGCATTAGCGGAAAAATGGGAAGTTTCCCCAGATGGACTTACGTATACGTTTACGCTTCGTAAAGGCGTGAAGTTCCACGACGGAACAGATTTTAACGCAGAAGCGGTTGTATTTAACTTTGAACGTTGGGCAAACGGAAATGCGGATACGTTCCCATACTACGGCTCTATGTTTGGTGGATACAAAAACGATGAAGGGCATGTCATTAAAGAAGTAAAAGCGTTAGATGAACATACTGTGCAGTTTGTTTTAAAACGTCCGCAAGCACCATTCTTAAAAAACCTTGCGATGGTACCGTTTGCGATTGCTAGTCCTGAAGCCGTAAAAAAATATGGCGATAAATTTGGTGAAAATCCTGTTGGAACGGGACCGTTCGTCTTTAAAGAGTGGAAACGCAATGAGCGCATCGTGCTTGAGAAAAATAAAGAATATTGGTTAGAAGGACATCCAAAACTTGATAAATTAATTTTCGTGTCTATCCCAGATAACTCTGCTCGTTTGAATGCGTTATTAAAAGGCGAGATTGATATTATGGAAGATTTGAATCCTTCTGATTTAGCTCAAGTAGAAGGAAATAAAGATTTCCAAGTGTTTAAACGTCCTTCGATGAACGTTGGTTATGTCGGATTAACGGTTACACGTGGTCCGTTAGGCAATAAACTCGTTCGTCAAGCGTTGAATCATGCGGTCGATAAACAGGCGATCATTGATGCGTTTTATGCAGGTCAAGCACAACCTGCGAAAAACCCATTGCCACCAAGCATTCCTGGCTATAATGATGCGATTCAAGATTATCCGTATGATTTAGAAAAAGCAAAACAATTGCTTGCAGAAGCTGGTTATCCAAACGGATTTGAAATGGAATTATGGGCGATGCCTGTTCCACGTCCGTACATGCCAGATGGACAAAAAGTAGCTGAAGCGTTGCAAGCAAGCTTTGCGAAAATTGGGGTAAAAGCAAAAATCGTCACGTATGAATGGGCAACATACTTAGATAAAGTAGCAAAAGGAGAAGCAGATGCGTTCTTGCTCGGTTGGACAGGTGATAACGGTGACGCTGACAACTTCTTGTATGCGCTACTTGATAAAGATAGCATTGGAAGCAACAACTACACGTACTATGCAAACGATGAGTTGCACAACATTTTAATCGAAGCGCAAACAGTTAGCGATGAAAACAAACGAAATGAATTGTACAAAAAAGCGCAAGAAATTATTAAAGAAGACGCACCATGGATTCCGCTCGTACACTCAACACCGTTATTAGCAGGTAAAGCAAACGTTGAAGGATTTAATCCGCATCCGACAGGAACGGATAAATTTACAAAAGTACAGTTTAAATAATCGTTGTGTTGAGGGAGGGGAGGGAATCCTCTCCCTTTCCATCATGTGAGAAAGGAGTGAGACGTATGTTTTCATATACGATCAAACGCTTGTTAACGGTCATTCCTGTGTTGCTTGGTATGTCGCTCGTTGTATTTTTTATGATTCGTGCTATTCCAGGTAACCCAGCTCAAGTCATTTTAGGACAAAAGGCGACGAAAGAAGCTGTTGAAGCATTAACGCATAAACTCGGATTAGATCAACCGTGGTATGTTCAATATATTAAATATCTCGGTGGATTATTAAAAGGGGATTTAGGGGAATCGCTGCGTACGGGGGTTGCGGTCTCGCAAGAAATTTGGCCATATTTAGCAGCGACATTAGAATTATCGCTTGCAGCAATGTTCATCGCTGTTGTGATCGGTGTCAATGCAGGTATTATTAGTGCATGGTTTCAAAATTCTTGGTTTGACTATGTAGCGATGGTGTTAGCGTTAGTTGGCGTTTCGATGCCGATTTTTTGGCTTGGGTTGATGGAACAATGGATTTTTGCAATTAACTTAGATTGGTTTCCAACATCTGGACGTGAAGATGTTCGTAATCCGATTGAACCGATTACCCACTTATATGTCATTGATACGTTAATGCAAGGACATACAGATCAGTTTGTTCAAACGTTGCAACATTTAGTGCTTCCGAGCGTCGCTTTAGCAACGATCCCAATGGCGATTATTGCTCGCATGACTCGCTCAAGCATGCTTGAGGTGATGAAGTCCGATTATATTCGCACAGCACGTGCGAAAGGATTAAGTATGTTTTGGGTAGTGTACAAGCATTCGTTAAAAAATGCGATCATCCCTGTGTTGACGGTGATTGGCTTGCAAATGGGGTTGTTGCTTGGCGGTGCGATTTTAACCGAAACGATTTTTAGCTGGCCGGGAATTGGTCGCTATATTTATGAAGCGATCGGCTATCGTGATTACCCTGTCATTCAATCTGGTATTTTGATTGTGGCGATGATTTTTATTTTCATTAATTTAATTGTGGATTTGTTATATGCAGCGATCGATCCGCGCATTAAATATAACTAAAGGAGGGAAGCGAATTGGCTGAGCTTGCACGAAACGAAGCAAATATTGTACAACAAGAAGAACAAGCGACATCGTTATGGAAAGAAGGATGGATTCGCTTTCGGAAAAATAAAATGGCTCTCGTCGGAAGCGGCATTGTACTATTTTTCATTTTGCTTGCTGTTTTTGCCCCATTAATTGCTCCGTACGAGATGAACGATCAACAACTTTCGATGCGTTTACAAGCTCCATCGAAAGACCATATATTTGGGACAGACGATTTCGGGAGAGATATTTTTTCTCGCGTCGTTTATGGAGCACGCATTTCGCTATGGGTCGGATTTTTTTCAGTATTAGGTTCGGTAGTCATCGGTTCTTTACTTGGAATTATCGCAGGGTATTATGGGCGTTGGATCGACGCCGTCATTTCGCGCATATTTGACATTATGCTGGCGTTTCCAAGTATTTTGTTAGCAATCGGCATCGTTGCCGTTTTAGGACCGTCGTTGAAAAATGCACTTATTGCGATTGCAGTCATTAACATTCCAAACTTCGGTCGTCTCATTCGTTCGCGTGTATTAAGCATTAAGCAGGAGGAGTATATTACAGCAGCAAAAGCAATCGGGATGAGTGATGCACGCATTTTATTTCATCACATTTTACCAAACAGCATGGCGCCGATTATTGTGCAAGGCACGCTTGCGATTGCGACGGCAATCATTGAAGCAGCAGCGCTTGGGTTTCTCGGATTAGGAGCTCAGCCGCCGAACCCGGAATGGGGGAAAATGCTAGCCGATTCAAAAGCGTATTTAACACAGGCGCCTTGGACGATGATTTTTCCAGGGCTGGCAATCATGCTAACGGTGTTAGGATTTAACTTAATGGGAGATGGATTGCGCGATGCATTGGATCCGCGCATGAAGAGCTAAAAAGATGTCCCGAGACACAGCCGGGACATCTTTTATTCTTGTTCTGGAGTAGGGACGACATGTTCTTCTTTATGATAATGATGAAAACTTTCGATGAGTGTATCTAAATGTTCAAGTTGATGACTATATTCAATAATCGCCCCGATCAGTGGAAATAGTTGATAATTTTCTTGGTGAACACTTTGTTCAGCGTAATGGCTTAAAAACGAGTGGATTAATCCTTTTTTTCCAAAGCACGCTTCTGTCGCAAATTGTGATTGTGGATCGGATTTTGCTTTTCCAATGAACTTCAGCAATATTTGATCATGGTAATTTAGTAAACAGTCGAGTTCGTTTTTAATGGCGTCTTGAAGTTCAGCAGATGTATGGGCTAGCTCGTTTTCTAAACGATGCAACAATTTTAACGTCTCTAACGCTCGGTTTGTTGCAACAATCATTTGGCGATACAATACGAGTTTGCGCGATTTACTATATTTCTGTTTACGAAAATACGTCCGTTCTTCTTTGTAAAGTAAATACAGTTGATCTAGTTTCATCATATTTTCTTTTAATTTTTCGATGTCTTCTTTTAGTAAATGATGCTCAGATGCATGTCGAACATTCATGCGAATCCATTTCAAAATATGTTCCGTATATTCAACAATTTTTGTATATAGCTTTTTCTCGTACTTCGGTGGAAGGAAGACTAAATTTACGACAAATGCTGCAAGTACGCCTAGCATAATGGTCGAAAAGCGAATGAGTGCAAATTCAATAAAGTGTTGTTCTGTATATTCCATGATGGCAATAACTGTCACAAGTGCGACAGAAATAGAAGATTCCAAACGAAGACGAAGAAACAACGCAATAACTAAAATGGCAGTTAATCCGATAATAAACGGATCGTGTCCGAAAATTAGTGTAAAAACGATCGCGAAAATGGCACCAATAACGTTAGCCTGCACTTGTTCAATTAGAGACAAATATGAACGATAAATCGTTGGTTGCATCGCAAAGACAGCCGAAATGCCAGCAAATACAGGTGAAGGTAGCTGAAGTAATTTCGCTAAAACTAAAGCAAACGTAATCGCAATCCCGGTTTTAAGGACGCGGGCTCCAAGTCTCATCGTCACTCAAATTCCTTTCTTTTTATCATCTTGTAAGAACAACAAACAAATATACATGCTTTTCATCAGTATATCAAGAAAAAAGGAAAAAAATTAAAAGAACTGCCTCATTTTCGAGACAGTTCTTTTTATGTTTATTCTGTTGACACCGATGGATCAGCTTGTTCTTTTTTCGGAATGACTTGGAAAAAGTGTTGTTCCGGCTGTTGCAACAGCGGTTGAATCGTTGCTACTTCGTCGTGCTGTTCATGTTCGATAAGTAAATCAATATATGTGCCAAGTAGTTCTTTAACGTCTGCTTTTCCTTTTTCGTTTAGCGGTTGAATCGTGACGTTGGCACCTTTGGCGATGCGGCGTTCAAGAGCTGTTTTCGTTAATCCCATTTCTGGTTGATGGCGCAAATAGATGACACCGCCTGTCATTCCTGCACAAATCCATGGGCCAGGGTCTCCGAGCACGAGTCCGCGACCGTTTGTCATATATTCAAAGGCAAATCCTTTAATGTTTGCGTTGACACCGATATTGCCATGTTCTACTTCAGGAATTGGTTTTGTCACTTGACCGCCGATAATCATATCCGCCCCTGATAGGCGAATGCCTGCACGCGCATCGGCATTTCCTTGCACGACTAATAGTCCTTTTTGGGCGCCGTAGCCAAATCCTTTTCCGACTGATCCGTTGTAAAACTTCCCGTCTTTTCCTTTTGATTTAAAGATGAAAATACCACCACCAAACGATGTTTTTCCGACGCCATCTTGTGCTCCGCCATCGACGTGAATATGAATACCCGCGACGTTATACGCACCGAGCCCATTGCCCGGCACAGACCCGTCTTTATAGCGCAGAGAAATATTTGGTAATTTTTTGTACGATCCGTCTAATCGACCACGTACCCGATGGCATGCAACACGGCTACCGAGTACACGCTGTTCAGCTGTGACAGTTGAAAATTCACGTGAGCGATGCAAGTCTTCAACTTGGTAGTCTAAATATTCAGCACCAGCGGCCACCGCAAGTTTTCCTTCTTCCGATGTTGCTGCTACTTCTTTTTGATACCATTGACCGATGTCTAACGGTTTTAATAATGTCGCTAAGTTGATGCGATCTCGTCCGCGTGTTTGTTCAAGTAAATCGGAGCGGCCAACAAGTTGTTGTAAGTTTGTATAACCAAGCGATGCGGTGAGGGATTTAAGTTCTTCACCGAACGCCGTAAAGAAACGAACTAAGTTTTGTACGGCTTGCTCGAATTGTCTTGGAACGAAGCGACGTAAACCGTGTTCCTTTGCTTGTGCTTCTGATTCAATTTGCGTAGCGATTCCGACATGGCACGTATCTAAATGGCAACCACGGCATGTCGTACATCCGATGGCAATCATCGCTAATGTTCCGAAACCGACGCGATTGGCGCCGAGAAGCATCACTTTTATTACGTCCATCGCGCTTTTAATGCCGCCGTCTGCCCAAATTTCAACCTGATGGCGCAATCCAGCTTCTAAAAGGGCGTTATGTGCCGCTTTGACGCCAATTTCTACAGGCAAGCCAACATGTTGAATAGCATGAATGCGTGCCGCTCCGGTGCCGCCGTCGAAGCCGCTTAATGTAATAATGTCCGCCCCAGCTTTTGCGATGCCGACCGCAATCGTGCCGATATTAGGGACGACGGGTACTTTGACAGCCACTTTTGCTTGGTCATTTGCTGTTTTTAATTCAGCAATCATTTGTGCTAAGTCTTCGATCGAATAAATGTCATGGTTGTTTGACGGTGAAATTAAGTCAGAGCCGATCGTTGCGTTTCGCGCTTCAGCAATTTTAGCTGTTACTTTTGAACCTGGTAAATGACCACCTTCGCCTGGTTTTGCCCCTTGCCCAATTTTAATTTCGAGCAAATTGGATGAATTAAGTAGCTCAGCATTAACGCCAAATCGACCAGAGGCGACCTGTTGCCCGCGCGTGCGCGGATATTTACCGAGCATATCTTTAATTTCGCCACCTTCACCGTTTAAGCTAATCATGTTGAGGCGATTTGCTGCTTCGGCATATGCACGAAAGGCAATTTCATTTTGTGAACCGAAGGACATCGAAGCAATGACAAACGGCAAGCTATGTTCACCAACTGAAATGTCGACGTGTTCTTTTTTAGCAGGGACGTCTGCTTGTTTTAAGTCTGTTAAATGGCGAATGGCTGTTGGTGTTTCGGTTTCAATTTCTGTTAATTTTTCACGATATGAATCGTATGATCCTGTTTGCGCCACTTCGCCAATTGCTTTCCAAATACGTGGGAATACGTGAAACGTTTTTCGTAACTTTGCTTGCTCTGCTTCAAAATCTTTTGCACGGGCGATCGCATCTTGTTTTAGTGCTTCGAAATTTTGACTAAGTGAATCTGAGCCAAAAAAGTTCACGATATTTAATACAGATGCAATGTCTTCGTGTAGCCCAATGGACGAAAACAGACGGCTATACCCGCGCAATTCATGAATCCCGATCGTTGAGATGACTTTTTCAAGCCCTTTATTTAATGCTTGATATAAATGAATTGCTGGACGAGTTGACGTGTCAGCTACTGTCGCAAACATTAAATATGGGCTAATGACGTTCGCACCAAGTCCGTAAGCAACGATAAAGTCATGCAATGAGCGAATTGCTCCTGAACGAAGAAGAAGGGAACATTCTCTTCGTAAATTTGCTTTTGTTAACGCTTGATCGATGACTGATATGACAAGGAGTGGATCAATCCATAAATGCCCACTTTGATGCGCTTTTACATCGTCAATAATAAGTAACGTTTTCCCATTTGCGACAGCTTCACATGCTTCTTTGCCTAAGCGATTAAGCGCCATCGGGATCGTTTCGTGCTCAACGAACGTCGCTGATATAAAGTACGCTAATTGTTTTTCTTCAAATGCATGGACGAGTTGATCATATGATGGTTGCTGCAATGTTTCGGCACATTCGTTTCCGAGCTTTCCTTCAATTAAAATAGGTGAAAGAAGTTCAACTGTGTACGGATGTTCTTCATGTGAAACAATACTTGGCCGCTTTCCGACAACCACGCGCGTCGAAAAATGTTCTGTTTCGCGGTCGCGGTCAATAGCAGGGTTGGTGACAACCGCCACACTTTCTT
The DNA here is from genome assembly GCF_022030075.1 of Anoxybacillus sp. LAT27. NCBI lineage: Bacteria > Bacillati > Bacillota > Bacilli > Caryophanales > Anoxybacillaceae > Anoxybacillus > Anoxybacillus sp. LAT27. The sequence goes on from NZ_JAIWYK010000080.1 coordinate 7,954, forward strand.
TTATGAAATCAGCAATGTTTTTTCGCTCAGGATCGATCGCTGCAAGCGGAGCGTCATGACCGAGCGAACGAATAGGCTCTGCCCCTTTTTCCGCCATCTGTTCGAGCAATTGAATATGCTCGCGATCCCAACCGAATGCAGCGTATTGTCCATTATGCACTTTTGTTGGTTGCGCAACGAACACATATGGTTTAAATGTTGGTGTTTGTAAACGTTGGCGCATATTTTCGATATTTAAACGCTTTCGAATACGATTGTATACTTCTTGCTGATAATCGGCATATTCGTAAACACGAATCGATCCGTCTGCTTGCCACGTTAGGCCGATTTTTTCTCCTGGTGCGAGCGGTTTTGGTTCTCCTGTATATTCGCACGCTGGAATAACGCCTGGTTCCGATGCGAACACGTAACGATGCTCTGTTTCAATTTTCCAAAGTGGACGCAATCCAAGTGCATCGACGCTAAACACGGCTTCGTCGGCATGGCGAGAAATAATGCCGGCAGGTCCTTGCGCAAAATGTCCCCAAGCTTCGCGAATGTAAGTATATAAATCTTGTAAATGATCTGGATAGTTTTTTATTTCGTTTACGATTGGTGGGAATAAAAAGTCCATCGCTTCAAATAGCGTATAACCATCTCGATAAATGAGCGTTTCCATCGTACGGCTTAAATCTTGCGAATCGCTTCCGCCGTTTGTCAATGGGACACCGATCATTGTTGCTTCTTCACGTAGTTTGGCAATCGTGTTAATTTCACCGTTATGACCTAGAACGCTGAACGGTTGAACGCGGAAAAAGTTTGATAATGTATTTGTTGAATAGCGATTATGGCCAAGTGTCATCGTAGATGCGACAAGCGGACTCGCTAAGTCATGATAATATTTTGGTAAAATATCACCAGCACCCATGACTTTATAAATCGCGTGATGATTGCTTAACGAAGCGACATGAATATGTTCATCTTTTTCGATCTCAATTGTTAATTCAAATAATGCTTGAGATAATGTTTTTTGTTGATGATTTGGTAAAAGAGCAACTTGCCAAAATACTGGTTCTTCGCGTAAAGCAATTGGACCGAGCGCTGAAGAAGATGTAACGCGGTCAGATTCAAAAATGAGCGTCAATTGGGACTGAGCAAACAATTGGCGCATACGTGCTTTTTTTTCTTCCACGTTCGTTGTTCGTGTAATAAATATATGGCCAACGATAAAATCATCGCGGTCAACGAGTTGGGGATTAAGTTGGGCAACAGCCAATTTTTCTTTCCAAAGTGCTTTTGGAATGTCGATGTGGATGCCGACGCCATCTCCTTCTCCGTTGATAAATCCTGCGCGATGATTCATTGTGACGAGGGCGTTAATACATGTTGTAATGTTTTCTCTTGTCGGGATGCGTCGTTTTTCAACCGCAGCGACAATTCCACACGCGTCGTGCTCATGTTTGTAAAAATGTTGAAATGAAGCTGGATTCCACCGTTGTTTCATAGCATGCGGCTTGCAAGCGACTATCATTCGCTTCTCGCCTTCGCCACCTCCTACAAAAAACTTTTTTAAAAAATAAAATTTTCTAAATTTTATAATCTATATTAACACGACCATGACAGAAAATCAATTATTTATTCATGTTTTTGGATATGATATTCAGTTCATGTAACAAAACGTTCATGAAATTTGTAAGCGTTTTCATTGATTTTGAGCGTAAAAAAACGAGGTGGAAACATATGTATCACCTCGTTATTTTGTATATTTATTCATTTTTTAAGGATTTAAATGCGTGTTCTACTGCTTTAATTGTATATTCAATGTCTTCTTCTGTATGGGCTAATGTAATGAACCATGCTTCATATTTCGAAGGAGCAAGATTAATCCCTTGATGAAGCATAAGCTTGAAAAATTTAGCAAACATTTCTCCATCTGTTCGTTCGGCTTGTTCATAGTTTTCTACTTTTTCTGTTGAAAAGTATACGGTGAGTGCTCCTTTTAGACGGTTAATCGTCACAGGAATATCGTATGTTTTCGCATGTGTTAAAATGCCAGCCTCTAACATCGCGCCGAGATGATCGAGATGTTCGTACACGCCTTCTTGTTGTAATACTTCTAAACAAGCAATACCTGCTAAAATGGAAGCGGGATTTCCCGCCATCGTTCCGGCTTGGTAAGCAGGACCGAGTGGAGCTACTTGTTCCATAATGTCTTTTCTACCGCCATACGCACCAATTGGTAATCCGCCACCAATAATTTTTCCGAGTGCAGTTAAGTCTGGTTCGATGCCGAGCAAGTTTTGAGCGCCACCATACATAAAACGAAAAGCTGTAATGACTTCATCGTAAATGACGAGCGCTCCGACCGCGTGAGCAATATCGTTAATTGCTTGTAAAAAGCCTGGTTTTGGTTCAACGATACCGAAGTTACCAACGATAGGCTCGACAAGAACGGCTGCTACTTCATTTCCCCAACGATCCATCGCTTGTTTAAACGCATCGACATCATTAAAAGGAACAGTAATCACTTCTTGTGCAATGCTTTTTGGTACCCCGGCTGAATCAGGTGTACCTAATGTGGATGGTCCAGAACCAGCCGCAACAAGAACGAGATCGGAATGGCCGTGATAACAACCTGCAAATTTCACGATTTTATCACGACCTGTGTATGCGCGTGCGACGCGAATTGTTGTCATGACCGCTTCTGTTCCCGAATTGACGAAACGCACCTTTTCGAGGGAAGGGATCGCTTCTTTTAACATTTTCGCGAACGTAATTTCATACGGTGTTGGTGTCCCATATAAAACACCGTTTTCAGCTGCGTGTTGAATTGCTTTTGTAATGTGCGGGTGGGCATGTCCGGTAATAATAGGGCCATAAGCAGCTAAATAGTCGATATATTTGTTTCCATCTACATCCCAAAAATATGCCCCTTGTGCTCTTTCCATCACGACAGGAGCACCGCCTCCAACCGCTTTATATGAACGAGAAGGGCTGTTGACGCCACCAACGATATGTTCAAGAGCTTCTTGATATAATTGTTCAGACTTCGTAAAATTCACGCGAAGCCTCCTCCTTTTATGTAAAATTTCTTTCATGGTGTTTATTTTATCACATTTATTTGAGCACACCATTTGTTGAGTTTCAACATTTTCGTTACACTAGTAAATAGTGATTTCATAAGAGGTGAGGAACATGTATGCGATTGAAGTAGAAAAACTACGGAAAGAATTTAAATCTTACTCTAGTCGGTCTGGTTTAGCAGGAGCGTTTCGTGATTTGTTCACGAGAAACTATAAAGTCATTCGTGCTGTCGACGATATTTCATTTGCTGTCAAACAGGGCGAAATGGTTGGATACATTGGAGAAAACGGAGCAGGTAAATCGACGACAATCAAAATGTTAACAGGAATTTTAACGCCGACATCTGGACGAGTTGTTGTGAATGGGATGAATCCACATAAAGAGCGGGAACGTTTCGTGCAGACGATCGGCGTTGTGTTTGGTCAGCGATCGCAATTATGGTGGGATATTGCGGTGCAAGAGTCATTCCGGTTGTTAAAAAAAGTATACCGCGTTTCTGACCAAGACTATAACGAACATATGGAGCATGTCATTGAAACGTTAGATATTGGTCCGTTACTTGATAAGCCGGTGCGCAAGTTATCGCTTGGTCAACGAATGCGCTGTGAATTGGCTGCCGCCCTTATTCATAATCCGCCACTTTTATTTTTAGATGAGCCAACAATTGGTTTAGATGTGCTTGTTAAGTTAAAAATTCGTCAGTTTTTAAAAGAAATTAACGAAAAATACAACACGACGATTTTATTAACGACGCATGATATGACAGATATTGAAGCGCTTTGTGAACGCGTTATTATGCTCGATGAAGGGAAAATCATTTATGATGGGTCATTGCAACATTTAAAACAAAACTGGGGGGAAGGAAAACAAATTCACTTCCAATTTCGAGATCTTGTTTCAAAAGAAGAGCTGACATCGCTCGTTCATGTTACATGGGAACAAGGGGAAGACCGATACAGCTGGATTGCGCATGTTCGCGCGAATGATATGGCACATGTGATCGGAAAAGTTGTTTCTTCCTATGAGTTAAAAGATATTCACATTCGTGAAGTTTCAACGGAAGAAATTATTCGCAACATTTATGAAGAAGGGATTCATCATGGCTAAATATATTGAAATGATTCGTATGCGTTTTTTAATGATGTTAGCTTATCGAACGAATTATTATAGCGGCATTTTTATTTATAGCATCAATATTGGTGCGTATTATTTTTTGTGGTCTGCCATTTATGGAGGGCAATCGTCTATTCAAGGGATGACAGTAGAACAAATGACGACGTATGTGGCGATCGCATGGATGGCAAGAGCGTTTTATTTTAATAACATTGATCGTGAAATTGCGATGGAAATTCGTGATGGCAAAGTGGCGATTGAACTGATTCGTCCGTACAACTATTTAGTCATGAAAACGATGCAAGGGCTTGGAGAAGGAATTTTTCGCTTACTTTTCTTCTCGCTTCCGGGCATGGTTATCGTTACATTCGTTTTTTCGCTCCAATTTACAACGAATGTTCATACGTGGGGTTACTTCGCTTTATCGACAACGCTTAGCTTTATTATTAACTCGCAGCTCAATTTATTAGCAGGGATGGTCACATTTTTTACGTTAAACGGGGAAGGGTTACTTCGGGCTAAACGTTTCATTATTGATTTATTTTCGGGGCTCATTTTGCCGATTAGTTTTTATCCCGAGTGGGCGCAACATGTGATGCACTACTTGCCTTTTCAAGCGATTAGTTACATCCCAAGTATGATTTTTACGGAAAGCTTCACAGGGGATGCTGCGATCAGAGGAATGATGTTTCAAGCTGTTTGGTGTGTCGTATTGATCGTTCCGATTTATTTGCTATGGAAAGCAGCCAAACGAAAACTTATCATTCAAGGGGGGTGAACATATGTTTTATATGTCTATTTTCTTCCAATATATGAGCCAATATATTAAGACAAAGTTGCAATATCGAACGGATTTGGTTGTTGAGTTTTTGTCTGATCTGATGTTTCAAGGGGTAAATTTAATTTTTATTCTTGTTGTATTTGGGCATACGCAATTATTAAACGGTTGGACGCGCGATGAAATTATTTTTATTTATGGTTTCTTTTTAATTCCTTTCGCTTTATTTGCTTCATTTTTTAACATTTGGGATTTTAATGAACGATATATTGTGCGCGGAGAGATGGATCGAGTGTTAACTCGACCTGTGCATAGTTTATTTCAAATTGTACTTGAACGAATGGAACTCGAGTCGCTCCTTGGAGGTATTACCGGTTTCATTGTCATGGGGTATGCTGCGTCTCGATTAGATATAACGTTTCATTGGTATGATGCGATTTTGTTTGTGTTGTTCGTGCTAGGAGGAACGTTTGTTTACGCAGGCATTTTTATTTCGTTAGCAAGCATCAGTTTTTGGTCTGATGCGCGCAGTTCAATTATGCCGATGATGTATAACATAGGAAACTACGGGAGATATCCGGTTGATATTTATAATCGTATTATTCGCTACATTTTGACATGGATTTTACCGTTTGCGTTTGTCGGCGTGTATCCGTCGGCGTATTTTTTGCGTAAAACGGAATGGTATATGTATTCATTTTTAACACCGGTGATGGGCATTGTATGTTTTACGTTATCGTTGCTGCTATGGAATGCGGGCGTCAAACGTTATCGTGGTGCGGGGAATTAAATAAAACATCCCCTCGTATATATAAAGGAACAGGAGGGGATGTTGTGACGTATGTGTGGATTGGCATGATCGTTTTTGTTATATGTATGAGTTTTATTTCGTTTTGGCAAACGAAACGTTCTGTTATTTCAGTGAAAAATTTTATTGCCATTTTATTTGTTTATTCAACGACAATGATCGGTTTTGCACTCGTGTATACAATTTTGCATATAAATGGACATGTTGTTATGATAGAAAATGGGGAGAATATAAACGCTTCTAACTTTTTTCAATATGTCGAAACGAGTTTATATTTTAGTGCAGTTACATTACTTTCGGTCGGCTACGGGGATATTGTACCGATTGGAATTGGTCGGTGGATTGCGATGGTCGAAGCGCTGCTCGGCTACGCACTACCCGCCGCTTTTGTTGTCCGAACGGTGATAGATGCAGAAAGAAGATAAGGGGAGAGAATCATGAAAGCACCTGATTTTACATTGCCAGCAAGTAATGGGGAAAACGTCACGCTGTCACAATTTCGCGGGAAGTACATCGTATTATATTTTTACCCGAAAGACATGACGCCAGGGTGTACGACAGAGGCTTGTGAGTTTCGTGATCAATACGAAGTATTCACGGAACTTGGGGCAGTTGTCATCGGAATCAGCCCTGATTCCATTGAACGACATAAAAAGTTTATTGAAAAGCATCGCTTACCGTTTTTACTTCTTGCCGATGAAAAGCAAGACGTAGCGAAGTTGTATGATGTGTGGAAGTTAAAGAAAAATTTTGGGAAAGAGTATATGGGGATTGAGCGTTCGACATTTTTAATCGATCCAGATGGTCAAATTATAAAAGAATGGAGAAAAGTGAAAGTAAATGGGCATGTTGAAGAGGTGCTAAACGCTTTAAAACAGGCGATTAGCTCAAACAAATAATGAAATCGTTGCGTACGATATAGTAGAGCACACACCTCCTCAAAGACGTATGTGGCGATTCTGTGTAGAGTCGCCCTTTTTTCTTTCAGGAAAATACAATTGACAAAAGGTTTTATTTTTTTGTACACTATTTATAAAAATTATAAAGTAATAATTATAATTTTTATAAATGAAAGTGGGGGGGCATGACGGTGACGCACGCACATCAATTAAAAGAAGCGCTTCATACGTTGAAAGAAACCGGCGTCCGTATTACACCGCAACGTCATGCGATACTCGAATATTTGATTCAGTCAATGTCCCATCCAACAGCGGATGAAATTTATAAAGCTTTGGAAGGAAAATTCCCAAATATGAGTGTCGCAACTGTGTACAATAATTTGCGCGTGTTTAAAGAAGTCGGTCTCGTTAAAGAGTTAACGTATGGTGACGCATCTAGTCGTTTCGATTTTGTTACGACACATCACTATCACGTTATTTGCGAAACATGTGGGAAAATTGTCGATTTCCATTACCCGGGCTTAGATGAAGTAGAAGATTTAGCGGCACATGTGACAGGTTTTAAAGTAAGTCATCATCGGATGGAGATTTACGGAACGTGCCCGGATTGCCAAAAGGGACATCATTAAAAAAGCTGGTAGCATCGATGCTATCAGCTTTTTTTGTCCCTTGCTTTCCGATTATATTTTTCATCAAACTCTTTCCCTTCGAGCGTTGGATCAAGGGTGAGTGGTTCGTTGCAATACATACATACATCGACTCGACCTAGCATTTTTGTTACTTTGTTACATGAAGGGCAAACGACTTGTACCGTCTTTGTCGACAACATACCAATCCAAAAATAAACGACTGTACTTGCGATAATAAACAACAGTCCTAAAATCATAAATAATGTCATAACAATCGGCGATGTACGAAAAAAGATGCCTCCATACATGACGAAAAATCCGATAAAAATTAAACTTAACGCAAACGTACGAATTTTGTTAATTTTGCTTGAATATTTTACACCCACATTTATCTCCTCCTACGCATAACTATATCATAAGTTTTGAATGATAAGCATTAACCAAGCAGGAGTTTTTTAAAAAATGTCGAATACGGTCAAACAATGTTGAAGAGTGGAGGATTCGATTATGGAAGATGTGTTACGCCCGATTTACCAAGAGCGAGCTAGTCAGTCACGCACTCTCGGTATTTTAATGGTTGAAAGAGGATCGGATTATTCTCCGGAGACGGATTTATTTGATGTTATCTTATTCGTTATCGTTCGAGAGGGAGAAGAAGCGGTTTTTATTAAACATTACGTGTTTGGTGAAAAAAGTGCATCATTGTACGTTGTAGATGAACATCGAGTAAAAGAATGGGTGTTGCTCGGTTCAAATCGTAAAGTAATGAATTGGTTGTTAAATGGAAAAATTTTATTTGAACGCAACGAATATATTGGACAATTGCGTCAACGTCTATTGCAGTTTCCGGAAGAGGAAAGAAAGGTAAAGATGGGGATAGAGTTCGCAAAGCTAGTGCGTCGTTACATTGAGGGGAGAAGTTTTTTTGAAAAAGATCAATGGCTTGATGCGTACAATCATGTGTTGCATGCTCTTCATCATTTAGCTCGTCTATCTATTATCGAACACGGTTTTTATCCCGAAGTTACTGTATGGAATCAGGTCAAACAGATTGAACCGCAAATTTATAAATTGTATGCAGAGTTAGTCGGGAGTGAAGAACCGCTTGATAAACGATTGCAATTGTTATTTTTAGCAAGTGATTTTTTTATTCATTCGAAGTTAAAGCAAGGAGCAAGTCATCTGATACACGTGCTGGAGAAGAGAGAAACATCGTGGTCTATGGCCGATTTGTTAAATGAAAAAGAGTTGTCGGTATATGGTGTTGATTTGGAGATTTTGCTTGAATTTTTAGTTGAAAAACACCTAATTACTGTTGAGAAAATTGCAACGAAAGGACAAGGAGTATTTCATAGACACTATGTAGTTGAAAAAAAATAAAGAAAAGGTGTTGACGTTTAAAAGTTTTCGTGATATATTTCTAATCGTCGCTACTGAGATGTGGCGGCGGTTAAAAACGAAACTTGTTGACATCGGATTTGTGATGTGATAACATGAGAAAGTCGCTCAAATAGTGATGAAGATGTTCCTTGAAAACTGAACGAAGCGAAAAGCGTAAAGAAGCTAGAGATATGAACTTTCTATGGAGAG
>NZ_JAIWYK010000343.1:0-229 GCF_022030075.1 Anoxybacillus sp. LAT27
GTTTAGCGTCGTTAATGGCTTTGGAAACCGTTCAAAAATGAACGTCTTTAAGACGATCGCAGATCTTATTTTCAAGGGATATACGCTTGGCGGGCCTGAGGGGGCTGGCAAAAGCGTTTCCATGAATGCGGGAATCTCACAGACTGCAATGCAGTCGGCGTATTTTGATTTTTATGATTTTTTGGCGGACATTGGTTTTGTCGATCGAAGGGTGAGGACGGCCGCAGAG
>NZ_JAIWYK010000344.1:0-229 GCF_022030075.1 Anoxybacillus sp. LAT27
TGAACGCTTCTGTCTGGTCGCAGGACGAGACAAAGGCCAGACGAGTCGCGCTGCAGTTGGAAACCGGCAATGTCTGCATCAACGACTGCCTGGTCAGCTACGCCAACCCCCATCTGCCGTTCGGCGGCGTAAAGCAGAGCGGCATCGGGCGCTACCGCGGTCCGGAAGGCTTGCGGGCGTTTACGCACGCCGTCTCCGTCATGCACGATCCCGGCAGGCGAAAACGGGA
>NZ_JAIWYK010000345.1:0-229 GCF_022030075.1 Anoxybacillus sp. LAT27
TGACCCGGAAGTGCTGAACCGCGCCGATTACGTCATTACGCTGTGCGGCCACGCGGATGAGCACTGCCCGGTGATTGCCAACAAGCATGTGGTCAAATGGCACTGGGGCTTCGACGACCCGGCCAAAGCCTCCGGTACCGAGGCGGAGATCATGGACAGCTTTCGCAGCGTCCGCGATGCCATCAGGAACCGCATCGAACGGTTTCTGAGAGAAGGCGAATAACCCGAG
>NZ_JAIWYK010000346.1:0-229 GCF_022030075.1 Anoxybacillus sp. LAT27
TACTTAGGAACGATTAAGTTCCTTGGTTTTGAGCAGATCTTCAAAAATGCTCTGACTGGCATGCCGATCGGTGGCGCGAAGGGTGGGTCGGACTTTGATCCCCATGACGCGTCCGAGGATGAGGTCATGCGATTCTGCCAGTCCTTCATGACCGAGCTCTACCGTCACCTTGGTGAACACACCGACGTGCCAGCTGGTGATATCGGCGTTGGCAGCCGTGAGATCGGAT
>NZ_JAIWYK010000347.1:0-229 GCF_022030075.1 Anoxybacillus sp. LAT27
TTCTCCTTTCTGTGATCATCATGATTACAATAGAACAAACCGTTCTTTTGTTCAAGAAAAACAACTGTCGTTCGCTCGGAATGGGGGCGCCGACCCAGCCTTGCTTTTTGGGCATAGACGCCAAGCCGAACGAGAGGCAAAAAAGATGCGGGACGTTCCTCGTTTTGGTTATGATAAAAAAGAGAATAAATAACCTAGGAGTGATTGACATGCCTTCACCGGTGGAAAG
>NZ_JAIWYK010000348.1:0-229 GCF_022030075.1 Anoxybacillus sp. LAT27
GTCATTACGTACTTCTGGCAGCGGAGAATTGTCAAAGCATTGACAGAGGAAGAGTTCCGCGCCGGCTACCGGAAAGCGCAATTGATTGATGTCCGCGAACCGGATGAGTTTGCGGCTGGACATATTTTAGGGGCGCGCAACATCCCGCTCACGCAGCTTCGCATGCGCATGAAAGAATTGCGCAAAGACCAGCCGATCTATTTGTACTGCCAAAACGGGCTGCGCAGCG
>NZ_JAIWYK010000349.1:0-229 GCF_022030075.1 Anoxybacillus sp. LAT27
ATCTCCTTCTCATACGTATGGTACTTGATCAAGGCCGATATGTGCTTCTCTTCCAGCTTCACGTAGTTCTCTTCCGAGCCATAAGCCGCGTCAGCGATCAAACGTTCGGGTTCCACGCCGTACTTCTCTCGAACGGTCTCCAAATGCGGGAGAAGACAACGAGTGTCGCCCGGCCTCTGATGAAGGGAATACCCCAAAATAAATTGGCCGGAAGAACCCACCTGTACGT
>NZ_JAIWYK010000350.1:0-229 GCF_022030075.1 Anoxybacillus sp. LAT27
TGCCGCGCCTGGCAAAGACGAGAGGAGAATCCGTCTCAGCGAGTTGCCAAGAGTGGTGCCGTATCCGCGCTCCAGAGGTTCAACAACGAACTTCCCGTACGAGTTGTCGTCGCTTACTTCCACAACCTCGATTTTCGGTTTTTCTATTTCTATCATTAAACAAACCCTCCTTCAAAACGTCGAAATTCTTGGGTGGGCCGATTCAGCCCACTCAGGAATTTCCCCGGCG
>NZ_JAIWYK010000351.1:0-229 GCF_022030075.1 Anoxybacillus sp. LAT27
CGGATTGGGAGCCGGTCGGTAAGCAGCTTCATAATGATCGGTGTGGTCACATAATACGGCAAGTTAGCGACCACCATCCGGTCGTTCACATCGGCCAGCTCTTCCGCAATGACCGCATGCAAATCCGCCTTCAACACATCTTGGTGAATAATGCGCACATTGTCGTAGGGGGACAATGTATCCGCCAAAATCGGCAGCAGCCGGCCATCGATTTCAAAGGCGACGACCT
>NZ_JAIWYK010000352.1:0-228 GCF_022030075.1 Anoxybacillus sp. LAT27
TCGCCATCTCCTTGAGGACGACCGTGCCGTTTGCCAGCTCCGCTTCGCCGATAATCGCCGTAAACGCGGCGCCCAGCCGGTCCGCCTGTTTGACCTGCGCCTTCATTTTGCGGTCCAGGTAGTCCAGATCGGCGGACACCCCGGCGCGGCGCAGCTCGTCGACGAGGACGAACGCGTCCTGCTTCGCTTCAGGGGTCTGGATCGCCACGAAGCAGTCAATCCCCCCGC
>NZ_JAIWYK010000353.1:0-228 GCF_022030075.1 Anoxybacillus sp. LAT27
TCTATCGTCACCCCAGCGCAAGCTGGGGTCGCTGGCCAGACAGTCCCATTATTGCGAGCGGCCCCAGCTTTCGCTGGGGCGACGTAAAGGGGCTGAACAATGACGACGTCCGACCAATCCCCAGCCCAAGCCAGGGCGACGATCATGGCAGCTGCCCGGCGCATTGCCTCACAGCGAGAAACTCTCGCCCAGATACAGGCGGCGGACATTGGCGTCGGCGACCAGCTC
>NZ_JAIWYK010000354.1:0-228 GCF_022030075.1 Anoxybacillus sp. LAT27
TGCCTCATCCCTCCCTTCCGCGTACAGCCAGCAGCGGCATTTGTGGCCGTCCAACTGCAAAAGCTCGGGCGGCTGTTCGTGGCAGATCGGCATGGCCTGCGCGCAGCGCGGGGCAAACCGGCAGCCCTTCGGCATCTGGTTGGGCAGCGGCACCGCGCCCGGGATGGTGTCCAGGTACTCCCGCTCCTCGTCCAGCTCGGGAATCGATCTCATCAGGCCGATGGTGTA
>NZ_JAIWYK010000355.1:0-228 GCF_022030075.1 Anoxybacillus sp. LAT27
GATCACTAGTTTTCCCTTCCGTCTGCTTATCTGTATCTGTCACTAAAAGCGGCGCGCCTGCAGCTGCCCAAATTGGTGCAACAGCCAAAGCAGCCACGATGGAAGGGGCAAGCCACAATGGTTCTATTTGCGCCGGCTTCTTTTCCTCTGAAGATAGTTGTCCGGCTGCGTCCGTTTCCATTCCGTCATTTTGCCAATCCAGCTCTTTGTTTTTGTTCGACTCCTCTT
>NZ_JAIWYK010000356.1:0-228 GCF_022030075.1 Anoxybacillus sp. LAT27
GCTACGCCGTCACGAGCGGCGACAAGCACGCCACGCCGTCGGCCGGAAAGCGCGCCGCGTCCACCGTCGTCAAAAACACCTGGAGGCCGTTCGCATGACCTTTTCCATGGGTCCCATTTTTGCGCACGAGGCGATAACGATCCTGCGTTGGTCAACGGACCCGGCCTATTGGTTGCAATCCGATCGGCAGGTCGAGCTCGGCGTCACGTACTGCGCGCTAGACGGTCT
>NZ_JAIWYK010000357.1:0-228 GCF_022030075.1 Anoxybacillus sp. LAT27
TCCTGGTGCTCGACGAGGGACGGATTGTGGAGCGGGGCACGCACGATCAGCTTATGGAACAAGGCGGCTGGTACAAGGAACAGTTTGAACGCCAGCAAGTGGAAGCAAAACTGACCGGGAGCGGGTGAAACAAAACGTGAGTATGGAGAAGGAACAGTTCGATTTGGAGATGGACCGGACCGCCGGCAGCCTGGCCAAAACAGGCAGGCGGTTGATGCGTTACGCGCT
>NZ_JAIWYK010000358.1:0-228 GCF_022030075.1 Anoxybacillus sp. LAT27
CTCGGCCTTCAGTTCCGCCAGACTGACCGACTCCCTGCCGGAAAGCCAATGCTCCCGGTGAACGATGGCAACCAGGTCCTCCGCCGAGAGCGGAACGGCGGCAAATGATTGCGTGTTGACCGGGAGCACCGTCAGCCCGACGTCGATGTGTCCCTGCTCCACCTGCACCTCCAGCCGCTTGGCGCTGTACTCCCTCATCTCCATGTCGATGCCGGGGTATTCCTGCTT
>NZ_JAIWYK010000359.1:0-228 GCF_022030075.1 Anoxybacillus sp. LAT27
TCCATGATCCGACGGTGCTCCGCCAGCGCGGTGCGGGCCCGGCCTTCGCGTCCCAGCGATTCGCTGCGGACGCTGTCGCTGTACTCGACGAGCGGCGCCCAGATGCGATGCAGGATGGAGTTGCGGCTGGAGCGGCAGATGACGCGGTGAAACTGGTAGTCTTCCTCGGTGGGAACCTCGCCGCGCTCCACGCGCTCCTCCGCTGCTTTCAGGATCCGCTCCATCTCT
>NZ_JAIWYK010000360.1:0-228 GCF_022030075.1 Anoxybacillus sp. LAT27
TGTACATGCAAAATTCTCCGCAGTTTGTCATCTCCTACTATGCCATTTTGCGCGCTGAAGCGATCGTCGTGCCGATCAATCCGATGAACACCTCAGAGGAGCTTTCCTTTTACGTCAATGATTGCGAAACGAGAGTCGCCATCGTTGGACAGGAGCTGCTTGACAAAGCGGCCCCGCTCCTTGGACGAACGGCGTTGGAACAAATCATCGTCGCCGCTTATTCTGATT
>NZ_JAIWYK010000361.1:0-228 GCF_022030075.1 Anoxybacillus sp. LAT27
GTCGTCATGAATAATGAAAAACTGGAACAGCACGGCGGTTTTCGCGTTTCGGATGGCTTCAAAAATCGCGCTGAAGGTCGCGTCGCCGTTCACCAGCAGACGCACCTCATTATTGGCCAGGCACGGCATGCGGCCCAGCTTGGGCATGGCGCGCAGCGAGGCGTAGGCGCTGGAGTTACGCGCAGCAAGTGCCTCCTCGACCCACGGGCGCCAATTGAGTGCGGTGAT
>NZ_JAIWYK010000362.1:0-228 GCF_022030075.1 Anoxybacillus sp. LAT27
ATCGGTTCATCAGCTACAAGCTCACCGCGAACAAAACAGGCGCATCGCTCCTCAACCTGTTCTTCTATATATAGTGAACCCCTTTGCTGAATTAAAAATTGATGGTGGGCAATATACATAACTTTCGCTTCCCGCTCGATGGTCTGCCTGCCAACAATTTGTCCCCGGATCGTGCAACGGACGATCTCCGCGCCGCGCTTTTGGCAAAGCTGCTGCTTCCTTGCCGCT
>NZ_JAIWYK010000363.1:0-228 GCF_022030075.1 Anoxybacillus sp. LAT27
GGAAAAAATGGTGCAACTCGTGCACGATTTTCGTGTTTGGCAGCGTGATATGGTCCGTCAGCTCGAACAATTTGCGCATGCCGCTGCCCAACAGTCGACAGAGCGAGCCGCGCCGCTTGTTGAGTCGCTCATTCATTCACTCGACCGCATGCTGTTGCACGGGGAATGGTTGTTGTTTACTGACATGAAAACGGAAACGAAGTTGCTTGAGGCGGGGGCGAAATTGGC
>NZ_JAIWYK010000364.1:0-227 GCF_022030075.1 Anoxybacillus sp. LAT27
TTCGCTGGCACATGTTTCCGGCTGGCAGTATACGCTTCGGGTTGCGCTATGCATGACGGCGGCAGAAACAGTCGGAATGTTTCTCCATCACGAGAGGTCCTATTGGATTTCACTGACGGTAGCCTTGGTCCTTCAGCGCAATTTCGCCTCAGCGTTGACACGCACCGTTCAAAGAGGCATCGGCACCGCTGCGGGTGTCCTGCTGTCGGGCCTGCTGCTGCTCGGGC
>NZ_JAIWYK010000365.1:0-227 GCF_022030075.1 Anoxybacillus sp. LAT27
TGGACCTATTTTCGCCGACCGTCTGCCTGAACGAGTCGGTCGACACGCTTGAAAAGCAGGAGGACGGAACGTTTAAACTCGTCACCAATCAACAAATCCATTATTCGAAAACGGTCATCATCACCGCCGGAAACGGCGCCTTTCAGCCGCGCCGGCTCGAAATCGAAAGCGCTTCCCGCTATGAAGGAAAAAACTTGCATTACTTCATCAACGACTTGGGGCAGTTT
>NZ_JAIWYK010000366.1:0-227 GCF_022030075.1 Anoxybacillus sp. LAT27
TTCGTTTGGCTCGACTTTCAAATAAATGATAGGGCTTGTCGGGTAAAACGAGCTGAATTTCGTCACTTTGATCGGAATTGGCTCCGTTTCCGCTGCGATGCGGCGCAGCTCTTTCGTCATTTCTTTGATTTGCTCCTCATCCGCCTCAAACGGGTATTTCAATGTAATGTGCGGCGGGATGAGGGCGTAATGGCTGTCGTACCGCTTCCGGTACGAGTTGGCGAAGT
>NZ_JAIWYK010000367.1:0-227 GCF_022030075.1 Anoxybacillus sp. LAT27
GATTCGGGCCGCCACCTCCGCGTTGTGCTTCACCAGGGCGATGTTGGTCTGCAGGCTCTTGCCGGCCGTCAACAGTTTGACCCGGTCGAGCAGGAACGGTGTCACTTGTTTTCCGGTGATGCCCTTTCCCTTCGCTTCCGCCAGCGCTTGCTGGATGACGGCTTCGATCTCGCGGTGATTCAGCGCGTCCGCTTCCGGCACCGGATTGGCGATGACCAGACCGCCGT
>NZ_JAIWYK010000368.1:0-227 GCF_022030075.1 Anoxybacillus sp. LAT27
CGTCCCCTTGTTTGGCTCTAGTTACAGAATAAGCGTAAGGATTCATGTATAAAATTTTATTATTTTGGTCAACGACGATAATCCCATCAGATACCTCTTTACCAATTTCTTCGACTAAAACTTTCCATATCTCTTCTTCATCCATAGAATCTAGAAGCGTATTTGTTAAAAGTGGCCTTGCAGAATTTTGTTGTCCCGAGCTCCAATCAATTTCAAACTGTCCATTT
>NZ_JAIWYK010000369.1:0-227 GCF_022030075.1 Anoxybacillus sp. LAT27
GTCGCCCTCTTTCGACCATACGTCGACGACCATTTCTTTCGACATGTACGCCTCATGCAAAATGTACGGCAGGCGATGGATGTTGTGCGTGCCGAAAATAAGGTCGACGTATTGGTATTGCTTTAAAATTTTCTTGACAACCGATTCTTCTTGCGACATACAGCCGCACACGCCGAGCAATAAGTCCGGGTTCGTCGTTTTGAGCGGCTTTAAGTAGCCGAGCTCGC
>NZ_JAIWYK010000370.1:0-227 GCF_022030075.1 Anoxybacillus sp. LAT27
TCGATCCGGCGACGATCCGCCGCGATTTCTCCTATTTTGGCGCGCTTGGTAAAAAGGGATACGGGTATAATGTCAATTATTTGTTGTCGTTTTTCCGCCGGACGCTTGAAGAGGATGAGGTGACCGAAGTCGCCTTGTTTGGCGTCGGCAATTTAGGCACCGCCTTTTTAAACTATAATTTTTCGAAAAACAACAATACGAAAATCGTGATGGCGTTTGATGTCGAT